>CAKSVR010000003.1 GCA_934504345.1 uncultured Agathobaculum sp. | reverse complement strand
ACCGCTCATCAAACAGCTTATTTAGTATATCAAAACTCGAACCGTTTGTCAAGAACTTTTTTCGATTTATTTTTCAATCGAAGTTCGCTCACATGACAGACCTTTCAGTTTTGCGCCTCCCTCGCGGGACAGCTTTAATAGAATACCAAATCTCGGAGGGAAAGTCAAGCATTATTTTCAAAAGTTTTCGACTTTTACTGCTCTTTTTTCTGTACCAGACTGATCACAAACGCCGCGATCGACATCCCCAGACTGATGACCGACAGCGAATACGAGATAATATCCAATACAATCTTCCACTTTTTCTGCTTTTTCGGCGATTTCTTCACACTTTTCTCTCCTTTCATGCACAGGTTATGCAAAAGACCCGCCCAGAATACAGACGGGTCTTTTCAGCATTCAGTTTTTGGAACCCTGCTTCATCAGCTCGGTCAGTAGGATAACCTTATCCACATTGCCCTCGACCTTGATCTTGTCCTCCGCGATCGCGACCTGCGGAACCAGCTTGCCGCTGAGCACCTTTTCCAGATTCGTCATCGAACCGGAAACGATCGCATCGTGGTCGATGTACTCATACGGCATGACAGACAGATTACCGTTCAAAATTTCAATGTAGAACACACCTGTAATCCTACCGGTGAGATTGAACTGAACCGCAACCTTGCCCTGTGTGCCGGCAATATCTGCCTTTTTCAGCTTGTTATAGAACTTTCCAATCAGCTGATCAATATCCATCGGATTCACCCCGCTCCATTTTAATATCTTCATTATACAACTTTTTCAAAATAAAGCAAGTCCTGTTTGGTAATTTACCCATAAAACGACAAACAAAAGCGCTGTGCAAAAATTATGCACAGCGCTTTATCAAATTGCACAGTAATCAACAGCAGTTTCAGCTTTTGCGCTCAAACTTATTGTGACAATGCGGACAGGTTATCATGATTTTGCCTCTGCCCTTGGGCACGCGCAGGCGCTGACCGCACTCCGGGCACTTGAAGTACCGGTGCGTTTTGCGGTCGGCGAAGCGGCCGTATGCACCGCGCAGCTTGTTCGAAACCGGCCGCCACCAGCGCATAAACTTCTCGTTTTCCGCATAGCGCGCCTGAATATTGCGCGAAAACATACGGAAATAGCACAAAATCAGCAGTGCAAGGATGAACATATTCATCCACGACCAGCCCAGAATGCGCGCCACGATGATGAGCGCGATGCCGAGCAGCAGCAGGGCGTTGTTCAGCTGGTCGCTGCCGTAGCGGCCGGCCATAAAACGGCGAAAGAAATCCATTATGCCTCTTCCTTTCCGCAAACGTGCGCGAAGATCAGGTCGAGCACTTCCTCCCGGCCGAAGCCCTTCTCAGCCGAGAACGGGATGACCGGAACCTCCTCCGGCAGCAGCAAAGTCTGCCGGATTTCCGCGATATTGCCCTCAAGCTGGCTCTTTTTGATCTTATCCAGCTTGTTGGCGATGATGACCCACGGCTTTCCGGAAGCGCGGAACCACTCCGCCATCGTCATGTCGTCGCGGGTGGGCTTGTGACGAATATCCACGATCTGGATGCCCAGTGTCAGCAGATCCATCGCAAAGTAGGTTTCCATCAGAGCGCCCCAGCGCTGCTGCTCCGCCTTGGACACGCGCGCGTAGCCGTAGCCCGGCAGATCGACCAGATACATCTTCTTATCGATCGTAAAGTAGTTGATATGGATCGTCTTGCCCGGCTGGGCGCTGACACGCGCAAAGTTCTTGCGGTTCAGCAGCTTGTTGATGACCGAGCTCTTGCCCACATTGGATTTGCCCGCAAATACGATCTGCGGGAGCGGGTCCTGCGGGAAATCGCTTTCCTTGACCGCCGAGCGCAGAAATTCCGCATTGTGCAGATTCGGTTTGTTCATTTCCATATTATTGTACCACCGTTGTCGAGGCTGTGTCCGCCGCCGCACGCTTTACCGGCGCGGACTTTCTTCTCTGCTTCTTGGGACGGCGCGAAAAGTCGATCGCCGTTTCCATCACCGTGTCCATGGTTTCCGCGATCACGAAATGGATGTTCTCGCGCACCACCGGTACGATGTCCTGCAAGTCGCTTTCGTTGTCCTTGGGGATGCACACCGTCTTGATGCCCGCGCGGTACGCCGCCATGGTCTTTTCGCGCAGACCGCCGATGGGCAGCACGCGGCCGCGCAGCGTTACCTCGCCGGTCATAGCAACCTCATGGCGCACCGGCGCACCGGTCAGCGCCGAAATGAGCGCCGTGGTGATGGTGACACCCGCCGACGGGCCATCCTTGGGAATGGCCGCCTCCGGGAAATGGATATGCAGGTCGTTGTTCTTGTAGAACATCGGGTCGATGTTCAGCGCCTCCGCGCGCGAGCGCACGAACGTGACAGCCGCCTTGGCGCTCTCCTGCATAACGGTGCCGAGGTTGCCGGTGACTTCGATCTTGCCGGTGCCCGGCACGACTGCCACCTCGACCTCGAGCATTTCGCCGCCGACGCTCGTCCACGCAAGGCCGTTGACGATGCCGACCTCGTCCTTCTTCGTCACCACATCGTCCTTGAACGGTGCGTTGCCGAGCAGCTTCTCGAGGTTTTCACTCGAAACCGTCAGGCTCTCACCGCCGTCTGCGATATGCTTGGCCGCCTTGCGGCTCAGCTTCGCGAGTACCTGCTCCAGACGGCGCACGCCAGCCTCACGAGTGTAGCCGCTGATGACCGAATCCAGCGTTTTGTCATCAATCACGAGCTGATCCTCAGCCAGACCGTGCTTTTTCATCTGCTTGGAGAGCAGATGGCGGCGGGCGATCAGGCGTTTTTCCTCCGCCGTATAGGACGGCAGCTCGATGACTTCCATACGGTCGAGCAGCGGGCGCGGCACGGTCGAAAGGTCGTTCGCAGTCGTCAGGAACACCACATCGGACAAGTCGAACGGCAGCTCGATGTAATGGTCGCGGAATGCCACGTTCTGCTCGGTGTCGAGCACCTCCAGCATCGCAGAGGCCGGGTCGCCGCGGAAATCGCTGCCCATCTTGTCGATCTCGTCGAGCAGGATGAGCGGATTGGACGTACCGGCGCGGCGCAGCGCATCCATGATTCTGCCCGGCATTGCACCGATGTAGGTCTTGCGGTGGCCGCGGATGTCCGCCTCATCACGCACGCCGCCGAGGCTCATGCGGGTGTAATTGCGGCCCATCGCCTCGGCAACGGACTTCGCGATAGATGTTTTGCCGACACCCGGAGGGCCCACAAGGCACAAAACCTGCCCTTTCAGGTCGGGTGCAAGGCTCTTTACCGCAAGGAACTCCATAATGCGTTCCTTGACCTTTTCCATGCCGTAGTGGTCGCGGTCGAGGATGGCCTGTGCCTCCGCAAGGTCGTGGCGCTCCTCGCTCTTCCTGTTCCACGGCAGGTCGAGCACGGTATCCAGATAAGTACGCACGACACCCTGCTCCGCCGTCGAGCCGCTCAGCTTGGCAAGGCGGTCCACCTCGCGGATGAGCTTGTCCTCGCACTCCTTGGGCAGCTTGAGCTCGAGCACGCGCGTGCGGTAGCTTTCCGCCTCTGCGGCCGCATCCTGCTCGCCCAGCTCGGTCTGGATGACTTTGATCTGCTCCCGCAGGTAGTATTCCTTCTGGTTCTTGTCGATCTGGGTCTTGAGCTCGTCCTGAATCTCATTTTCGATCTTGAGGACTTCGGTTTCCTCGCCCAGCATACGGATGACCATGACAAGTCGGCGGGTAATGCCGAGCTCCTCCAGGATCTCCTGCTTGGCTGCTACCTCGACCGGGATGTTCTGCGCGATGTAGTCGGCCAGATAGCCCGGGTCGCCGCCCTCGGCAACGGTCAGCTCCACATCGGGCGACAGACGCGAGGCATACTGTGCATACTCGCTGAAGCGCTCCTGTGCGGTGCGGACGAGTGCCTGCGCGCGGCGCTCCGTCACGCCGTAAACGTAGTCCTCGAGCTCCTCGACCTCGGCGTACATACAGTCCTCGTCCTTTTCGGCGGGCGTGAAGTTGTGCGCGAGTGCGCGGCTCTTGCCCTCGACCAGCACGCGGATGTTGTCGCCCGGCAGGCGCAGGATCTGACGGATCTGGCAGATGGTGCCGATCTGATACAGGTCGCTCGGCGAAGGCGTATCGGTCTTGAGCTCGCGCTGTGCGGTCAGAAAGATGGTCTGACCGTTTTTCATCGCCGCCTCCAGCGCACGGATGGAGAGCAGGCGGCCCACATCAAAGTGGACGATCATATTAGGGAACGCCGTCAGCCCGCGCAGCGGCAGCACCGGCAGGCGGCTGAGAGCGATTCCTTGGATTTCTGTCATATGTTTGTTTCTCCTTGTACGGGAAATTGCCTAATAGGCTCAGTATAGTACATTTCGAGCCATTTGTAAAGCCGATACCGCACGAAAAGTGCAAAATACGGGCGGGAACCTCGTCCCCGCCCGTATTTGGTTTCATCAGCGAAAATGTTATGCGCTTCTGGTCGGCTTTTTGCGCGATGTCTTTTTCGGCGGCTTCTTTTCCGCCGGGGCTGCCGTGCGCTCGCCGTGCTCGACGACCGGTTCGCCCGTGCCGTCCACAACGCCCGGCGTGATCTCCACGCGGCAGACGGTTTTGTCCGACGGGATGCGGAACATGATGTCGGTCATCACGTTCTCCAGCACGCCGCGCAGGCCGCGCGCGCCGGTCTTGCGCTCGAGTGCGACCTCAGCCACACGCTCCAGCGCCTCCGGCTGGAACTTCAGCTCTACGCCGTCCATCGCGAACAGCGTTTCGTACTGCTTGACCAGCGCGTTCTTGGGCTCCTGCAGGATGCGGACGAGTGCGTCCTTATCCAGCGTATCGAGCGAAACGATGGCCGGCAGACGGCCGATGAGCTCGGGGATCAGGCCGAACTTCATCAGGTCGTGCGGCTCGATCTTGGCCAGCAGACGATCGGTCTGTTCGTCCTCCTTGCCCTTTACCTCGGAACCAAAGCCCATACCCTGCTTACCGGTGCGCTTCTGAATGATACCCTCGATACCATCGAACGCACCGCCGCAAATGAACAGGATATTGGTCGTGTCGATCTGGATGAACTCCTGATGCGGATGCTTGCGGCCGCCCTGCGGCGGCACGTTGGCAACCGTACCCTCGAGCATCTTGAGCAGTGCCTGCTGCACGCCCTCGCCCGAAACATCACGGGTGATGGACGGATTTTCGCTCTTGCGGGCGATCTTGTCGATCTCGTCAACGTAGATGATGCCGTGCTCGGCCAGCTCCACATCAAAGTCTGCCGCCTGTATCAGGCGCAGCAGGATATTCTCGACATCCTCACCGACATAACCGGCCTCGGTCAGCGTGGTCGCATCCGCGATGGCAAAGGGCACCTGCAGGGTCTTGGCAAGCGTCTGCGCGAGCAGGGTCTTGCCCGAACCGGACGGGCCCAGCATCAGGATGTTGGACTTTTGCAGCTCCACCTCGGTTTCCGGATGGTAGATGCGCTTGTAGTGGTTGTAGACCGCAACGGACAGCGCGATCTTGGCGCGGTCCTGCCCGATAACGTACTCGTCGAGCACTTTTTTGAGCTCCTGCGGGGTCGGCAGATGCTCCGGCTTTTCGAGCGCATGGCTCTGCGGCTCGTACTCCGGCATCAGATCGAGCTCATCATCCAAAATGGTCGTACACACGCCGATGCATTCATCGCAGATATACACGTTCGGGCCTGCGATCAGCTTGCGGACGCGGCTCTGCGGTTTGCCGCAGAACGAGCATTTCAGTTCTTTTCCATCATCAAAATTCGGCATATGCCACCTCTGTACTCCAAAGAAAAGTTATCAGTGCTTATCGAATACCTTGTCGATCAGGCCGTACTCGACAGCCTCGTCTGCGGTCATGAAGTTATCACGCTCGCAGTCATTGTGGACGACCTCTTCCGGCTTGCCGGTGTTTTCGGCCAGGATGCGGGTCATGCGCTTCTTGATGATCTCGAGGCGCTTCAGGTGGATCGCCATATCGGTGATCTGGCCCTGCGTACCGGCGGACGGCTGGTGGATCATGATCTCGGCGTTCGGCAGTGCGTAGCGCTTGCCCTTTGCGCCCGAGGACAGCAGGAATGCGCCCATGGAGGCTGCCATACCGATGCAGATGGTCGAAACATCGCACTTGATATAGTTCATGGTGTCGTAGATCGCCATACCTGCGGTAACAGAACCGCCGGGGCTGTTGATATACAGCGAAATGTCCTTATCCGGGTCCTGTGCCTCCAGATACAGCAGCTGTGCAACGACCAGAGAAGCGGTCGTGTCGTTTACCTCATCGCACAGCATAACAATGCGGTCATTCAGCAGACGAGAGTAGATGTCGAACGAACGCTCGCCGCGGCCGGTCTGCTCTACGACCATAGGGACTAAACTCACTTGGGAAAACTCCTTTCAGCAAGGCGGAACGGCTGCGAAAAACCGCAGTTTTTGTCCTCCTCGATTATAGGTGAAAAAGCGCGAGCGTTGCCCGCGCTTTTCTTATGAACCAGCGTTGCCGCTGATCTGCGTTTGTGTGCGCGCTTTATGCAGCGGCTCAGAGATTACTCTGCATCCTCTGCGGCCTCGTCAGCAGCCTTCTTCTTGGCAGCCTTCTTGACCTTGGCGTTCTTCTTGATGAACTCGAGCGCGTTCGAGATCTTCAGATCGCCCTCCAGAGCTTCCTTGGAAACAAGGGACTTGATCTTCTCAACGTCCATCTTGTACTGCTCTGCCATCTTAGCATATTCCTCGTCGAGTTCCGTGTCGGAAACGGTAATGCCCTCAAGCTCAACGACCTTCTGGAGTGCCAGACGGGTCTTGACCTGACGCTCAGCCTGATCCTTGAACATTGCACGGAAAGCGCCGACCTCGGTGCCGGTCATCTTGAGGTACTGCTCAAGGCCCATGCCCTGCATCTGGAGGCGGTAGCCGAAGTCCTGAACGATGGTGTCAACCTGAGCATCGATCATAGCCTCCGGGATGTCAGCCTTCATGCCCTCGAGAACAACGTCCAGAACCTTCTCCTCGAAAGCGGTGTCAGCAGCTTCCTGACGCTCTGCCTTCAGGCGCTCGGTGATCTCCTTCTTCAGGTCGTCGAGGGTTTCGCAGGTGTCGGAAACGTCCTTTGCGAACTCGTCGTCGATCTCCGGCAGGATGGTTTCCTCAACCTTGTGTACCTTGCACTTGAAGGTAGCTTCCTTGCCGGCCAGCTCTGCTGCGTGGTACTCCTCAGGGAAGGTAACGACTACGTCCTTCTCGTCGCCGGCCTTGCAGCCGATCAGCTGATCCTCAAAGCCCGGGATGAACGCGCCGGAGCCCAGAGTCAGCTCGTGGTGCTCAGCCTTGCCGCCCTCGAATGCAACGCCGTCTACGAAGCCCTCGAAGTCGATGTCAACGGTGTCGTTCTTCTTGGCCTTGCGGTCAACGGTTTCGGTGCGGGCATTGCGCTGTGCCATGCGGTTCAGCTCAGCCTTAACGTCGGCAGCCAGAACCTTAACGGTCTCCTTTTCCACCTCGATGCCCTTGTACTCGCCAAGCTCAACTTCCGGCTCAACCGGTACCTTGGCGATGATGGTCAGGCCGCCCTCTTCTGCCGGGTCGCCCAGATCAACGTCTGCACGGCCTACCGGCTTGATGCCGGACTTCTCGACAGCCATCTCCATAGCCTCGGGATAAACGATATTGAATGCTTCTTCAAAGAATACGCCTTCGCCGTACAGCTTCTCGATCATCTTGCGCGGTGCCTTGCCCTTGCGGAAGCCCGGAACGGTGATGTTCTTGCCGGTCTTCTTGAAAGCCTTGTCCTTAGCTGCTTCAAACTCAGCCTTGGTGATCTCGATAGTCAGAGCAACGATGCTGTGCTCCTGCTTTTCAGTGTTTTTCAGTTCCATTGTTGCCAATCTCCTTACTTACTTTCGATTGTATCTAAATCATTCTACCAGATTATTTCCGCAATTTCCATAGTTTTTTCTATTTTTTTAGAAAAATCGGAATAAAATCTACGAAATCCCCGGATACGAGCCGCCACTCGATGCCCTCATGCTCGCCTGTTACGGCGTGGCTCAGGCTTTTTCCATGCAAATGGCCGTAAATACAGCGCTTGACGCCGTATTTGTGCAGCAGCTCGATGATCTCGCCGCAGCGATAGGAGGCGTAGAGCGGCGGATAGTGCAGGAAGCAGAGGATCTCCTCCGGCTCCTTTGCCGCGCCGAGCTTCAAGGATGCCTCCAGCCGCAGCAGCTCGCGCTTGAAGATCTTCTCGTTATGCGGGTCGGCGAAGTCCTCCTCGAACGGCCAGCCGCGCGTGCCGCACAGTGCGGTGTTTTCGTAGAAAAAACAGTTGTTATGCAGAAAATCAATGGTCGTAAACCCGTTTTCATCCAAAAAGCGATGCATTTTGGATGCAGTTTCCCACCAAAGATCATGGTTGCCCTTTACTATGATCTTTCTGCCCGGGAGCGAGTCGATGAGGGCAAAATCGCCCTTTGCCTCCGCAAGGCTGATGCCCCACGAAATATCCCCGCCCAAAACAATGGTGTCCTCCGGCGCAACGAGCGCACGCCAGTTTTTGATGATCTTCTCCGTGTGCCCCTGCCACCGGCCGCCGAAAATATCCATCGGCTTGGCCACATCGGTGGCAAGGTGCAGATCGGCCAGCGTATAGAGCGCCATTACAGATCCTTGAGCAGGCCGACCGTCGAGAGGATGTCGGTCTTGTCTACCACGCGGTCAAAGCGCGGTGTCTTGCCCGCGAGAGCCGCGAGCGGTGCGGGTGCCGGTACACCCGTCAGCTTGGTGAGCACATCGAGCTGGGTCACATCGTCCTTTTCGAGCGTGCCGCCGAGCGCCTCGATAACGGAGCGGCAGAACTTGAACGGCGATGCGGTGGAGGCGATAACGGTCGGTGTTTCATCGCCGGTGCGTGCGCGATAGTCCTCGTATACGCGGACTGCGACTGCGGTGTGCGTATCGCACAGGTAGTGCTCATCTGTCCACAGCTTGTGGATAGTTTCCGCCGCGTGGCTGTCATCGCAGCAGCCTGCATCAAACTCAGCCTCGATCTTGGCGAATACGTCTGCGGCTACCTTGTAGCTGCCCTCGGTGTTCAGCTTGCCCATCAGTTCTGCGACCATCTTGTCGTTGAAGTCGGATGCGAAGAACAGCAGGCGCTCGAGGTTGGACGAAATGAGGATGTCCATCGACGGCGAGGTGGTGGTGAAGAAATCACGGTTGCGGTCGTACTCGCCGTTCTTCTTAAAGAAGTCGGTCAGCACGTTGTTGCGGTTGGATGCACAGATGAACTTGTTCACCGGCAGACCCATCTTCTTGGCGATGTACGCGGCAAGGATGTTGCCGAAGTTGCCCGTCGGCACGCAGACGTTGATCTTGTCGCCCTGCTGAATGGTGCCGGCCTTGACCATATCGCAGTACGCAGAAACATAGTACGCGATCTGCGGCGCCAGACGGCCCCAGTTGATGGAGTTCGCGGAGGACAGCATCATGCCGTCCTTGTCGAGCGCTGCGCGGGTGTCCTCATCGGTGAAGATGCGCTTTACCGCGCTCTGGGCATCGTCAAAGTTGCCGTGGATGGCTACGACCTCAACGTTCTTGCCCTCCTGCGTTGCCATTTGGAGCTTCTGCATCGGAGAAACACCGTCTACCGGGTAGTACACCATGATCTTGGTGCCCGGCACATCGTGGAAGCCGTCGAGCGCGGCTTTGCCGGTGTCGCCCGAAGTCGCCACCAGAATGCATGCGGTGCGGGTTTCGCCGGTCTTACGCAGAGATGCGGTCAGCAGGTGCGGGAGCATCTGGAGCGCCATATCCTTGAACGCGCAGGTCGGGCCGTGCCACAGCTCGAGCAGGTTTTTGCCCTCGCTGAGCTTTACCACCGGAGCGGTGTCCGCGCCGCCGAACTTTTCGTCCGCGTAGGCCTTTGCGGCAAAATCCGCGAGCTCCTCCGCCGTGAAGTCGGTCAGGAACTTGCCGAGGATGAGCGCCGAGCGGCCCTTGTAATCGCTCTCCGCGAGCGTTTTCCAGTCCGCCTCGGTAAGCGCGGGGAACGCGGTCGGACAGTACAGACCGCCGTCCGGCGCGATGCCGTTGGCGATGGCGTATGCCGCAGAAACCTTGCGCTCCTTGTTTCTTGTGCTTACATAATCCATATTTTTACAACCTCCGAAGTGGTTTTATGGCTATACCGCATAATTGAACAAGAGTGATTTGCGAGTAAATTTTGCGTACTGACGAGGCGCAGTTTCACGGTAATACTTGATGTATTACCGTGAAACTTCGGCAGCGCGGACGGAACTCGCGCAAGGAACCGAAGCCAAAGTCAGGGCACCAAATTTCCGCAAAGCACCGCCGCTTTAATTGTGCGGTGTTGCCTTATATACTGGGGTCACAGTAATATTGCGGTGCTCTGCACCATATTGCAATACACTATTATTGTATAGCAAATGCGTATGATAGGGCAATAGGTAATTCCGTTGAAATTCCACCGCCGTATCACAACATTTTCTGCATAAACGCGAAAGCGTTGTCATAAAACAGCCCGTTCACGGTTTCCTCTTTGTAGCCGAGTGACAACATCCGGTCGGCAAGGCGGTACATATCGGCCAGCCCGTCAATGCCGACAGGCAGTGTATCACAGCCGTCAAAGTCACAGCCGAGCGCCACGATCTTCTCGCCGTACATCCCGATGAACCGCTCGATGTGGTCGATGGCATCGTCGAGCACCGAGTCACTCTGCCGCACAAGGAACGGCGTGTACAGATTGACGCCCACCAGTCCCTTTCGGTTTGCAATCTCCGCAAACTGCTCGTCGGTCAGGTTGCGCGAGTTGCGGCACAGCGCCCGCGAATCGCTGTGTGTCGCGACGAACGGGCGGTCGGTCGTTTCGCAGACATCCCAGAAGCCGCGGTCGGACAGATGGGAAACATCCACGAGGATGCCTTTCGCATCGCAGTCGCGCACGAGCTGTTTTCCGCGCTCGGTCAGGCCCTCGTTCTGGTCGATGGCGGACGAGCAGCCAAAGCGGCTGCGGTAATTCCATGTCAGCGTGATGAGCCGTACACCGACCTCGTAAGCATGATCGAGCGCATCCGGGCGGTCCGGGAGCAGCTCCGCGCCCTCGATGGAGAGGAGCGCCGCCGCCTTTCCGGCCTCCACCGCCGCGCGGATGTCCGCCGCCGAGCGGCAGAACGTCAGCCAGTCGGCGTTGGCGGCGAACTCCCGCCTGGCCGTTTCCAGCATCCGGCCGAACCGCTCGTCTGCGGGCGTATCGAGCAGGCACTTGCGCGTTTCCGGCGAATACGGCTGTCTTGCGCCGCAGAACAGTGCGAAAAACTGCACATACGGCTGATACTGCCGCGCGGCTGCATAGTTGATATGCAGGTCGTTCTCCCGCAGGTGCTTTCCGGTTTCGCAGCACTCATAGATGGTATCGCAGTGCAGATCAAACAGTTTCATGCTCACCCTCCAAAGGCGTTTTCCAGATGGTTGATGCGCGGCGGCACCGGCGCGCCCTCCTCGCCGTAGACCTCGATCACGTCAAAGCGCGGCTGCTTTTCGGTCGGGCTTTCCTGAAGCCACGCCTCGGCTGCCGCGATGAGCTTCGCCTGCTTTGCCGGTGTTACCGCCTCACAGGCCGCGCCGTACCGCGCGTTTTTGCGCGTTTTGACCTCCGCAAAGATAAGATATTTCTCATTCTCCGCGATAATGTCAATCTCTCCGAACCGGGTGCGGAAATTGACCGTCACCGTATGCCAGCCGTGCGCTTCAAGGTACTGCCGCGCCGCTTTTTCTCCCCATGCACCCTTCATCGCGGTGCTTCCGGATGCTTTTCGTAGAATTTCTTCAAAAACGTCATCCGGTGGATGGGACACGGGCCGTGCGCGAGCAGTGCTTCATCGTGCGCTTTGGTTTCGTAGCCCTTGTGCTTCTCAAAGCCGTACTGCGGGTACTGCTCCGCGAACCGGCGCATCAGACGATCTCGTGTTACCTTGGCGATGATGGAGGCCGCCGCGACCGACGGTATCTTTGCATCGCCGGACACCACGCACTCGTGCGGCAGCTCGAGGCCCTGCGAACGATTGCCGTCCACATACACGAAGTCCGCCGGACGGGTCAGGCCGTCCACGGCCTGCTTCATCGCCCGGTAGGTTGCCTGCAAAATGTTGATCTCGTCGATGACCCGCTCGTCCACGAGCGAAACCGACCACGCGAGCGCGTTTTCGGTGATCTCGTCGAACAGCTTTTCTCTTTTTTTCTCACTGAGCTTTTTCGAGTCGTTCAGACCCTCAATGACGATGCCCGCCGGCAGGATGACCGCCGCCGCGCACACCGGGCCCGCGACCGGGCCTCGTCCGGCCTCGTCCACGCCGCACACCGCGCCGTATCCGCTCGCCCATGCTTTTTCTTCATATTCCCAAGTCATGCCCATTCTCCTAAAACTGCACAGAGGGCGAACAAAGCTGTCCGCCCCTGCGATATACGTTATTTTTCCGGCTTCTCGAGCGTGATGCGGCCCAGCACACCGCCGCGGAACTCGTCGAGCAGGATGCGCGCCATGCGCTCGGTGTCGATCTCGCCGCCGCGCAGCAGGAAGCCACGCCGTCTGCCTGCCTGCTGGAGCAGCTCATAACCGAGAAAATCGCATTCCTCCTCGGGAATGGCGATGTTGTAGCGGTCGATGATGGTCTGCGGCGCCTGTTCGGCGAGCAGCTCCATCAGCTTGCAGCCGAGCGTTTCCACATCGAGAATATCATCCTTGATGGCGCCGGTACACGCCAGCAGGATGCCCACGCGCTCATCGTCGAACTTAGGCCACAGGATGCCCGGCGTATCCAGCAGGTCGATGCCGCTGTCCACGCGGAACCACTGGCTGCCGCGCGTTACGCCCGGACGATCGGCCGCTTTCGCGGATTTTCGACCCAAAATACGGTTGATGAACGTGGATTTTCCCACATTCGGGATGCCGACGACCATCACGCGGACAGCCTTGCCGACAAGGCCCTTTTCGTTCCACTGTGCGATTTTATCCGCCAGCAGCGTACGCACGGCATTCGAGAACGCCTGTGTGCCCGCGCCGCTGCGGCTGTCGGTCTGGATAACGGCCATGCCCTGTTCACGGAAATGCTTCGCCCACACAGCCGTCATGTTCGGGTCGGCAAGGTCGATACGGTTGAGGATCATCATGCGCGGCTTGCCCGCTGCGATCTCATCCATATCCGGGTTGCGCGATACCTGCGGGATGCGTGCATCCACGACCTCGCAGACTGCATCCACCTGCTTGATATACTCCGCCATCTGTCGGCGGGTCTTTGTCATATGTCCGGGATACCATTGAATGTTCATATTACTTCACCGTTCCAAAATCACTGATCGGGAACACGACGCTCAGCACATGGCCGAGGATATAGCGTTCATCCACCATGCCGAGGCGGCTGTCGCGGCTGTCGGTCGAGGCGTTGCGGTTGTCGCCCATGACGAATACGCAGCCCTCCGGTACGGTCTGCGGATAGGTCAGGTCGCCCATGTGTTCGATCGTGTCGATCATTTCGTTGATATAGGGCTCATCGAGCGTTTCGCCGTTGACGATGACATCGCCCGTGACGGGATCGATGTCCACCGTGTCGCCGCCGGTCGCGATGATGCGCTTGACGATCGGCTGATCGCGATAGAAGCCCTCCTTGCGGAGTACGACAACGTCGCCGCGCTCCGGCGTATACGCCAGATTGCTCACCAGCATGATGCTGTGATCCTCGAGCGTGGGATACATACTCGAGCCGTCAACGCCGATCAAACGCACGATGAACGTGAATACCACAACAAAAAAAATCAGGACCGCCATCAGGGATTCTCCCCAGCTGAACAGCTCGCTGGAGAAACGGCCCTCGCTTTTCTTATTTTCACTCTGCTGCATTATGATTTCCTCCATCCAAAGATAGCATATAAGCATACACTATATATTATAGCGGCTGCGGGCTGTATACGCAAGAAAAACCAAAACCTGTATCCACAGGAGAATACAAAAAACGGAGAGTATCACTACTCCCCGTTTCTGTGTTCGGTTGAGAATCAGATCTTCTCTGCGATCTTGGCAGCCTTGCCTACGCGGCCGCGCAGGTAGTACAGCTTAGCGCGGCGAACCTTACCGTTGCGGACAACCTCGAACTTAGCAACGTTCGGGGAATGTACCGGGAAGGTCTTCTCTACGCCTACGCCGTAGGAAATGCGGCGAACGGTAACAGTCTGGTTAACACCAGCGTGCTTCTTAGCAATGATGATGCCTTCGAATACCTGAATACGCTCGCGGTTGCCCTCCTTGATCTTTGCGTGAACCTTAACGGTGTCGCCGATCTTCAGAGTGGGCAGATCGCTCTTGAGCTGCTGCTCGGACAGGACTTTAACGAGATCCATTTTTTAGTCTTCCTTTCGTCTTAGACATTCTTGCCGCATCGCAAACCCATAAATGAGCAGAGGAATGCCCGTGTTCATTGTTACTGAAATATAATAGCACACAGGACACGGGATTGCAAGTATTTTTTCCAGCTTACCGCGATACTTTTCACCGTTCAATGCCATTTGACCATTCTGCATAATTCTTATCAGTTTTTGCTTGCTTTTCTTGTATATTTTTATTATACTAAGAATATCACCCGCTGTAAAGGAGAATCATCTATGTGGGCTTATGAAAGTGTATTCTATCAGATCTATCCCATCGGCTTCTGCGGCGCACCGCGCGTGAATGACGGCGTGACCGTGCCGCGCATCCGCAAGGCGGCCGACTGGGCGGAGCATATCGCATCGCTCGGCTGTAATGCCGTGTACTTCTCCCCTGTTTTTGAATCCGACAGCCACGGCTATGACACCCGCGATTTCCGCCGCGTGGACTGTCGCCTCGGCACAAACGAGGATTTCGCCGCCGTGTGCAAAACGCTGCATGAGCACGGTATCCGCGTGGTGCTGGACGGCGTGTTCAACCATGTCGGCCGCGGCTTCTGGGCATTCCGGGATGTGCAGGAGAAAAAATGGGATTCGCCCTACAAGGACTGGTTCCACATCTCTTTTGACGGCAACTCCAATTACAACGACGGCTTCTGGTACGAGGGCTGGGAGGGCCATTACGAGCTCGTCAAGCTCAATCTGCGCCATCCGGATGTGCAGCGCCATATCTTCGACTGCATCCGCCAGTGGAAGGACGAATTCGGCATCGACGGCCTGCGGCTGGATGTCGCTTACTGCCTCGACAAGGATTTCATCCGCGCTCTGCGCGGCTTCTGCGACTCGCTCGCGCCCGACTTCTTCCTTGTCGGTGAGCTGCTCCACGGCGACTACAACCAGTTCGTCGGTGACGGGATGCTGCACTCCTGCACCAACTATGAGTGCTACAAGGGCCTGTATTCCTCGATGAACAGCTGCAATCTGTTCGAAATCACGCATTCGCTGCTGCGGCAGTTCGGCCCGGAGAACTGGACTCTGTACAAGGGAAAGCACCTGCTTTCGTTCGTGGATAACCACGATGTGACCCGCGTGGCCTCCATCCTGCAAAATCCGGCGCACCTGCCGCTCATTTACGCGCTGCTGTTCGGTATGCCGGGCATCCCGTGCATCTACTACGGCAGTGAATGGGGTGCGGAGGGCAAAAAGCAGGACGGCGATGATGCGCTCCGTCCCTCGTTCGAGCAGCCGCTCGAGAACAACCTCACCGAATGGATCACCGCGCTGGCCAAGGCGCACCGCGAGAGCCGCGCCCTTTGCTTCGGCGGCTTCCGGCAGCTCGTGCTCACCAACAAGCAGTGCATCTGGGAGCGCGAGGCAGACGGCGAACGGGTACTCGTGGCGGTCAACATCGACGAGAATCCCTATCATGCACATTTTGATGCGCGGTGCGGCCGCGCGGTCGATCTCATCACCGGCGAAGCGCACGACTTCGGCGGCGGCAGCGAGCTGCCTCCCTATTCGGCGTATTTCTGGAAGTGCGAACGATAAAACAGCAAAAAAGGACTTGAAGCAGCGCTTCAAGTCCTTTTCTTATGCCGTTACGCCCGCTTGACGTAATCGATAATAAGGAGATACACCTCATCGTCGTTCAGCGTGACGGTGTACTCCACGAGAGAACCATCCTTGCGGTATTTCTCGAGCGCTGCCTTTTTCAGAGTCAGCGTTTCCTTTCCGGTCGTGTAATCCTTGCCCGCCGTGAGCGTATCGCCGTTTACCGTCACACTCTTGACACTCGTGCGTGTCAGCGGCAGCGTGAACTTAGGCTCACTCGGTGTAAACGTGTTGTACTCCGCTGCGAAGAAATCCACGCTCGACGGCGTGCTGTCGCTGACTGTCAGCGTGAGCGACTCGCTCTTGCCGTTTTTCAGCTCGGCGGTGACGGTGTAGCTGCCCGCCCGCAGTCCGGTCAGCGTACCGCGCGGCAGGATGACCGAGCGTGTCGCTGCATCGAACGTGTAGTCGATGCTCGTCAGGCCGAGCACTACATCGCGCACATCGTCCGCAACATTGGCGCCGGACAGCTTCATTTTCACATCCGCGAAATCCTCGGACTTGTAGTAGCGGTCAAAGCTGGCGCTCTGCACGTTTTCGCTCACCGAAGCATCTGCAACGGTGACGGCAATGACGGCCGTTTTGCCGTCCGACAGCTTGAGGTTCAGCTTATAGCTGCCGCGCGCCAGTCTGGTGAGATACGCGGCGTAAATCTCCGCGCCGGTCGCGGTCTGCGCGTAATCCGTGCCCGCTGTCAGCACCGTACCGTTATTGGTGATGCTCTCCACCTTGGCCTTGTTCGGCACGGTGACGGCAACGCTCTTGCCGAGCGCGGCGGTGTCCTGTAAATCCACCTTGATGCTCTCCGGCGCGACACCTGCCGCCACAGTGCCGGAAACCGTCTGTCCGCCGAGCGTTGCGCTCACGCCGTTCGCCATCGTATAGCCTGTCACATCAACGCTGCTGGCAAAACTCACGCCGCTGCTCTTGATGTCCGCCTGATAGACCGAGCCGTAGCCCGTTACCGAAGCGGGCTTATTCGCCTCCAGCCGGTAAATGGTCGCGTTCGCGGTGGTGGTGATGGTGGATTCGGTGTCCACCGTCAGGTCGCTGATGTCGGCATCCAGCGTCAGCGACACCTTGCTGCCGCCGTTGGTGGCGACATTCGAGAAGCCGTCATATCCGGCCGTTGTCAGGCTCTTTTCGTACAGCACCGCCGTACTGCGGACTTCCGTGCTGTCAAAACGAGCAGCGCCCGCCGCAGTAACCTGCAGCAGGCGCCCCATCGGTGACGACACAACGATGTGGTCGCTTCTGGTATTCGTCATTGTTACCGTGCCGCCCGCAACGATGATCGTGCCGCGAACGTATACATTCATCAGTGTCACCGCGCCCGAGCCGAGGCCCTCGGTCAGATACAGGTCACCGGTGATGGTCGCATCGGACAGCGTGCAGCTCTCCGAAATGGTCACATTTGCGGTATCGGTCTTCATATCCGCAATGTTGTACGCCTTGCCCGCCGTGGACAGCGACGTTCCGAGGTAAAAATACAGGATCTTCGCCAGCTCGCCGCGATTGATCACGCGCTGCGGCTTGAAGCTGCCGTCCGTGTAGCCGGTGATGATGCCCTTGTCCACCGCAGCCTTGACATAGCCCGCTGACCATGCCGCCACCGCATTCTTATCGGTGAAGGTCAGGCTCGCCGGCGTGATCGTGCCCGGGTTCACCTTGTACAGCCGGCCGAGGATGGTCGCCGCCTGCTCACGGGTGACATAGCCCTCCGGGTTCATCTTGCCATTGCCCGTGCCGTTGATGTAGCCGTAGCGCTCCGCGATGCGTACCGTATCATAGTACCACGAGTTGGACTGCACATCGGTGTAGGAGATGTTCGCCATTTCGGTGAAGTGGAACGCGCGGTTGATGTAACGCATGAACTCTGCACGGGTAACGCTGCGCTCCGGCTCGTATTTGCCCGTAGTCGCACTCGGATTGATGACGTTCTCCTTGTCCAGATATTCGATATAGGTTTTGCTCCAGTGCCCGTCGATGTCCGAGGCGAACGCCGCCGGGATCATCGAGGCCAGCATGGCCGCGCACAGGATAGCAGATAGCAAGCGTTTTTTCATAAGATACACTCCTTGTATGAGCTCAAGCAATATCAAATAATTGAACAAGAGCGATTTACGAATAAATTTTGCGTACTGATTAGGCGCGGTTTTGCAGCAATACAAATGTATTGCAAAAAATCGCAACAACATCAGGACACAAAATTTCCGTAAAGCGCCGCAGCTTTAATTGTTTGATATTGCTTTAAGTATAACATACACGAACAGCCTTGACAACCGACATTCAATAGACAATTTTGACCGTTCTTCATGCATTTCGGACATATTGCAGGAACAACCTTCCTTTTCTGCTCGTGCCGCCGAAGCTCTCCACGCGGGCACGGCCCACGCCGCGCACGGTCAGGCGGTCGCCCTCGTTTATCTGGTGTTCCGGCTTGAGGCACGGCGCGTTGTTGACGAACACCAGCCCTTTCTCGATGCGCGCCTGTGCATCCTTGCGCGGCAGGCCAAAAATGATCGCGGCCACACTGTCCAGCCGCGGCGAGGCCACCGAGCCCGTGCCGCGCTTTTCCTCCGTTGCGGCGTGCCGCAGGTCGGTCAGCTCCTCGCGGGTGAGCGAAAGCTGCTTGCGACCTGCCTTGGAAAAGTGCATCAGGATGAACTCCGCCATGTCCTCGAGCACGATAATGTCCGCGCCCTCCTCGTGGACGAGGATGTCACCGACCACCGAGCGGTCGATTTGAAGTCCCATCAACGAGCCGAGATAATCGCGGTGCGTGAGCGTATCCTCCCTGCGCTTGTGTGCACGCAGCAGTGCCAGCGGCGCGGACAGCCTTGCACTTTCCGCATCCATATAATCCGGATAGAACAGGTAAAGACCGCGTTCCGCATCCTCGTAGCCGCCCCAGAACAAGGCGTGTCCGGCCGCACCGGCAAGGCGCACCGCATCGCCGCACAGCGCCCGCTGCTTGAGGTCAAGGAACTTGGTATGGGTCAAATAGCCGCGCGCATCGCAGGTCTGCTCCTTGTCGAGCAGTCCTGCCAGCAGCAGCCGGTCGTCGCCGGAATGCGCCAGTGCGGTGAGTATCTCCTGTCTTGTTTTCAAGTCGTTTTCCTCCATCGCGGCACAGATTTTCCGCCGTACCGCCCATTGTTTTCTCTTATGGTATTGTACTATCTTATTTTTTCGTTTACAATAGAAAACAGCAACCTTTATTGTGGAGATGATCGAATTGACCGTAAAAGATGCCGTTTTGCAGGCGCTCGAACAGGCACGCGGCACGCGCCTTTCGGGCGGAATGCTGGCCGAGCAGCTGGGCGTATCCCGCGCGGCGGTGCACAAGGCCATTGCCGCCCTGCGTGAGAGCGGGCTTGCCATCGATGCCGTACCCGGCGAGGGCTACCGCCTTGCCTCCGATGATGACAGCCTGACCGCCGCCGGTATCACTGCGCTGCTCGATACCGCAGCTATCGGGCGGGAGATTTTGGTCGAGCCCGAGCTCGTTTCGTCCAACACGACGATGAAGCAGCAGTATCTCGGCCGGAAACACGGCTTCACGCTGCTGGCGGAGGCGCAGACCGGCGGCCGCGGACGGCTCGGGCGCACGTTCGTTTCCCCGGCGGACACCGGCGTGTACATGAGCATCCTGCTGCACCCGACGCTGCCGCTGTCGCACCTGTCGTTCGTCACCATCTCCGCCGCCATCGCGGTCGTGCGCGCCATCGAGCAGACGGCCGGCTTCACGCCGCAGATCAAGTGGGTGAACGATGTACTGATGAACGGCCGCAAGCTGTGCGGCATCCTCACCGAGGCGACCATCGAGGGCGAATCCGGCACGGTCAGCTCGCTCGTGGTCGGCATCGGCATCAATCTGCGGCCCAATCCCGCCTGGCCCGAGGAGGTCAAGGCTGTCGCCGGTGCGCTCAGCGACTTCGGCGCGCCGCCGCGCCGCGCCGCACTGGCCGCCGCCATCCTCAACCACTTCGAGGATGTGTACACGCTGCTCGAACAGGGCCGTGAGTCCGAGCTGCTCGCGCAGTACCGCGAACGCCTGTGCTGCATCGACAGACCCGTTACCGTTGTCAGCCCGGCAGGCCGCTATGAGGCGCAGTGCATCGGACTGGACGAGAACGCGCATCTGCTGGTGCGTACCGCCGACGGACAGGTGACCGCCCTTTCCTCCGGCGAGATCAGCATCCGGCTATAACAGCAGCACCGCACAATCTATACATTATATAATAAGGAGTATTTTGCCATGTTTCAGACCGCCGCAGGCGTGACTATCCCGTTCCCCGAAAAGCTGGCCGAGCAGTATGAGCTCGACGGCAATTCCATCACCGCAAATCTCAGCTTTGACAAGCTGGCCGACTTTGTCCATTCGTTCTACGCCGAGCTGGACGAGCCGCTGTTCCTCGCCATCCATCCGGATGCCGAGAGCGACGAAGTCTGGTACCTCGACGGCATGACGAAAAAGCAGCTCACCATGATCCTCGACGGCTACGGCGAACTGCTGTATCAGGACGGCCTTTCCGCATTCGCCATCGGCTCGCTCACCACCGAGGAGGAGCTTTTCGTACAGAAATACAAGGTGCTGTCCATTTACAGCGAAACCGCCAAGCGTTTCGTGCCGCTGCTGAAGAAGTATGGCCTCGAGCCGACCGGTCATCTTGTCACCGCATGGGATACGTTCTCCGAGGAGAATCCCGGCGCCGCCGAGCGCCTCGAAATCGCCGGACAGACCGTGCCGGACATGATCAAAGAGCTGTGCAAGATCGGTATGTACAAAGGCTGATGTATAGAGTGGAGATTGGAGAGTGAAGAGTGGAGAGGAACTGCCAGTGGCAAATCATCACGTTCTCTCCACTCTCAACTCTCCACTCTGATAAAAGGCGCATATGAAAAAAGACACCGAAAAAATTCGGTGTCTTTTCTTATGCCGTTAAATTTCCATGATGATCGGCAGCACCATCGGGCTGCGCTTGGTCTTTTTGAACAGATAGTCGCTGACATCGCCCTTGATAGCGGATTTCAGGCTGTTCCAGTCGCGGCGGTTCTCGATCGAGCAGCGGTCGAGCGCCATCTGCGAAATGGTACGCAGCTCCTCCATCAGCGCCTCGGCCTCCTTGACGTAAACGAAGCCGCGGGATACGATGTCCGGGCCCGCGATGACAACGCCGGTGGTCGCATCGACGGTTACGACAACGACCAGCAGGCCGTCCTCAGACAGATGCTTGCGGTCGCGCAGAACGGCGGTGCCGACATCACCGATGCCCAGTCCGTCTACCAGCAGACGGCCGGACGGCACCGGATTGCCCAGACGGGCGGAATTCTCGCCGATCTCGACCGGACGGCCGATCTCGGTGATGAGCACGTTCTTCGGGTTTACACCCATCTCCTGCGCCAGACGCGCGTGCTGCACCAGCATACGATACTCGCCGTGTACGGGAATGAAATACTTCGGCTTGCACAGACCCAGCATGAGCTTGAGGTCCTCCTGACAGGCGTGGCCGGAAACATGGATGGCCGCCGAACGGTCGTAGATGACCTCCGCGCCCTGCTTGTACAGCTCGTTGACCATGTTGTTGATCGACTTCTCGTTGCCCGGGATAGCGGACGCTGCGATCAGGATACGGTCGCCGGAGTTGACCTCCACCTGCTTGTGGCTGCCGTACGCCATACGGTACAGCGCGGACATGGTCTCACCCTGAGAGCCGGTGGACACGATGATGAGCTGGCTGCGCGCGTAACGCTTGATCTCGGAAATGTCGATCATCGTCTTGCCGGAATCCTTGAGATAGCCCAGCTCCATCGAAACCTTGGAGATCTTCTCCATGCTGCGGCCGCAGACCGCGACCTTGCGGCCCGCCTTGGCGGCAATGTCGAGGATCTGCTGCAAACGCGACACGTTGGAGGCGAACGTTGCGATGATGATACGCTGATCGCTCTCCATGATGAACTTCTCCAGCGACTTGCCGACGATCTTCTCGCTCGGCGTGTAGCCCGGACGCTCAACGTTGGTCGAGTCGCTCATCAGCGCCAGCAGGCCCTTTTTGCCCAGCTCACCGATGCGGACAAGGTCGATCATCTCACCGGAAACCGGCGTCAGGTCGATCTTAAAGTCGCCCGTGTGCAGAATGGTGCCCAGCGGCGTGGTGATAGCCAGCGCGACCGAATCCGCGATGGAATGGTTCGTGTGGATGAACTCGATCTTGAAGCAGCCGAGCTTGATGGTATCACCGGCGCGAACGTGGTTGAGCTTGACCTTCTGGGGCATCTTGTGCTCGGAGAGCTTGGTTTCGATGATGCCGCAGGTCAGGCGCGTGGCGTAGATCGGCGCGTTGCACTCGCGCAGAACATACGGGATAGCACCGATGTGGTCCTCATGGCCGTGCGTGATGACGTAGCCGCGCAGTTTGTTCAGGTTGCGCTTGAGGTAGGTCGTATCCGGAATGACCAGATCGACACCCAGCATATCGTCGTCCGGGAACGCAACGCCGCAGTCGATGACTACGATGTCGCTGCCGTACTCGATCACCGTCATGTTCTTGCCGATCTCGTTCAGGCCGCCGAGCGGTATGATCTTCAGTTTTTCTTTCATAATAGTGTTATCACTTTCCTTTATCCGAAGTTAGTATTCGTATGTACGATGTACGCGGATTTCGTTTCCGCTTTCTCTGAAAAGACAGACCATGCGATCCCGTCTGTCTTTATCCACAATATGTAATCTGTCTGCGGCCCGAAAACACACCGGCGCTGCAAACGATTTCCCATGCGATGCGGTCCGTTTTCGCTGTGAATGGTACAGCGCATTCCCACGCGGACTGCAAACACTTATTATTAGCATACCACAGACAGCCGGGAATGTAAAGCCGTTTTTGCCGCCGGCGGCGGTTCGGCGGGCTCGTTCAGGCGGCTGTGCGCGCAGCCTGCGGGCCTGCGCCGTGCCCGCTCTGCTGTGCTTAGTATGATGGAAAAACCGTGTGAAAATACGGCCTGTCCGCACGTTCTTTTTCCCGTATTCCCCACTTTGCATACGGCAGGATGCGAGTGTGCATACTGTATTCCCCACCCGTGTCGAAATACGGCGTTTTGTAACCTTCCGCCTGTCCGGCATTTGACACGGCTAACCGCGAAAACCGTTATTTTTGCCCGAATTCTCCATACACTTCACCGAAATTCCTTTGTGAACTCTGTGAAAAGTGCACAAAATTCAGTGAAACCGTTTGACAAATCCGCGATGATGCAGTATGATTGGTTACAGTTCGGAAACAGAACGCAAACAAAACAGTAACAACCCAGAAAGCCCGGCCGGTATTTTCCGGCGTGCGGAACGTGTTCCCACAGGGTTTTCGCCATGTTAGGAGTGTAACACAAATGTCTATTTCTCTGCGTAAGCACGCTGCCATGTTGCTCGCCGCGACTTTCACTGTGGGCTCGATTGCAACGATGGGCGCTGCGGCACTGGATCAGCCGGTTGCGGTACTCTCTTCCAACCTGAACCATTCCGTCGGCACGGTACTCACCTCTGCCGAGATCTCCACCGCCGAGCAGGCTCTGGCCCGCGCTCGCTCCGCATCTGCGGCTGCCGCCGCAGCAAAGGCGCAGCAGGAAGCGGCCGCCAAGGCTCAGCAGGAAAAGGAAGCCGCTGCCAAGGCCGCTGAAGAAGCCGCCAAGCAGGAGGCTGCACGCAAGGCCGCTGAATACAAGCAGCTGCTGGATGCCGCATCCGTCACCCGCACGGTAGCGTATTCGACTGCGTACCTTGCAAGCGATGCCATCAAGGCAAACGCAACTGCGCTCGGCAATTATAAACTGACCTTCTACGATGACTGCGTTGCCTGCAACGGCAACAATCTGGCCATGACCGCCTCCGGCACTTCGCTTACCGAGGGACGCACCATTGCGGTAGACCCGTCCGTCATCCCGCTGGGCAGCCGCGTATTCATCGAGGGCTACGGCGTGTTCGTTGCCGAGGACACCGGCGGCGCCATCAAGGGCAACAAGATCGACATTGCGGTTTCCACGCACGAGCGTGCAAATGAGCTCGGCGTGCAATACGCAAACGTATATCTGCTCAAGTAAAAACCGAAAGAGCTGTGCAGCCGCACAGCTCTTTTTTTGTGCCCGTTTTCCCCTCTCAGGCAAGAGAATATCCGGCGCAGCAGAATCGCGTTTTGTATTTCGCATCAGAATGGCGTGTGGCGGCGTTTCAGCATTCATACGTCAAAGTATACGCCGAACCTGCACGACCGCCTGTGCGGCGTTTACGGGCGAACAATTCACTCTTCACTATTATCAATAACTTAGTGAACGGCGGGATGGGGTCATCCCGCCCTACAAGATAAATTATGCTAATTTTTACATATGCACCACAACGACAGCCTTATTCCGTAGTGCGGGGTGACCTCACCCCGCCGCTCCCCTCCGAATTGCACAATGTATCCCCATAGGACAGGCAGTGTACCGCATATGATTTTACGTTGTGCATATCTCCCATAAGCAACGGCTAACTGTCAATCTCAACATTCATTCTCCATTCCGCACCGCCCAAACCGCAAAGAAAACCCGCCGCAGAACTCTGCGGCGGGTTCAGCTTGTCAAAAAAGTCTGTATTGAACCAATTTTATCATATCGCGCGGCAGCGCGCGTTAAATAGAATTTGCTTAGCAAATTCATAAAAACCGGGAGCGTGTATCTCGGTTTTTATACCTTAAGAGGGAAAAAGTTTCCGTACGGGAACTTTTGGACGACTTTGGAACGGCCTACGGTCCGTTCCTGCTTGTCGGAGAAACCGTGGTTTCGCGACAGCCAAAACCCGCCGCAGAGCTCTGCGGCGGGTTTTGTGATATTTCGCTTTTCGGTTATGCGCTCTCGCGCTCCTCCTGCACCTTGGCAATGCCGTGCTGGATAGGCTTCCACTCGACCTTGCCGACCAGAGCGGCGATCGAGATCGGAATGTAAGTGAGCATGAAGAACGGGAACGTAAAGGTGTACAGCACCTTTTTCCGCGCCGAACCGGCGATGCGCTTCCACTCGGCGATCATCGTTATCGTGCCGAACGCGAACAGGCTCAATATGATGCCGCGGAACGTCAGCATCAGGATGCGGCCCAGCATACGGATCACGCGGTATGTAATAAAGGCCGGCTGGGTGAAGCTGACCACACACAGACCCACGGCGATGAGCAGCATGGCAATCGTGACCAGATTGCACGGTGCGACCGTCATCAGCATATCATAGCAGGACATACCCTCTCTGCCGCCGCGCGTACAGCCGCGCAGCAGTGCGCCGGTGTACTTCGCATCGACCTGATAGAAGCCCTTGCTCCAGCGCAGGCGCTGCACCCACGACTGGTGGAAGTTCTCGGGCTGCTCGTCGTAGATCATCGCCGCGCCGCAGTAGCCGATCCTCCGGCCGCGTATCGCACTGGCGATGGAGAACTCGATGTCCTCGGTCAGCAGGTGATAATTCCAGCCGCCTTCCTCACGGAGCACATCGGCCGAGATCAGAAAGCCCGTGCCGGAAACCGCACAGTTCACACCGAGGCTGGTGCGCGGACGGTTGAGGAAGCGCGACTCGCGCAGGAACCACAGAGCGTAGCCTGCGGAGATCCAGTTCGCGCAGAAGTTCTGCGAATTGCGGTAGCTGGTGAGTGCGGAATACTCACCGGTGTCGTACATCTTGTTCATCTCGCGGACGAACTGACGATCAACGATATTATCCGCATCGAATACGAAAAACGCATCGTATGCATCCTCGCCCATATCGTCGAAGATGTGGTGGAACAGGTAGTCCAGCGCGTAGCCCTTGCCGACCCGCACCTTGTTGAAGCGCTCGTAGACGATGGCGCCCGCATTCCGCGCCACCTCGGCGGTGTTATCCGTGCAGTTATCCGCGATGACGATAACATCCAGCAGCTCGGATGGATAATCCTGCTCCTTTAAGGTGCGTATCAATCGCCCGATAACGCCGGATTCATTGCGTGCCGAAATAACTGCTGCATAGCGGTGCAGCGTGGCCTTTTCCACGCCGGTGCGCTGCTTTCCCAAAAGGCCGACCAGCAGATAAAAAATCTGGTACGCATACGCCGCAGTAAAGAACACAAACAATACGAATTGCAGGCTCTCCAAAAACCGAAGCATAAAGATTCCTCGTTTCTTCTCCTATGGATTTTCTCTCTATATGGTGGGTCGTTTGCCCTCGTACTATCATAGCACTATTGCCACATTATGCAACATATTTTTAAGTGAATTTCACTAAAAGCTTAAATTTTCACTGTTCGCACAAAAAATCTGTTTTTTCGTCCGGGATTTTCATGCCACTTTTCCGTGTTTTGAACGTGTTTTTTTGGCCTGCATTCCAGTTTCTTCCCTAACGCATTTCACTTTTCCTGACGATAAGCAGAACATCCATTCGATTTTCGCCGTTATTACGACTGTTTTCGTCGGTATTTGCAAAGCAAAAAGAGAGCACCTGCCTGTGCTCTCTGCTGTCCGCCGTGCGGTTTTTCTGCGGTTTTACCGCATGGAGTTTCTGCGATTTTCTGCTTTTTTCACTGTGCTTTTGTGCATATTCAGATTTTACACGCAGAACTGCGGCGCGGCGTATCCGCGAACAACAAAAAAGACTGCCGCACTGCGGCAGTCCCAGTTTGTCAAAGAAGTCAGTATTGAACTAATTTTACCATAATCGCGCGGCAGCGCGCGTTAAATAGAATTTGCTTTGCAAATTCATAAAAACCGGGAGCGTGTATCCGCGCAGCGCGGCCGAGAAGCCGCGCAAGGATAGCGCCGGTTTTTATACCTTAAGAGGGAAAAAGTTTCCGTATGGGAACTTTCGGACGACTTTGGAACGGCCCACGGTCCGTTCCTGCTTGTCGGCGAAACCGTGGTTTCGCGACAGTCTAAGACTGCCGCACTGCGGCAGTCTTTTTTCTCTGCGATCTTAGCCGTTGACCTGCTTTGCCAGCTCGTCAGCCAGCGCCTCGAGTGCGCCCAGCTGATTCTCCGCCAGCGCGGACTTGATGGAGATGGGATTCTCGAGAATGGTCATGTTCTTCATGCCCTCGAGCATACCGATCATCTGCTTGCCAGCCGTAGCCGCCCATGTGCCGTTGTCGATGACGGCCACCGTGCGGTTCTGGAGGTTCAGCGCCTTGATGTCGGACAGGTACGCCTCCATCTTGGGCTGGATGCCGCTGTTATAGGTCGGCGCGGCGAGCACCAGATGGCTGCACCGGAAGCTCTCGGCTACCAGCTCGGAAACGTCGGTTTCGGAAACATCGTACATCGCAATGTTCTTCACGCCCTTGTCAGCCAGCATACCGGCGAGCACGTTTGCGGCGTTCTCGGTGTTGCCGTACATGGTCGCGTAGGCGATCATCACCGTCTTGTCCTCCGGCTCGTAGGTGCTCCACTTCTGGTATTTCTCAAGCAGCAGGCCGAGATCCTTGCGCCAGATCGGGCCGTGCAGCGGACAGATCATCTCAATATCGAGCGCAGCGGCCTTTTTGAGCAGCGCCTGCACCTGTACGCCGTACTTGCCGACGATGTTGGTGTAATAGCGGCGGGCATCGTTCATCCAAGTGGTGTCGAACGTGATCTCGTCATCGAAAATGTTGCCGGACAGCGCACCGAACGTGCCGAATGCATCGGCGGAGAACAGGATCTTGTCCTTTTCGTCGTAAGTCACCATAACTTCCGGCCAGTGTACCATCGGCGCCATGACAAAGTGCAGCGTATGCGCGCCCGTGGACAGCTTATCGCCCTCCTTGACGACCAGCGCACGCGCGGCAACGTCCGTGCCGTAGAACTGCGCGAACATACCGACAGCCTTGGCGCTGCAAACCATCTTCGCCTCCGGATAGCGGCGCAGCATATCGTCGATCATCGCGCAGTGATCGGGCTCCATATGCTGAACGATCATGTAGTCCAGCGGGCGGCCGTTCAGCGCATGAACGACATTTTCGATATACTGACGGCTGATAGACTCGTCCGCCGTGTCAAACAGCACGGTCTTTTCGTCCAGCATCACATAGCTGTTATAGGAT
This sequence comes from uncultured Agathobaculum sp., assembly GCA_934504345.1. Classification (GTDB taxonomy): domain Bacteria; phylum Bacillota; class Clostridia; order Oscillospirales; family Butyricicoccaceae; genus Agathobaculum. The sequence continues at coordinate 75,012 of CAKSVR010000003.1, read as the reverse complement.
ACGCCCTTGGGGATCGGGAACAAATTTTCAAAGCGGCTCAGGCGGCGGTCGCTGCCGCCAACATAAATGAGATCATCCTTGACCTTTCTGGTACTGTGCATCGCACGACACCTCCGTGTAATTTCTATCTAAATTGTAGCATATTTTTGTGCATCCGTCCAGTGGTCGAGTTAGACTCGGCGTACAAAAAATATGGTTCAAAAGCCACCGTTTTTGACGTAGAAAATTTTGATTTTCGACTTCGCGGAAATCCTTCTCTAGTGCAGACGAGGCGCGGAGCAATACGCTGCCGCCCGGAAACTGCGTATGCTGACAAAACTCGTTTGCATCACTTGAATACTGCCGCAGTATTTCCTCCCAAAAGAAAACCGGCTGCTCCCGCAGCCGGTTTTTCTATTCAGATGTAAGGATTACTCCTTGTTCAGAGCCTCCATACGGGCCTTGTTCTCTGCGATGACCTTTTCCTGTACCGGAACCGGTGCTTCATCGTAGCGCTCGAACTGGGAAACGAACGAGCCTCTGCCCTGTGTCATGGAGCGCAGCTTGATGGCGTAATCACCGAGCTCTGCCATCGGGCACTCGGCAACGATCTCCTGCTTGCCGCCGTCGAGCGGGTTCATGCCCATGATGCGGCCGCGGCGCTTGTTCAGATCGCCGATAACATCACCCATGTAGGAATCCGGGATAACGACCTTGAGCGAGCAGACAGGCTCGAGCAGAACCGGATTTGCCTGCGGGATACCGGCCTTGTAGGCCAGACGGGCTGCCATCTTGAACGACAGCTCGTTAGAGTCAACATCGTGGTACGAACCGTCGAGCAGCGTTGCGCGCAGACCTACCATCGGGTAGCCGGCCAGAACGCCGTGCTCCATCGCCTCGCGGATGCCCTTATCGACTGCCGGATGGAAGTTCTTCGGAACAGAACCGCCGAAGATCTTCTCCTGGAACAGATAATCGCCCTCGGCATACGGTGCGAACTCCATCTTGACATGGCCGTACTGACCGTGGCCGCCGGACTGCTTCTTATGCTTGCCTTCGACTGTTACCGGCTTGCGGATCTTCTCGCGGTACGGAACGATCGGGTCGCTCAGCGTGACCTCAACACCGAACTTGTCTTTCAGCTTGGAGCACAGCACATCCAGATGGATGTCGCCCGCGCCGGAGATCAGGTGCTGCTTGGTTTCCGCGTTGAACTCGGTATCGAACGACGGGTCCTCGTCGTGCAGACGAGCCAGACCGGTGGAGATCTTCTCCTCAACACCCTTTACCTTGGGCGCGATGGCCTGCGTGTAGCACGGCGGTGCGAGCTCAATGGGCTCGAGCTCGACCTTACGCACGCTCATGGAGAGGGTGTCGCCCGTCTTGGTCGTAACCAGCTTGGAAACCGCGCCGATGTCGCCGCAGCCGATGACCGGAACTTCGGTCGTCTTTTTGCCGCATACCTCGAAGATATGGCCCATCTTCTCGTTCGCATCGGCACGCTTGTTGACCAGTGTCATATCCTGCTTGACCTCGCCGGACATAACCTTAAAGTAAGAGAATCGGCCGTACTGGTCTGCGACCGTCTTGAATACAAATACACAGGCAGAGCCGTTCGGCGTGCAGTTGATCTCGATGAGCTCGCCTCTTTCATCCTCGCAGATTTCAACGGGCTTTTCATCCGGGGACGGCATATAGTCCGCGATGCCCTTGAGCAGTGCATACGAGCCGATGCCGGTCGCAGCGGTGCCGCAGAATACCGGCGCGATAACCAGATCCTTCACGCCCTGACGGATACCGGCGATAAGCTCCTCGTCCGAGAATTCCTCGCCTGCGAAGTAACGCTCCATCAGATCCTCGCTCAGCTCTGCGATATTCTCGCACAGCGCCGCGCGGTGCTGGTCGATGCGGTCCTTCATATCCTCCGGGATCGGGATCTCAACGCGCTTGTTGCCTTCCATGCGGTATGCCTTGCGGATAACACAGTCCACGATGCCGACGGTGTCGCGGTTGCCCTCGAAGATCGGGACAACGATCGGCGCTACCGAAACGCCGAACTGCTTCTGCAGCTTGTGCAGAGAAGTATAGTAATCCGAGTTTTCCTCGTCGATCTTGGAGATGTAGAACATACGCGGCATAGCGTGCTCTTCGCAGTGCTCCCATGCCTTTTCGGTGCCGACGCCCGGGCCGGACTTGCCGGTCGCTACGATAAGGGCGGACTCCGCCACGCGCAGCGCACACTGTACTTCGCTCTCAAAATCAAAGAAACCCGGGGTGTCGAGCAGATTGATCTTGCAGCCGTTCCATTCAACGGGTGCAACTGCCGTAGAGATCGAGAACTTGCGCTTGATCTCCTCGGGATCGAAATCACAAACCGTGTTGCCGTCCGCGATCTTGCCGACGCGGTCGGTTACACCGGCGATATTGAGCAGGCTCTCGACCAGCGAGGTCTTACCGTCGCCGCCGTGACCCATCAGACATACATTACGGATCTTGTTAACCGGATAATTCGCCATAGTTGATATACACTCCCCTGCCCTAACCTGTTATCGTGCCCTGCCGGCACGTTATAATCTGGGCGCTTTGTTTACGGGATTCAAGCCTTGTGCAGTGCCTTTTGTCCGGCCTGCCGTCTTTTCCCTTCTTCGTTATTATACACCATATAACCGAACTATGCAAGCTGTTTTTTGTGCAACTTTATTGCAGCATTTTCCACATATCCGTCGATATGTGTTTGTGATATTTTGCCCTGTTATTCCGGCAGTTTCCTGCAAAAACCCATGATTTATGGCAGTTTATACAAAGATACGCCGAACAGGCGTTATCCTGTCCGGCGTATCGTTCAATCGCAAACCATGTTTATCATTCAGCAAATTGCACCACATTTTTCACAGATTTTACCGTGTGATGTCGGTGTAGTCAGTCACCTTAACCATGCCAAACGGACCATATGAACTGCTCATTTGCATCTCCATACGCAGAACGCGATTTTGCTCATCATACAAAAGCGTAACGACTGTACCGTTCTCGTCTATGCACACTGCCGTGTGCGCGGCATCGTCATACGTCCATTGTTCGCTCTCCGATACCGCATAACCCAGTTTATTTACTGTCATATCACCAACACCCAAAAGCAGCTCATTGCCTGAATAAGTGATGCTTCTCGTCGATTCTCCGGTTTCGGCATTGTATTTCCACTCGGTCCGCAGCTGCAATACGCCCTGTGCATTGTAATCCTCGACCAGATACGGCTCTTTTTCGTTGCCGTGGTAGCTTCGGATTATCGTTCTGTCCGGATATTCCATGCGGAGCAGCCGTCCAAGTGCATCATATTGCAGATAGGTGGTCGTTTTCACGCCACAGCTCGTGTTATACCATGTCACCGTATCACCATTGTAGACTTTATGTTCGCTGTAACGTATATGAAACGGCCATCCCGCACCGAACGACCATATTGGTCTGTCCTGCTCGTCATATCCGGTGATGATGGCACTGGATTTTTCCGGGTTGCTGCCATCTAAATCCGAGGAATACTTCACCTGCTGTTCAATGCGCGCGGCGGGCTCGATATACGCCAGCAGCGACCAGTTTTCCGCCGTTAGGCGGACGTAACGCAGACCGTTCAGCGTCAGCGCCCCGAAAATGCCGCCATAGCAGACGGCGGCACTCGCCGCCAGCATACCGGCTCGTTTGAGAATTTTCAGCTTCATCCAAACACCTCCTCAGCGGGTCACATCGGTGTATGTTACCGTGATCTCACGCGGAAAACCACCTTCCGAAAAGGTATATGCATTTTTAATCCATCTTCCCTGCTCGTCATACCAGTATTTCTCGGTCGTGCCCTCGGTTTCGTCCACACAGGCGGCCGTGCGTGCGGCATCGTCATACGTCCACTGATAGTCACAGGTTCTCATCTGTCCGTTCGCGCTGACATACACTCGCTTGACGATGTTGCCATGCGAATCCAGTATGCAGTACTGTGAGGCGAGATAGGTACCATCGTCCTCGTATATGTCCATGTTGGTGACGGTACTGCCTGTTTTCGGGTCGATTTCGGTGGTCTTGCGTCCGGTCAACGCGCCCTGCGCGTTGTGCGTTTCCTCCAGATATGTTTCGGTCGCATCGCCGCGGTAGTAATACGTCGATATGCCGCCATAGTCGGTTTCCAGACGGATAAGCCGGCCTTTTTCGTCATACTGGCAAACCGAGTCCGCTTTTCCGCCCTGACCGAAGAAATACCGCGCCGATGTATTGCCGATGTACACATCACGGCTGCTGCCGACCGATGCCAGCTTGCCGAATGTCGTGCGCGACCAAATCTCGCGGTTCTGTGCATCGTATCCGGTGACAGTGTAAGTCGGGTCTCCCTCACCGAAGTCCGTAACGCACTGCTCGATGCGTTCCGCCGGTGCGACCCACGGCAGCAGCCACCAGTTGTCCGCCGTCGGGCGCATATAGCGCAGGCCGCTCAGCGTTAACGCACCAAAAATCCCGCCATAGCAGACGGCAGCGCTCGCCGCCAGCATTCCCGCACGTTTGAGCAGATCTCTGTTCATAAACATCCGCCTTTCTCTATCCGATTGTGGTTTCCTATCCTTACCATAAGTATACCATAGAAAATTTCGGAAAGAAACAGAAAAAATCCCGCAGAGAGAAACTCTGCGGGATTTCATTATGCTATTTCAGCAAACGCTTTGCGCGATCTTACGCCTCGGGAGCGTACAGATCCTGCAGGCGCTTCAGGTGAGCGTAACGCTTGGTAGACTCTACCTCGGAACGCTCGAACAGGCCCTCTGCACGATCCGGGAATGCACGGGTCAGTGCGGAGTAACGAGCCTCGCCCATCATGAACTTGCGGTAATCCTCGGTCTTGGGCTCCTTGGACTCCAGAATGAACGGGTTCTTGCCCTCGTCAGCCAGCTGCGGGTTGAAGCGGAACAGGTTCCAGTAACCGCAGTCAACAGCCTTCTTCATCTCGGCCTGGCAGTTGGTCATGCCGCCCTTGATGGAGTGCATCTCACACGGAGCATAGCCGATTACCAGCGACGGGCCCGGATAAGCCTCAGCCTCAGCGATGGCCTTCAGGGTCTGAGCCGGGTTAGCGCCCATAGCTACCTGTGCAACGTAAACGTAGCCGTAGCTCATAGCGATCTCAGCAAGGCTCTTCTTCTTGGTGGTCTTACCGGAAGCTGCGAACTGTGCAACAGCGCCGATGTTGGTAGCCTTGGAAGCCTGTCCGCCGGTGTTGGAGTAAACCTCGGTATCGAATACCATAACGTTTACGTCCTTGCCGGAAGCCAGAACGTGATCCAGACCGCCGAAGCCGATGTCGTATGCCCAGCCGTCGCCGCCGAAGATCCAGACGGACTTCTTAGCGAGGTATTCCTTGTGAGCCAGAACATCCTTGCAGTCCGGGCAGCCTGCTGCTGCGCCCTTTTCGAGCTCTGCAACCAGAGCCTTGGTCGGCTCAGCGTTAGCAGCGCCGTTATCCTTGGTATCCATGAAGGTGTTGACGGCATTCTTGAAGTCGTCAGAAGCCTTCTCGGAGCCAGCCATCTCCTCGAGCTTGGAGATCAGGCGGTCGCGGAGCGCTTCCTGGCCGTAGTACATGCCGAGGCCGTGCTCTGCGTTATCCTCGAACAGGGAGTTTGCCCATGCCGGACCGTGGCCCTCAGCATTGACGGTGTACGGGGAGGTAGCAGCCGGGCCGCCCCAGATAGAAGAACAGCCGGTAGCGTTGGAGATGTACATGCGGTCGCCGCAGACCTGAGTAACCAGGCGGGCGTAAGAGGTCTCAGCGCAGCCTGCGCAGGAGCCGGAGAACTCAAGCAGCGGCTTCTTGAACTGAGAATCCTTGACGGAATTTACGGAAGCCATATCTTCCTTCTCGGAAACCTTTGCTACGCAGTAATCGAAGGTATCCTGCTGAGCAGCTTCCTGATCCTGCGGAACCATGGTCAGAGACTTGGTCGGGCAGACGCCGATACATACGCCGCAGCCCATGCAGTCGAGCGGAGATACAGCCATGGTGTACTTGTACTTGCCCTTGCCCTTGCCGGCCTTGATGTCGACGAGCTTCGCAGACTCCGGAGCGGCAGCAGCCTCTTCGTCGGTCAGAGCGAACGGACGGATGGTAGCGTGCGGGCAGACATAAGCACACTGGTTACACTGAACACAGGTAGCCTCGTTCCAGTGCGGAACGGTAACTGCTACGCCGCGCTTCTCGTAAGCAGCTGCGCCGTGCTCGAAGGAGCCGTCAACATGCTCGCCTGCGAAAGCGGAAACCGGCAGAGAGTCGCCGTCCATGCGGCCGATCGGCTCCATGACTTCCTTGACCATCTTGACAACTTCCGGACGGCCCTGAAGCTCGCGGGTATCAGCCTCGTCCTGAGCGTCAGCCCAGTCAGCCGGTACGTCGATCTTCTTGTATGCGGTAGCGCCGATGTCGATCGCCTTGTGGTTCATATCAACGATGTCCTGGCCCTTCTTCAGGTAGGACTTGGTAGCAGCGTCCTTCATGAACTGGATCGCCTGCTCGGACGGCATTACCTTAGCCAGTGCGAAGAACGCGGACTGGAGGATGGTGTTGGTGCGCTTGCCCATGCCGATCTCGATCGCGAGGTCGATCGCGTTGATGGTGTAAAGCTGAACGTTGTTCTTTGCGATGTAGCGCTTCTCAGAAGCTGCGAGGTGGTGGCTCAGCTCTTCCGGAGTCCACTGGCAGTTGATGAGGAATACGCCGCCCGGCTTAACGTCACGCACGATCGGGAAGTGCTTGGTGATGTAGGACGGGTTGTGGCAGGCTACGAAGTCAGCCTTGTTGATGTAGTAAGGAGAACGGATCGGCTTGTCGCCAAAACGCAGATGCGAAACGGTTACGCCGCCGGTCTTCTTGGAGTCGTACTGGAAGTATGCCTGTACGAACTTGTCGGTGTGGTCGCCGATGATCTTGATGGAGTTCTTGTTCGCGCCAACGGTACCGTCGCCGCCGAGACCCCAGAACTTGCACTCGGTGGTGCCTTCTGCTGCGGTGTTCGGAGCCGGCTTCTCTTCCAGAGACAGGAAGGTTACGTCGTCGGTGATGCCCAGAGTGAACATCTTCTTCGGCTCAGCCTTGGTCAGCTCTTCGTATACAGCGAATACGGAAGCCGGAGGCGTGTCCTTGGAGCCCAGACCGTAACGGCCGCCGGTTACGACCTTGTCGGTGATGCCTGCGTCAGCCAGAGCGGTAACAACGTCCATGTAGAGCGGCTCGCCCTGGGAACCCGGCTCCTTGGTGCGGTCGAGGACTGCGATCTTCTTCGCGGTCTCCGGGATCGCTGCGATCAGCTTGTCAGCGCGGAACGGACGGTACAGGCGAACCTTGACCAGACCGACCTTCTCGCCGTGTGCGTTCAGGTAGTCGATGACTTCCTCTGCAACGTCGCAGATCGAGCCCATAGCGATGATAACGCGGTCTGCGTCAGCAGCGCCGTAGTAGTTGAACAGCTGGTAGTTGGTGCCGAGCTTGGCGTTAACCTTGCCCATGTACTCCTCTACGATGCCCGGAACTGCCTCGTAGTACTTGTTGGCTGCCTCACGATGCTGGAAGAAAACGTCGCCGTTCTCGTGAGAGCCGCGCATCATTGCGTGCTCCGGATTCAGAGCGCGCTTGCGGAATGCTTCAACAGCATCCATGTCGCACATTTCCTTCAGATCCTCGTAATCCCAAACCTGGATCTTCTGGATCTCGTGGGAAGTACGGAAGCCGTCGAAGAAGTTGATGAACGGAACACGGGACTTGATGGTAGCCAGATGTGCTACGGCAGACAGGTCCATGACCTCCTGCGGGTTGGTCTCAGCCAGCATAGCGAAACCGGTCTGGCGGCAAGCCATAACGTCGGAATGGTCGCCGAAGATGTTCAGTGCATGAGATGCAACGGTACGAGCGGAAACGTGGAATACACACGGGAGCAGCTCGCCTGCGATCTTGTACATATTCGGGATCATCAGCAGAAGACCCTGAGATGCGGTGTAGGTGGTAGTGAGCGCACCTGCTGCCAGAGAGCCGTGTACGGTACCCGCCGCACCAGCCTCGGACTGCATCTCGATCACCTTAACGGTAGTACCGAAAATGTTCTTCTGACCTGCGGCAGCCCACTGGTCAACGCTGTCTGCCATGGGGCTCGACGGGGTGATCGGATAGATACCCGCAACTTCGGTAAACGCGTACGATACGTGCGCGGCCGCAGTGTTGCCGTCCATGGACTTCATCTTTCTTGCCATGTTGATGTCCTCCTATAAAAAATTATAATTCACTACTGAATTAAAAAGCCCTCGTTTTGGTGTATTTTAACCTAAACTAAGCCTTACCTGCCCTCTCATTGTAGCACTCACGCACAAAGTTGTAAACAGTAAATGCGCTAATTTCCGCACTATTTTTCAAATTTTGATAAGGCGTTTCGCAATATGGAACGCCTGCAAACTTTTTCTCACCGTGGATATGTGTTTTTTCCGTGTATTCTGTTGCGATGCGCGAGGACTTATAGTATAGTATTAGATGTATAATTGTATGTATCGGAGGGCTTGCCATGGTATCTCGCGTTTTTTCCGCCGGGCTGCGCGGCATCGACGGCTACATCGTCACCGTGGAGTGCTTTCTCTCCGGCGGACTGCCCCGGCTGGATGTCGTCGGTCTGCCGACCGGCGCGGTGTCCGAGGCCGGTGAGCGCGTGCGCGCCGCCGCAAAGGCGTGTGCGTTCGACTGGCCGGTTTCCCGGCTGACCGTCAACCTCGCACCCGCAGATACCAAAAAGGCGGGCACGGCCTACGACCTGCCGATCCTGCTCTCCATCCTTGCGGCCTCCGGCGAAATCGACGCGCCGCCGGACAACGCGCTGTTCTTCGGCGAGCTTTCCCTCACCGGAGAGCTGCGGCCGGTCTGCGGTGCGCTCTCCATGGCGCTCGCGGCCCGCGATGCCGGTTTCAAGACCGTTTTCGTGCCCGCGCAGAACGCCGCCGAGGCTTCCTATGCCGCCGGGATGGAAATCATTCCGATCCGTACATTAAACGAGCTGCTCGGACACCTGAACGGCAGAAAGCCGCTCCGCCCATGCGCTCCTCCGCCCGACCCGCAGCCGCAGGACGATGCGCTCGACTTCGCCCATGTGCTCGGTCAGCACGCGGTCAAGCGTGCGCTCGAGATCGCGGCCGCCGGCGGGCACAACGTGCTGCTCTCCGGGCCGCCCGGCTCGGGCAAGAGCATGGCCGCCAAGCGGTTTTCCACCATCCTGCCGCCGCTGTCCGACAGCGAACGGCTCGAGGTCATCCGCGTGTGGTCGGCCATCGGGCGCGGACAGGAGGCTGTCGAACGCGCCGAGCGCCCGTTCCGCGCACCGCACCATAATTCGTCCGCCAACGCGATGGCGGGCGGCTCCGGCGCCGCCGGACGGCTGCCCGTTCCCGGCGAGATCACGCTCGCGCACCGCGGTGTGCTGTTTCTGGACGAGTTCCCTGAGTTCCGGCGTGATGTGCTCGAAACGCTGCGCCAGCCGCTCGAGGACGGCCGGGTCACCATCTCCCGCGTGGCCGGTCAGGTGACGTATCCCGCGCGTTTTCAGCTCATCGCCGCGATGAATCCCTGCAAATGCGGCTGGTACGGCACCGAACGCTGCACCTGCACCAAATCCGCCGTGCAGCAGTATCTGCACCGGCTGTCCGGTCCGCTGCTCGATCGGATAGACCTGCAGGTCGCGGTGCAGCCGGTCGAATACGCCGCACTCGCCGCCCGCGGACAAGCCCGCGAGGAGCATTCTGCGGATATTCGCGCCCGTGTGCTCGCCGCCCGCGCGCGGCAGTATGCCCGGCAGGGCGCAGACCTGTGCAACGCTGCCATCCCGCCGTCGCAGCTAGCCGAGCACTGCCCTCTGAGCGAGGATGCCTCGCGGATGTTCGCCGCTGCGTTCCAGCGGCTCGGACTGACCGCCCGTGCACACGACCGCGTACTGCGCGTAGCGCGCACCATTGCCGATCTCGCCGCCAGCGACACCATCGAGGCCGAACACCTCGCGGAAGCGCTGCAATACCGCTCTCTCGACCGGGCGGTGAACGGCTGAGCTCCCGTATTCATTGTAATCATTCTATTTTACATACCCAGACAAGGAGGAGTTTCTTCATGTCACATTCTATCGCCCGCCGCGTTGGCGTTCTTGCGCTGACTGCCGCAATGTTCGTGCCAAACGCGGGGGCTCTGTCCAACGTTTCCAACTGGGCATCCGAGGGTGTCGCTGCGGCGCAGGAGGCCGGTCTTTCCCCGTCCTCGCTCGAAAACAGCCCTGCGACCGGCTCGATCACCCGTGCGGAGTTCTGTGCCATCGCAGTCAATGCCTACAAGGCCGTCAGCGGCAAGGCCGTGTACGTTTCCGGCAAAAAGCCGTTCGCGGACTGCTCGGATCTGAATGTCACCGCCGCCTATCTGCTCGGCATCGTCAAGGGCCGCACGAACGGCAACTTTGACCCGGATTCCAGCATCAGCCGCGAGGACATCTGCACCATGCTGAGCAATATCCTGACCGCCTCCGGCATCGAGGCCGGCGAGATCGCGGGCGATGCCTGTGTGGAGGATTATCCGGACATCAGCATGGTTAGCAGCTACGCACTCCAGCCGGTCATCACGATGGTGGATTATTCGGTCATCAACGGCATCAAGGCCACCAACACGGATACGACCATCCTCGCACCGTCCGGCACGACCACCCGCGAGCAGGCGCTCATCATGACGAACCGCTTCTGCGCGGCGTTCAAGACCGAGCGCCCGACCTCTCCGGTCATCTCCAGCGACCTGCCGACCGTCAGCGACCCGACCCACCTGTGGACGAGCGGTACCATCCTCCCGCAAACACAGGAGGATAAGATGAAGCTGGTCTACGGCGAGGGCGGCAGCAAGTACCAGTCCGCCGCAGAGGCCGAGGCCCACATGGTCGAGATCGTCGTTCCGGTATGGCACCTCCAGTCGGACGGCACCAAGGTCGCCTCCAAGGCGTACCTGCAGGTCAACGCTTCCCTGTCGGCCATCTATCAGGCCATCTTTGAGGAGATCTTCAACGGCGCTGAGAAGTTCCCGATCTACGATGTAGGCTGCTACTCGTGGCGCACCGGCGAGCACTCGCAGGGCACCGCTGTGGACATCAACCCGGATGAGAACATGGAAGCCACCATCAACGCGGACGGCTCGCTCACCCCGACCTGCGGCACCCACTGGACGCCGTATGTCGATCCGTACTCCATCCCCGAGGGCGGCGATGTTTACAACGCCTTCACCAAGTACGGCTTTACCTGGGGCGGCAACGGCTGGCGCAGCAAGCGCGACTATATGCACTTCAGCTATTTCGGCAAGTAATTGCAGAGAATGACAAAAGGGACTGCTTTCCGTCAGCAGCCCCTTTTTCTTTGTGAACTTTGTGTAACTTTACAAGAATTTTATTTGCAAATTCAGAATAATGTGCTATAATAAAACATAGAGTAAATATAAAGAAGGAGGCAAGACACCATGAGAAGACTTTCGATCCCCCAGAAGCCCGACCGACCGGACATCGATGATCTCATCTTTGGCGATGAGCACAAGACGCAGAGCGAAAAGTAAAGCGCTTTATGATCGGTTCCACGCAGGGCTTGCAGAAAAACAGCAGCCGCGTGGTTTTTTTATACCTGTTTTTGAAAGGAAACATATATAAATGGAATCATCCTTTTCACAGCGTCGAACAAAGGCTTGACACCCGGAGCAAACAGTGCTTCGGGTGTTTTTTTTGCGCCAAAACGCAAAAAAATAAAACCCCACCCTGCCGATGCAGCCCAATTAGTAACCTGCACGACTCATGCAGGTGGGTTTTCTGTTTGATACGTCTGCGCTTCCAACTTCCGTGTATACCCGGGAGGCCTGCTGCTCAGTATCAAAACTTTCCGAAATCCCGTACTAAAAATGTGGGTTAAAAAAGGGCTGCTGTCGAACAGGGCAGGATCTTACCGAAATAAAATGCTTTGCTTCCGATAACGAAGCTGCGCTGTCTTGCTTACATTATATGCGTGTGCGGTTTGGTTTACTCCTCTTCCGCCTCTGCGCGTTCCATGACAATGTCAAAGACTGCATCTGCGATCTCGTCATCCTCGACCGCCTCGAGCAGCTCCTCGCCGTTCTCCTCAACGATCTGCATGATAACGACCTCGGCATCCTCCTCGATGGAGATCTCGGCCGGGATAAACGCCAGATAGGTCACGCCGTTGTATTCCACGGTGTCGATGTGCTCAAACTCGACCTCGTTGCCGTCCTCGTCGATCAGAGTTACAAAATCATTGCCGTATTCCTCGCTCATGGGTCCGGCACCTCCTTGTTCGTAGTGCAAAGGGAAGCAGGCTGTTTTCCTGTCCCCGTAATAAGAATAGCAAATTCCGGTGCATTTGTAAAGCCCTTTATTGTGCAATCAGCACTACGCTTTACACGCTCTTAGTATTCCGTTTGCTGTAATAATCATACCAGTTAAAAAACATGAAATAAAGCCTTGACTTTATATTTTAATTCTGGTAAAATATCTGAGGTAACAAGGAAGAAGGCAAGTCCTCACCCGCAGCAACGCAAACGGGTCAATAAAACACAGCAGCCGCTTTGCGCGCTCTGCGATTTATTCTTGAGGGGACGGTCTTTTCGATCAGTCCTTTTTCTTTTTGTCTTAAACCGATTTTGTTTGGAGGTGCTTACCAATCAGCAGCATGGAACATCAAATCAATGAAGAGATCCGCGACAAGGAAGTTCGTCTGATCGGTGACGACGGCGAGCAGCTCGGCATTCTGCCTATTCAGCAGGCACAGGATATTGCCGTAGAAAAGGGCATGGATCTGGTTAAAATCGCGCCGCAGGCCAAGCCGCCTGTCTGCAAGATCATGGATTACGGTAAATTCCGCTTCGAGCAGGCAAAGCGCGAGAAAGAAGCGCGTAAGAATCAGCGTGTCGTGGAGATCAAAGAGATTCGCCTGACGCCTAACATCGACATCGGTGACCTGAATACCAAGGTAAAGAACGCCTGCCGATTCCTGCAGGACGGCAACAAGGTAAAGGTTTCGGTCCGTTTCCGCGGCCGCGAAGTCACTCATGCATCGCTTGGTCAGGATCTGCTCCATCGCTTCGCGGAGCTGTGCTCGGAGTGCAGCACGGTAGAAAAGCAGCCCAAGCTCGAAGGCCGCCAGATGCTGATGTTTCTGGCGCCCGCCAAGGACAAGTAAAACCAACGCGCAGATATACAGCGCAAATTCAGAGAGGAGCAAAACCTTATGCCTAAGATCAAAACGCACAGCGGTGCAAAAAAGAGATTTTCCGTTACCAAGAACGGTAAGTTCAAGCGCGGTCACGTTGGCAAGCGCCACCTGCTCAACGGCCATGGCAAGACCACTAAGCTGAAGCGCCACCTCCGCAAGGAAGGCTTCGCAGATTCTACCAACGTAGCACAGCTGAAGCGTCTGCTGCCGTACAAGTAAGTAAGAAAACAACATCTTTCATATAGGAGGCAAACACAATGGCAAGAGTTAAGGGCGCAATGATGACCCGCAAAAGAAGAAAGAAGATCCTGAAGCGCGCTAAGGGTTACTGGGGTTCCAAGTCCACCCACTACCGTGTAGCCAACCAGGCTGTAATGAAGAGCCTGAAGTACGCTTACATCGGCCGCAAGCACAAGAAGCGTGACTTCCGCCGTCTGTGGATCACCCGCATTTCCGCAGCCTGCAAGACCTGCGACATCAATTACAGCCGTTTCATGAACGGTCTGAAGAAGGCTGGCATCGACCTGAACCGCAAGATGCTCGCTGATCTGGCTGTAAACGATCAGGCTGCATTCGCTGCACTGGCTGAGAAGGCTAAGGCTGCACTCTAATTGCAGCTTGCATAAGGAAAAGAGTCTGCGAAAGCAGGCTCTTTTTTTGCGTTCGGCATCCCGACCGGGATGCCGTTTTCATATTCTGCGCTCCCCTCCCCTATACTGAGATGGTAAGGAGTGTGATAAGTGTGAATCCGTCTATCTATCTGGGCATACAGGGCTACGGCTGCGCCCGCGCCGAGGAAAAGGACCGCTTCGCCCATCGTTTTCGGCAGGGCGAACGTGTGTGCTGCTACGCCGTGTCCGATAAAGGCCGCTATGCCATCCAGAATCGCTTACAGGAGGGCCAGGCGTACCATTTGACCATCCGGCAGGGAACGGTGACAGAGGCCGTTCTCTGCCCCGCAGATGCACAGGGCACCGTGAATGCCGTCAGCGGCAGCTCTGTCACGATAAACGGCCGTCATCTTCCCTGCCGCGCCGTGTTCGAGATTCGTACCCGCGCCGGCGGCGCAGCCCTCCTGCCGTGCTTTCTCTCAAGCCGTATTGTCGGCAGTTATGCACAGGCATTTGACGGCGTTGTGTATATCCAGCCCGCACCATTGAAGTACGAACCGCCGATACACGGCATTCCCGGTCTGCACACGCTGAAAAACCTGCTCCGCACCGCAATGATGCCGATCGGCGCCGCGCTGTACGTCTACGGCGGCGGCTGGAACTGGCAGGATACCGCCTCCGGCAATACCGCCATGCATATCGGCCTGTCACAGAGCTGGCTCGACTTTTTCGACCGTCAGAACGCCTGCTACACCTATCGCAGCGATGACAGTCCCGCGCACAGCTGGTATCCCACCGGCGGCTGGAACCAATACGGCCATAACGGACTGGACTGCTCGGGCTATCTCGGCTGGGTGCTGTATAACCTCCTGCACACCAGAAATGCCTCGGTTTCCGACTGCGACGGCTATGTCGTGCCCGCTGCCGAGTTCGCCCATTCCCTTGCCCAGCGAGGCTGGGGAACGCTCTGCCGCCAAGACCGCGGCGATGGCACACAGGAGCCGTCCGCGTTCCGCCCGGGCGATATTTTCAGCATGGACGGCCATGTGTGGCTGTGTGTCGGTCCCTGCCGTGACGGCAGTATCGTCATCGCGCACTCCACACCCTCGCCCAGCCGAACCGGCTGCAAAGGCGGCGGCGTGCAGCTCAGCGCCCTCGATCCCCACGGCAATAACGCAGATTGTCAAGCACTCCGGCTTGCACAGGCATTCATGCAGCGCTGTCCCCGGTGGAACGAACGCTATCAGGCGCAGCTTCTCCCCTATTCGGTTTACGGCCGGCTGGCAGAAAATTCCCACGCAGGTCTGTTCCGCTGGAATACCAGTTTCCTCCCCGACCCGGAGAAACTCCGCAGCAAGACTGCCGAGAACATTCTGCAAACGGAAAACCACGCAAAGAGTGAAGAGTGAGGAGTGGAGAGTGGAGAGTGGAGAGTGGAGAGTGGAGAGTGGAGAGTGGAGATAACGTAATGATTTGCGTTTGTTCCATTCATCGGGAGGCAATCCAAGCACCAGCCAAACGAGTTGCGCGGCACTGTCATGCCGCGCCTGTACCCGATAAACCATCAGACCGCAAAACCCGTGCAATCCGCCGCGACTGCGCCGCAGCAGCGCGCAAAGCATAGACCGATACCGTTCCTGTTTGTACCTCACCGATGGAAGCACCGCCGAGCCCTCCCCAAAAGGAAACTGGAGTCAAGAGGATAGAAACCATTTGGTGTCTATCCTTTTGCCCCGCGGCGCGGTCGCCGTCCGCAGACGGCGAAATCCTCTGTCCACGCAGGAACACTGCGTAAACCCAACGACGAAAAACAAAAAGTCCACTCGCTTTCGCAAGTGGACTGACTGGAGCGGCTGACGAGGCTCGAACTCGCTACCTCCACCTTGGCAAGGTGGCGCTCTACCAGATGAGCTACAGCCGCATATGAGGTTTTTCGGAAAAGTGGAGCGGCTGACGAGGCTCGAACTCGCTACCTCCACCTTGGCAAGGTGGCGCTCTACCAGATGAGCTACAGCCGCATATTTTTCCGTTTTATCTTTGGCTTTCCGCCTCAGAACAAGATTTATTATACCAGAGCATCCCCGCTCTGTCAACACTTTTCTTTCTTTTTTCGCATATTTTTCCGAGGAACAGAAAACCGGCGGTTTTCCCGCCGGTTCTCGCCTCTTTTCCCTTTGCAGAAGCCGGATCAGTGTACCCAGACTTCCTCGTGCTCACCGCGGCGCGGACGATCGAGCAGCATACGGATGCCGTCCTTCGCCGGAACGCCGCCGTACAGCACGGCATACATCGCCTCGGTGATCGGCATAGACACGCCCTGCTGCTTGGCAAGGTGGTAGCCCGCCTCGGTGGCGTAGTAGCCCTCCACGGTCGCGCCGACCTGCGCCATGGCCTCCTGCGCGGTCGCACCCTTGCCGATGAGGATACCGGCACGGCGGTTGCGCGAGTGCATCGAGCAGCAGGTAACGATCAGGTCGCCCACACCGGACAGGCCCGCGAACGTTTCCTGCTTCGCGCCCAGCTTGATACCCAGCCGCGCGATCTCGGTCAGGCCGCGTGTCATGAACGCCGCCTTGGAGTTGTCGCCCAGACCGAGGCCGTCCGAAATGCCCGCGCCCAGCGCGATGATATTCTTGAACGCACCGCCCAGCTCACAGCCGATGATGTCGGACGAGGTGTAGACACGGAAGTTCGTGCCGTTCATGAACGCCTCCTGTGTCAGCTCGGCCGCCGCGCGGCTCTCAGAGGCCGCCACGATAGCCGTCGGAATGCCGCGTGCGACCTCCTCAGCGTGGGTCGGGCCGGTGAGCGCAACGACCGGATTGCTGCCGTTCATCGCGTTCGAGATGGTTTCCGAGAAGCGGCAGTAGCCGTGCCTGGAATCCAGTCCCTTGCCCACATTGACGATAACGGTATGCGGCGGCACGATCTTCGCCAGCTGCTCCGCCGTGGATGCTACCGCGAACGACGGCACGGCCAGCACGACCAGATCCGCCTTGGCGGCGCCGGCCATATCGGTCGTGATCTCGATGCCCTCCGGGATGATGACACCCGGCAGCAGCTTTTCGTTGCAGCGCTCGCGCAGCAGCAGCTCGCACTCCGCCTGCTGATAGGTCCACGAGGTCACCTCATGGCCGTTCTGGTGCAGCAGCATCGCCAGCGCAATGCCCCAGCCGCCGGTACCCAGTACAAAAACCTTCATGTTACTTCTCCTCTCCGTCAGAAGCCGCTTCGATGGTCTTTTTGCTCTTAAAAGAGAATTTGTTTTCCGTGCCGTGCAGGATGCGGCCGATGTTGGAGCGATGCATGAACACCACCGCCGCCGCCATGCCGAAGGCCATCGCCGTCAGCACCGGATCATGATAAAACGCCCATGTGGTGATGGGAAAGCTGATCGCACCGAGGATGGAGCCCAGCGAGATCCACTTGGTGAGAACAACTGCCAGAATGAACAGGCCGAACGCGATAACGAACACGCGCCAGTCGAAGAACGCCAGCATGACCGCGCCGACCAGCACGCCTTTGCCGCCCTTAAAGCCAAAATACAGCGGGAACATATGGCCGAGGATGACAAAGATGCCCGCTGTCAGCTTGCCGACCGGGCCGCCGAGCGCCATGCCGATCGAGAGCGCCGCCGCGCCCTTGGCGATGTCGCCGAGCAGCACGAACAGGGTCTTTTTCGCGCCCATCGTGCGGTAGGCGTTCGTCAGGCCTGCGTTGCCGCTGCCGTAGTTGCGGATGTCCTTGCCAAGGCTTACCTTGCTGACGATGATCGCAAAGCTGAGCGAGCCCAGCAGGTAGCCGCACACGGCGATGATCAGAAAATGCGTAAGTGTCATGGCATTCTCCCCTTACTGCGATGATTTGTCGCTGCGCTCGCGGATGACCATGCGTACCGGCGTACCGGTCAGGCCGAACACCTCGCGGATCTGGTTCTCCAGATAGCGCTGATAGGAGAAATGGAACAGCCGTGCATCGTTGCAGAAGCAGACGAACGTCGGCGGGCAGGTGGAAGCCTGCGTCATGTAGAAGATACGCAGACGGCGGCCCTTGTCCGTAGGCGGCTGTACGCGCGCCGTTGCCTCCGCGAGGATGGCGTTCAGGCGGCCGGTCGGGATTCGCATATGGTTCTGCTCGTATACCTCATGGATGAGCGAGAACAGCTTGTCCACGCGCTGACCGGTCTGCGCCGAAATGAACAGCACCGGCGCATACGGCATATAGGCCAGGCCCTCGCGCACGCGCAGGGTGTATTCTTTCATCGTGGAGCCGTCTTTCTCGACCAGATCCCACTTGTTGACAACAATGATGCACGCCTTGCCGGCATTGTGCGCCTCACCGGCCACCTTGGTGTCCTGCTCGGTAACGCCCTCGGTCGCATCGATCATGATAACGCACACATCGGCGCGCTCTACCGCGAGCAGCGAACGCATGACCGAGAATTTCTCGATCTTCTCATCCACCTTGCTCTTTTTGCGGATACCGGCGGTATCGATGAACGTGAACTTGCCGTGGGCATTGTCCACATCGGCATCCACGCTGTCGCGGGTCGTGCCCGCGATGTTGGAAACGATCACGCGCTCCTCGCCCAGCACGCGGTTGAGCAGGCTGGACTTGCCGACGTTCGGCTTGCCGATGAGGGCGACGCGGATGCGATCCGCATCCTCCTCTTCCTCGTCTGCGGGCGGAAAGTGTTCGTAAGCCGCATCGAGCAGCTCGCCCACACCGTAGCCGTGCAGCGCGGAAATGCCGAACGGCTCACCGAGGCCGAGGTTGTAGAACTCGTAAAACTCCGCCGGAGGATCGCCGGGCTTGTCGCACTTGTTAACAGCCAGCACGATCGGCTTGCCCGAGCGCAGCAGCATAGCGGCAACGTCCTGATCGGCGGCGGTGATGCCGGTACGCAGATCGGTGATGAGGATGATAACATCCGCATGAGAGATCGCGGTTTCCGCCTGAAAACGCATGAACTGCAAAATTTCGTTGTCGTTGGACGGCTCGATGCCGCCGGTATCGATCACCGTGAAATCGCGGCCGCGCCAGTCGCTGTCGGCATACAGGCGGTCGCGGGTAACGCCCGGCGTATCCTCAACGATGGAAAGGCGCTTGCCCGCCAGACGGTTAAACAGCTGCGACTTGCCGACATTCGGCCGGCCGACGATCGCAACAATAGGCTTTGCCATAGTTTTCCCTCCTTCAAGGTCAGTTTAAGACATTTATGATGAAAATGCAATATCTAAATTCGTTAAATATAGAATATGCCTTTGTGCGTAAACCTGAAAAAAAATGGAGAAGGCCGGACAGCTTTCTCCATTTTTCCTGTTCTGTTTTAAGGCTTACGCTTCCTTAACGGACTTAACCTCGCGACCGTTGTAATAGCCGCAGGCCTTGCACATTCTGTGCGCCAGCTTCATCTCGCCGCACTTCGGGCACTTAGCCATGCCGGGCAGAGAGAGCTTCCAGTGGGAGTTACGACGCTTGTCGCGGCGTGCCTTAGAAATTTTACCCTTAGGTACTGCCATGTTGGATACACCTCCTACTCTATCGTCTTATTTTTATACGAATCTCATTCGCCCTTGTCGGAATCGAGCAGGGCGCGCAGCGCGGCAAATCGCGGATCGATCTGCTTTTTATCGCAATCGCAGTCGGTCACATTGCGGTCGGCGCCGCAGTGCGGACAGAGGCCTTTGCAGTCCTCTTTGCACAGATAGGTCATCTGTACCTGCAGGATCAATGCCGGCACCAATACGTCCGCAGGATCCACGCTGTCGCTGGTCAGTACAAAAAGATCGTCCTCTTCCTCCGCCTCCGGGTCGTCCGACAGGATCATATCGGCCTCCGCAGAGAGCGGGATCTCCAGCGGCTTCAGGCAGCGGGAACACTCGGTGGAATAGATCGTGTCGATCGCGCCGACCAGACGAACCACACCGCTGTCATTCGAAACCTCGCCTTTGATGTGGACAGGGCTTTGAAACGGCTTTGCGCCGTAGAGCTTTTCATCCGTCAGATCGATCGTTTCATCGAACGGGATCGAGGCGTGAGCGGATGCATTCAGCTTTTTTAAGTCAATCTTCATGTCAACCTCACATGGTACTAAGATAGTATACTACAAACAAACAGACTTTGTCAACCGAAAAATCGATAAAACACGGTATTTTTCCGAACCGTCCGCATATGCTTTTCTTTTTTCGGAAAATGCGCTATACTGAACGTACCCAAACGGGCAAATCAACGGAAAAGGATACTCTGCCTTGAGAGAATATTATATCACAAAAAACGACAGCGGACAACGCCTGAATAAATTTTTAGAGAAAGCCGTGCCGCTCTTATCCGGCGGCATGATGCACAAATATCTTCGCCTGAAGCGTATCAAGGTGAACAACAAGCGCACCGAGGCCGCCTACAAGCTCGCCGAGGGCGATTCCGTGCAGCTGTACCTAAATGACGAATACTTCGATGCACCCAAAGAAGAGGAGGCGTTCCGCCGCATCACAGCGCCGCGCGTGCGCGTGGTGTATGAGGATGAGCACATCCTCCTTGCGGACAAGGCGCCCGGCATGGTCGTCCATGCAGACGAACACGGCGATACGGATACGCTCATCGCGCATATCCAGGCGTATCTGTTCCTGTCCGGCGCATGGGATCCGGATGATGCGGCTTCGTTCGCGCCTGCGCTGTGCAACCGCATCGACCGCAACACCGGCGGCATCGTCATCGCGGCCAAGACCGCCGAGGCGCTGCGTATCCTGAACGACAAGATCAAGGACCGCGAGATGGAAAAGCGCTATCTGTGCATCGTCCATGGCCGTCCCAAGCCGCCCGAGGGCCTGATCGAGAATTTTCTCCGGCGCGACGAGAAGCGCAAGCAGGTCACGCTGCACAAAACCCGTGTTCCCGGTGCAAAGACCGCACGCACGCGCTACCGCACACTGGCCTCCCAGGGGAAACTGTCGCTCGTTGAGTGCGAGCTGCTGACCGGCCGCACGCACCAGATCCGCGCCCATATGGCCTCTATCGGCTGCCCGCTGCTCGGCGACGGCAAGTACGGCACGAACGAGCTCAACCGTCCCTACGGCGAAACCGGACAGGCTCTGTATGCCTATTCCCTCACGTTCCGCTTCGCGCAGGATGCCGGTGCACTGCAATATCTGAATGGCAAAACCTTCAAGGTAAAGGATATTCCGTTCGTCAAAAAGTATTTTCCGAAGTTTAAGCTTTGACGGAACGGATCACGGATTCAATATAGAGAACCCCCGTTCTCCACGGAGAACGGGGGTTCTCTATCACTCTGCGAGATAAGCCTCGATCAGCTCGCACGCATCCTCGATGCAGCCCGGGCACGAGCGGCGCACATTGCCGTCCGTCACGCCCTTGAGCTCGCGGCACAGGTACGCGCCGTTTTTCGCCTCGAACGCCTCCTTGAGCGCCTTGACCCGCTTGTAGGTCTGGCCCTTGGTCGTGCCCGGCTTTTCGATGCCCGCGCTGTTCCTCATGCCGGCCAGCATGAACGCGCCGCTCAGTGCGCCGCACATCTCCATGCAGCCCATGCCGAAGCCGAAGCCCTCGGCCATGCGGTAGGCGGTGTCCTTGTCCAGTCCCACCAGATCGCAGTACGCACACGCGACTGCCTGTGCACAGTTATAGCCCTGATCGTGAAACTCCTGTGCCAGCTTTGCCCGTTCTGTCATAATAAACACTCCTGTCCCTGTCTTGCAGCAAACCGCGCCGTCAGCCGACGCGGTTTTGCTTTTGTCTGCTTAAGGCAACACCGCACAATTAAAGCCGCGGCTCCTTGTGCAGGCTCCGGTCGCACTGCCGCGGTGCTTTGCGGAAATTTTGTGTCCTTACTTCGGCTTCGGTTCCTTGCGCGAGTTCCGTCCGCGCTGCCGAAGTTTCACGGTAATACATCAAGTATTACCGCAAAACTGTGCCTCGTCAGTACGCAAAATTTACTCGCAAATCACTCTTGTTTAATTATGCGGCATTGCCTTAATATTCCACCTGCGAGAAGTAGTACAAGATCGCATTGCACTGTGCCCGTGCCTGTGCCTGCCAGTCGGCATCGCTGTCGATGAACTTCTGGTCCTCGGTATTATCGATGAAGCAGAACTCGCTCGTCAGCGCCGGCATGAACAGCGAGGCCGCCGCACGATTGGTGTAGTAGTAATCGCCGTGGCTGCCCTCGCGGAATACGATCTGCCGGATCGGAACTCCCAGCTTTGCGTATTCGTCGAGCAGTGCCTGTGCCAGTATCTTGGTCGGGCCGCCGTTCTTGTCCGCGATCTGCGCGAGGATCTCCGCGCCGCGCGCCGTGGTGTTCGCCGCGTTGTGGTGGATGCTGAAGAACAGGTCCGCCGTAGCGACGTATTTCTCCATCACCTCGCCGCGCAGAGTCAGGTCGCTGCCCTCCTCGAGCGTGTCGCGCACCATGATGACCTTTGCGCCC
Organism: uncultured Agathobaculum sp.; assembly: GCA_934504345.1. GTDB lineage: Bacteria > Bacillota > Clostridia > Oscillospirales > Butyricicoccaceae > Agathobaculum. Next base: position 52,692 of record CAKSVR010000003.1, on the reverse strand, counting down.
GCCGCCTCAAGATACTGCTTGAGGTACTGCGCCACATACAGATTAACGTGCTTCTCATCCAGCGAACCGCCGTTGTTCGCGCCGACATCCGTACCGCCGTGGCCCGGATCGATGATGACCGTCATCACGCCGTCCAGATGGCTCGTGCGCGGCGGCAGCACCGGATCGTCCGGTTCGCCGTCACCGGTATAGTCGCTCACGCGCACCAGATAGTCCGCGCTGCACCAGCGGCCGGTAGCAGAAGAGGTGTCCAGCAGGTGCGCCCAGCCGTTCGAAATCTTGTCCACCACGATCTCCGCATTGGCGGGCAGCAGACCCACCAGCGTGGCCGAGGTGCTCGCACCCGAGCGGACGGACAGCGTGGTTTCCACATTCACGCGGTATACGCCGGTCGTGAACGTTTCCGCCGGGGTGTCCGGCGCGGTGGGCTCGGCGGGTGTCGTCGGCTCTGTCGGTGTTGTCGGTGTTGTTGGCTCTGTCGGTGTTGTCGGTGTGGACGGTGTTGTCGGTGTGCTCGGTGTCGATTGGGTCGGCTCGGTCTGTGTGTCCGCGGCGGCGTTATAATCACGCACGCGCACCAGATAATCCGCGCTGCAATAACGCCCGCTGCCGCCCGCGCTGTCGAGCAGATGCGCCCAGCCGTTCGAGAGGCTGTCCACGATGACGTTCGCGTTCTTCGCGTACTCACCGACCTCGGAATAGCTCGTGCCCGGGCCGCTTCGCACAGTCAGCACCGAGTTGACGTTGACACGGTATACGCCCGGCGTGAATACGGTCGGTATGGGCGTTTCCGGATTGACAGACGGCGTTTTGAGCGAAACCGTGCGGCTTTTCGTGTCGTAATCCGCCGTAAAGCCGAGTGCGGAAGCCATGTCTGCAATCTTGTAGTAGTTGTTGCCGTTGATGATGTAGCCGTTGAACACCACAGTCTTGCCGTCCACCTTAACAGCAGCCGAGGTGGTGTTGCCGGTGGCGCTCGAAAGTGCCTTGGTGTTCAGCTCGCCGCCGACCGCCGTGTATTTTTTTCCGGTCGTCAGCGTGATGACGTTGGTGGATTTCTCCCACGAAACCTCAAATTCCGCAGTAGAATCGCGCAGCAGATACGCCACATCGCGCAGCTTGAAGTAGTTGTACTTGTTTATCAGGTACGCCTGCGGGTTTGTCACCGTTTTGCCGTTGAGCTGAAATGCGTGCGTTGTTTTCGCCGCCGCAACGGCCGCCCGCGCGATGGGCAGATCCTGAACGAGCGTCTGCTCAGGCCCCGCCGTGTCCTGCGGCAGTTCTGCGGCTGCCGCGCCCGCTGTCATGTATATCGCCGCGCACAGAAACGCCGCGGCTATCCGTTTGAAACGCATATGTAAAAACCTCCAATGCTGTTCCGCCGGTTGTGTGCATACAATTCCCCCTTTGGGATACTGTCGATGGTATTCTATCACAAATTCGGCCGCATTTCAACGAAATATGACGAAACCGGGGCATTTGTAATATTACAAATACCCCGGTTGTTACATTTTGGTGCAATATATTGATGCGTTATTGCTTACAATCAAAACTAATGCTGAATTCATTCTGCGAAATTTCGTGCAAATTTGAATAATGGCTTTTCATTAGTTTTGTTATCATACGAAATTCCTCAATATCGGCTAATTCAAATGTGCTGCTGTATCCCAGCACCCCCCAATCCTCAATTGTTCCCGAATATAGAAAATCGTTGAAAAATCCCTCATATTCAGGAGTATACCCCTCAAAGAAAACCGTACCTATATTCTGCGCACCGTTCAATCGCCGACATTGCCTCATGAATTCATCTCCCTCGGTAATATACAAGGCTGCAAATATTTGTCTGCCATCACAGCATATATGCAGACTGCGATAATACTTCTGCGCAAAATGAGCAACATCTTTTATCAGCAAGCACAACTCCTGAAATTTCAACTCCGCTGATTCAAATGTCAAGTCAGATCTTTTTTTGATTTTGGACCAACTTCTCCATTTGAAAACCGACTTAATGGCTAAAAGCGCAGCATAATAGAGCCAAAACGGCAATGTATTCTCAAAGCCAATCCCCATGCCTACCCACAGTACAAAGGCAATGCCCATCGCGCCTAACGCAACTATCATGCTATCCGTAAAGCTGTATGCAAACCCCTCCTGCCGTATATACGCAAATACCAGCGAATAAATCACAGCGACCGTCAGACCACCAACGAGTACTTGCATTGCGCTCACCCCTTACCTGTCATACCGCGCAATATCGTCATTGCAGCGGCCAAGGGCGGGTTCGTACCGGTTACAGCGCGGCTCATCGGCTTTCACGCTGTAACCGTTGCGGCTGCACTGGAAACTGGTCGAATACGCGCTGGTATACGCCGTTCCCAGCTCACAGTACCTGCAAGAGCCGCATTTTCCGTAATAGTCTTTCATTTCAGATTCCTCCTTTGTGTTTTCAACAGCAGAGGACACCGGCCGAACGGCTGTCCGGCCGGGCCTCCGGTTCTGCCGAAAACGCAAAAAGCGGTGTCGAGCGTTTAACTCAACACCGCCTGAATCCAGATCAGAGCGTAACACAATAAGACCCATTCTCCGCGCATTGGGCTTGAAAAACCGGTGCAGTGCGGGTATAATGGGATTGTGGTGTGGCCGTAAGGTCATTGTGTTGAGTGGGTTAGCACTCTTCATAGGCTTACAGGGTGCTGGTAACACCCTGTAAGCTGCCGCTAAATTGCGTTTCCACTATCATATTACTCTATTATCATGGAAAAATCAAGGTGTATCCCACAAACATTGTAACCAGAATCCGAGCGGTAATTTTGTGGGCTTCTCCAGAACAGGCAAAGTGCTCCCTGCCCAACCGGCAGAGAGCACTTTTTGTATCCGTATTACTTTTCAATCTCCGCCATCTGCGCGTTGACGGATTCCTCACACGCCCGCATGGCATCCAGTGTTTGCTGCCAGAGCTCCTCGAGTGTCAGGCCGCACAGCTCTGCGCCGCGCTCGATGACTTCACGCGAGCAGCCCGCCGCGAACTTTTTGTCCTTGTACTTCTTTTTCAGGCTCTTGAGCTCCATATCCTGCACGCTCTTGGACGGGCGCATGAGCGCTGCCGCACCGATGAGGCCGGTCAGCTCGTCCGCCGCGTACAGCAGCTTTTCCATCTCGTGCTCGGGCTTAATATCCACACAGATGGCCCAGCCGTGGCTGCATACCGCGTGGATGGTCGCCTCATCCGCGCCGCCCTCGCGCAGCAGCTCGGGCGCCTTGATGCAGTGCTGCTCGGGCCACTGCTCAAAGTCGATGTCGTGCAGCAGGCCGACGATGCCCCAGAAATCCGCATCATATCCGCGCTGCTCGGCGAAATACCGCATCACACCCTCGACCGTCAGCGCGTGCCGCAGATGGAACGGCTCGGCGTTGTACTTGCGAAGAAGCTCCCATGCTTGTTGTCTGGTCATTTTGCAAAATCCTTTCTATCATTTTAATGCAACGTATTTGTAGGGCGGGATGACCCCATCCCGCCGCGTAAACCGTCTGCACATCGTAAAACGGCGGGGTGAGGTCAGAAGGTGAATTGCGGTGCAACCGCAAGAGAAGCCGCCCTGGGGTGCCCCTCCCTACATATCAGCGTGTGCCTTTGTCAGTTTTGCAGCCAGCTTGGCTTTTCCCGCATTCTGACACCGGCGGCGATGCCGAGCGCGGCGTACATCGTCACGATGGACGTACCGCCGTAGGAGAAGAACGGCAGGGTCAGGCCCATAACCGGCAGCAGACCGACGTTCATGAAAATGTTCATAAACGTCTGGAACAGCAGCATACCGCCGACACCGACCGCCAGCAGCGACGAAAACGGCGTAGAAGCGCGGTACGCGACGTAAAACAGCCGCAAAATGAGCAGTGTCAGCAGCAGGATGATGAGCATACAGCCCAGAAAGCCCAGTTCCTCGCCTGCGACCGAGAAAATATAGTCAGTCTGGTTCTCCGGAACGTACTGCATCTGGGTCATCGTACCGTGCGTGAGGCCCTCTCCGGCAAACCGTCCGGAGCCGATGGCGATCTTGCCGTAAGTCGCCTGCCGCGAGGTATCTACATCGATAGACGGGTCGAACAGCACGAGGATTCGCGTTTTCTGGTAATCGTTAAACACAAAATTCCACAAAATCGGCACGCTTGCAATGCCCGCGCCCGCCGCGATGCCCAGCCACTTGAGCGGCAGACCTGCCGAGAATATCATGATAGCCGCGATCATCAGATACTGAATCGCCATGCCGCTGTCGCCCGACGGGACCACGACCGCGCCCATCATCACCAGCGTGTGCAGGCCGACGGAGAACACACCGCGCCATTCGGTGATGTGGTCGCGGATCTCCATCATGTGCGCCGCGATGGTGAAGATGAAGATCAGCTTGCCGAGCTCACCCGGCTGCAAACTCGTGATGCCGAGGTTGAGCCATGCACGCTGGCCGTTTATCTCGGTGCCAAGCGGCGTGAACAGCAGGAATTGCAGCAAAATGTTGCCGATGACGAACGCCCGCCACATCTCGCTGACGTTTTCCAGATCGAGCAGGCTGAGCGCCACGAACGCCGCCAGTCCGAGCACGATGGCCGCGCCCTGCACATACAGGTTTTTGGTCGAGCCGTCCAGCGCCGTCACCGGATTGAGCGTCGCCGAGTAGATCAGCAGCATACCAAAGACCGAGCACGCCAGCGCCAGACCCATCAAATACAGATCGGTATTTTTAAGATAATGCCGTATGGAGGAGAGAATGTTCATTGCAAAACCCTTTTCTTCTAATTAGGAATTAGTAATGAGTAATTAGTAATGAAAGGTGCTGCCGCACCAGTGCTGCGGTATCTTCGCTGTGCGATTCCGCTGCACGCCGCAGACCTCTGCATATAATTACTAATTCCTAATTACTCATTACTAATTAAGATAACGAATTACATTTCTATATGATACCACAACGCTGCCCGGTTTGCGAGTAACAATTTCGGCAAATTTTTCGCTCTCTATTATGGAAAACTCGGCCAAGTATTGTTATAATGAATCTATATGCTATCCGATGCAAGATAGAGGAGGAGTTTTCATGTTATCCGATATTGAAATCGCGCAGGGCTGCCAGATGCGCCCCATCACCGAGGTAGCCGCAGCTGCCGGTCTGGATGCCGACGATCTGGAGCTGTACGGCAAGTACAAGGCCAAGCTGTCCGCAGATGTCTGGACCAAGGTAAAGGACAAGGAAAACGGCAAGCTGGTGCTCGTCACCGCCATCAATCCCACGCCGGCAGGCGAAGGCAAGACCACGACCTCGGTCGGTCTGGGCCAGGCGATGTGCCGTCTGGGCAAGAACGCCATCATCGCGCTGCGCGAGCCGTCGCTCGGCCCGGTATTCGGCATCAAGGGCGGCGCGGCCGGCGGCGGCTACGCACAGGTCGTGCCGATGGAGGACATCAACCTGCACTTCACCGGCGATATGCACGCCATCACGGCGGCGAACAATCTGCTCTGCGCCATGCTGGACAACCATATGCAGCAGGGCAATCTGCTGAACATCGATCCGCGCCGCATCGTGTTCACCCGCGTGATGGACATGAACGACCGTGCCCTCCGCAACATCACCATCGGTCTGGGCGGCAAGGTGAACGGCGTGCCGCGCGAGGATCACTTCATGATCACCGTAGCCTCCGAGGTCATGGCTATCCTGTGTCTGGCCGCGGATCTGGACGACCTGAAAAAGCGTTTCGGTGATATTCTGGTGGCGTACACCTACGCCGGCAAGCCGATCTACGCCCGCGACCTGCACGCCGAGGGTGCGATGACGGCACTGATGAAGGATGCCATCAAGCCCAATCTCATCCAGACGCTCGAGGGCACGCCCTGTCTGATGCACGGCGGCCCGTTCGCGAACATCGCGCACGGCTGCAACAGCGTACAGGCGACCAAGCTGGCGCTCAAGCTGGGCGACATCGCCATCACCGAGGCTGGCTTCGGCGCTGACCTCGGTGCGGAGAAGTTTATGGACATCAAGTGCCGCAAGGCCGGTCTGGCGCCGGACTGCATCGTGCTGGTAGCGACTGTCCGCGCGCTCAAGTACAACGGCGGCGTTGCCAAGGCTGACCTCAACCAGCCGAACATGGCGGCGCTCGAGCACGGCATCTGCAATCTGGATGCACATCTGGACAACATGAAGAAGTTCGGCGTGCCGGTCGTTGTTGCCATCAACGCATTCCCGACCGACACCGATGAGGAGATGGACTTCATCCGCGCGCACTGTGCCGAGCGCGGCGTGCGCGTAGCGCTCTCCGAGGTATTCGCCAAGGGCGGCGAAGGCGGCGAAGCGCTGGCAAACGAGGTCCTCGCTGTGCTCGATGAGGGCAAGGCGGACTTCCATATGCTGTACGAGGATTCCCTCCCGCTCGAGGACAAGATCCGCAAGATCGCCAAGGACATTTACGGCGCACTCGGCGTGACCATCGCGCCCGCCGCAAAGAAAGAGCTGGCGAACATCACCGAGATGGGCTACGGCAATCTGCCGGTATGCGTTGCCAAAACGCAGTATTCCCTGTCCGACGATGCCGCACTGCTCGGCCGTCCGACCGAGTTCGTGATGAACGTCCGCACCGCCCGTCTTTCTGCCGGTGCAGGCTTCGTCGTTGTCGAAACCGGCTCCATTATGACCATGCCCGGTCTGCCCAAGGTTCCGGCCGCCGAGAAGATCGACGTTGATAACAACGGTAAGATCACGGGACTGTTTTAAGTAAGGGTGGAGATTGGAGAGTTGAGAGTGGAGAGCTGCAAAACCGGTATGCTCTCCACTCCTCACGCTCCACTCTTCACTCTTTTTTACTGCGAAAGTGATAGTTTATGCAAATCAGTATAATTCTGGCGCAGCAGGTCGCGGAGCTGTTCCTCGTGCTGCTGATCGGCTGCGCGCTCGTCAAGACCCGGCTGCTCAAAAGTGCGGACAGCCGCGTGCTGTCGGTCATCATGGTATACGCCGTCATGCCGTGCGTTATCATCAACGCCTTTCAGGTGGATTACTCGCCCGCCGTTGTCACCGGACTGCTGTACGCCTTTGTGCTGGCGGCTGCGCTGCACGCGCTGCTGCTGCTCATCGCGCGGCTGCTGCGCCGTCCGCTGCGGCTGGATGTGATCGAGCGCACCTGCGTTGTCTACACAAATGCAGGCATTCTGGTCATCCCGCTCGTGCGGGCGCTGCTCGGCGAGGGATACGTTATCTACTCCTGCGCGTTCATCGTGGTGCAGCAGATCCTCCTGTGGACACACTGCCGCAGTCTGCTCTGCGGCACGCGCGGCTTCGAGTGGAAAAAGATCATCGGCAACGTGAACATCATCGCCATTTTGATCGGCGGTGCGCTGTTCGTGTTCCGGCTGCCGCTGCCCAGCCTGGTCGGCGACCTGTTCTCGCAGCTCGGCGCGATGGTCGGTTCGCTGGGTATGCTGCTGGCCGGCATGGTCATCGCAGAGTCCTCTCTGCGTGCGCTGTTCACCCGCTGGCGGCATTATGTGCCGGTCGTGCTGCGCCTGCTCGTCTGCCCGCTCATCACGGCGGTGCTGCTCCGCATTATCGGTGCGGCGGACTGGATACCCGACGGACACAGCATCCTGCTGACCGTGTATCTGGCGTGCATCACGCCCGCGTGCGCTACCGTCACCTCGATGGCGCAGCTCTACGACTGCGATGCCGAGCACGCCAGCGCGCTGTATGTGCTCACCACCCTGCTGTCCATCGTCACCATGCCGCTGATGGTCTGGGTGTTCGAGGCGCTCATTTAACAAAAACCGTGTATTCTCTCAGAAATACACGGTTTTCGTTTTGTCAGAAGCCCAGTTTTTCACCAATGAGCACGACCTCACAGCTTTCAAACCCGCTCGGCACGCCCATGTGGACGACCATCGCGCGGCAGATACGCTCCGGGCTCCTGCAATCGTGGCACTTGCCGTCGAAGGCACAGGGCGTTTTCTTTTCCAGCCGCTTGGCGTTGCGCGGTGCGGCGATGTTCCTTGCCCGCTCGACGGCGCTCTGTAAATCCGGACGCAGCTTGTTCACGCCGCACACGAAAATGCAGCGCTTCGGGCCGAACAGTGTCGCCGCCGCACGGTTGCACTTGCCGTCGATGTTGACGATCTCGCCGGTTTCGCTCAGCCCGTTCGCGGAGGACAGGTAGATGTCCGGTGTCTGGCAGTACACGCCTTTGTCGATCCAGTGCCAGTGGCATTCTGTGCTCTCCGCGAAGTTTTCCGGGAATCCCAGCTCCTTCATCGTCATCGAGCCGCCCATGGACACAGAATGGCCCGCACAGGTGTCCTTCAGGTATGCGGCGGCCTCGTCTGCGGTGCCGAAATAGTGAAACCCGAACCCGCGTTCGGTGAATGCTTTGCCGATGCGCTCCAAATCGTGTACGCCGTGCTCGAACAGCGGCAGCAGCTCCGCCGGAGTGTTCACCACCGCATCCGCGCCGGACTGCCACAGCTCCTCCGTCGAGCGGAAGCCCCATGCAACGCCCACAGCGGTCAAGCCCGCATTGACGGCGGTCTGCATATCGGTCGCGCTGTCACCGATGTACAGCGTGGTTGCCTTTTGACCGCCCAGCTCGTCCAGCAGTCCGAGCACACTCGTAGGATCGGGCTTGCGCGGGATGTTCGGGCGTTCGCCGTAGGTGATGCTTACCAGCCCGCCGAAATAGTGCTCGATGAGCGCCTTTGCGGCGGTGTCGTACTTGTTCGACAGCACGCCAACCGTCACGCCGTTCTCTTTCAGCGCTTCGAGCATGGGAACGATGCCCTCATACGGATGGGTGCGATTCATCATGTGTTCGCCGTACATCGCGCGGAAGTCCGCCAGACAGCTGTCGATGAGCGCCTCCGTACGCCTGTCCTCCGGGATGGAGCGCTCGACCAGCTTCCGCACGCCGTTGCCGACACGGATACGGGTCTGCTCCACGCTCACCGGCGGAAAGCCGTGCTTCTCCACGGCATAGGTCACGCTGTCACACAGGTCGCCGAGCGTGTTGAGCAGCGTGCCGTCTAAATCAAAAATCGCGGTGGTTATCTTCATAAACATTCGTCCTTTTTCTGTCCAGTCCACAACATACAAATACCGCACCACAGCTTTGTGTGATGCGGTATCATTATAGCATATTTTCTTACCCGCGCATATAGGTCTTTGTGATCTCGCCGAGCATGGACGAAACGGTCGGATTGAGCGCCTCCGCGCGCACGCGCCAGCGCCAGTTCTTGCCGCCGATGGTCGCAGGCGTGTTCATGCGCGAGTCCGCGCCGAGCGACAGCAGATCCTGCAAGGTCGTCATGGCGATATTCGCAGGCGAAGCCCACACGCACTTGATCGCGCTCCAGCCCATCGCCTCGGCGTGCGAGGTACGCAGATAGCGGTACGCGAACTGCTTTTCCGGCTCGGAGCAGATGTCCATGACCTGCTCGCACACGGTCTGTGAATCGTGGGTGGAGGTGTAGACGATGCTGTTGGGCACATAGTTGTGCGGCAGGTGCTCGTTGTCGTAATCCGGCGTGAAGCCGAAGATCAGCACGCGCATACCCGGGAAGCCGCTCTTCTTGAGCAGCTCCTTGACCTCATCGGTCTGCACGCCGAGATCCTCCGCGATAAGCGGCACCGGACCGAGCGCCTTCTCGATGGCGTTAAACAGCTCCATGCCCGGACCCTTGCGCCATTTGCCGTTGATGGCAGTCTCCTCGTCCGCGCCGACCTCCCAGTACGCCGCAAAGCCGCGGAAGTGGTCGAGGCGGACCACATCGAACAGCGCCATGTTGCTCCTCATGCGCCAGATCCACCATGCGTAGTTCTCGGCCTTGTGCGCGGCCCAGTCGTATACGGGGTTGCCCCAGAGCTGACCGGTCGCGGAATAATAATCGGGCGGTACGCCTGCCACCAGCTTCGGGCTGCGGTCCGGCTTCAGCTTGAACAGCTTCGGGTGTGTCCACACATCGGACGAGTCCGCAGAAACGTAAATCGGAATGTCGCCGATGATCTGAATGCCCTTTTCGTTGGCATATTCGCGCAGCGCCGTCCACTGCTTGAAGAAGATATATTGCAGGAAAATGCGGAAATCCACCTCACCGCGCAGCTCCTCCGTCACCTTGGCGAGAGCCTCGGGCTTGCGGTCGCGAACTGCCTTGTCCGGCCACATATAGACCGGCATATGGTGGTATTTCTCCTCCTTGAGCGCCATGAACAGCGCATAATCCGGCAGCCATTCGCTGTTCTTCTCAGTGAATGCGGCGATCTCTTCCTGCATTGCCGGTGTCACGCGGCTGTACGCCTTGCGGAACAGCGGCCAGCGGGTATCGGCCAGCTGCTCGAAATCCGCGGTATCCGGCGAAGCGTTGAAGTCGCCCTGACAGACCTCATCGGCGGTCAGCAGACCGTCCTCAACGAGCAGATCCATGTCAATGAGGTACGGATTGCCCGCCGCTGCGGAAAAGCACTGGTACGGCGAATCGCCAAAGCCGGTATGGCCAAGCGGGAGCACCTGCCAGTAGGTCTGGTGCGCCGTCGCCAGAAAATCTACAAAATCACGGGCGGTCTTGCCCATGGTGCCTACGCCGTGCGGCGAGGGCAGTGAAGTGACGTGTGCAAGCACGCCGCTGGAACGCTTAAACATTTCTTTCTCTCCCCCTGTCAGTGGAACTATTGTTATTATAACACAGATGTAGCATTTTACCAAGAACTATCTTGTGATTTGCATATTTTTTGTGGAAATTGTGGACTTTTCTCGAATTTTGCCGAGATTGCTGTTGTGCAGACACCATCCGGTATGCTATAATATTATGTCTATTATTGCAGGAGGTGCGCCGCAGACCCACGCATCTGCACAGCACCTGTTTTTCCCAATGTACCATATACGGACATTTTCTATACTACAATACTTATGTAAGGGGTTTATCACGCATGAGAATGCGAAAAAAGAAAAATCTGGACGTTCGCTTCGCCGCCTGTGCGGACGTTATGGCGTTCGAGCCGAAAGAAAAGCGCGGCAAGTGGCGTGCGCTGTTCGGCAACGACCAGCCCATCCATCTGGAGATTGGCTGCGGCAAGGGCCGCTTTGCCATCGGCATGGCCGAGCAGCACCCGGATGTGAACTTCATCGCAGTCGAGCGTGAAGAGGGCGCGCTCATCATGGCGGCCGAGCGCTGCCAGCAGCATCCGCTGCCCAATCTGCGGTTCGTGTCGTTCGATGCGGCCGAGCTGCGCGAGGTGTTCGCGCCCGGTGAGGTCGATCGCATCTACCTGAACTTCTCCGACCCGTGGCCGCCCAACCGTCAGCGCAAGCGCCGTCTGACCTGGCGCGCCTATCTGGAGGTTTATGACGAGATCCTCCGTCAGCAGGGCGACCTGTGCTTCAAGACCGACAACCAGCGCTTTTTCGAGTGGAGCTTGCAGGAGATCTGCCAGTTCGGCTGGCTCATCCAGAACATTTCGCTCGATCTGCACAACTCGGATTTCGAGGGCAACGTGATGACCGAGTACGAGGAAAAATTCTCCGCCGAGGGATTCCGCATTTATCGGCTGGAGGCTCGCCGCCGTCTGCCGGAATTTCTGAAAAAGTAAACGCAGGAGGAGAGCTTCGGCTTTCCTCTTTTGCTTTTTCAAAAATCCGGTTATCCGGCATTTCAGCGGCAGCCGTTCTCCGGTGCAACCGAGTTGCGAAGCGATACACCGTTTCCGGGCTGGGGATTTCGCGCTCTGCGGAGCGCGGGAACGTGCCGCACGCGCGGCGGGCGCAAAAAGGGAGGGACACCTACGGTTTCCCTCCCTCTTTGAACTCCTGCCTTTCCCTCAGCAGCCTCGCGAACGGGCCTAACGGCCCTACTTCATAGGTAACTCGCATAAAGGAACGGGTATCGGCTGACGTTTTTCGCGTTGTCGCGGCGTTATCGCGACAGATTGCACTAGTTTTGCGTCAATACTGTCGCAGACCGTTAACGGCTTGAGCGTAGCTGTGAGAGGGATGGCGCTTTGCGGCCTATGAATTGGTAGCGGTACTGCCGTTCCTTTTTTCGGTCCCACCTCTAAGTAGGAACGCTTGCGTTCCGTCGCTCCGAGGTCGCACCAAAGGGAAAGTTGGAGTCCCAAGAGGATAGAAAACCGTAGGTTGTCTATCCTTTTGGCCCTGCGCGGGAGCGCCGTTCTCCCGTTTCCCAAAACGGATTCGCAATCACAGTCTATGCAAAAGCAAAGCGCCGAGCTCCCGCTCGGCGCTTTCCCATTGCACTCTAACGTTTTTAGTTATCGTCCTGCAGAGCATCAAAGCCCTCTGCACCGGTACGAACCTTTACAACGTTCTCAACATCGTAAACGAAGATCTTGCCGTCGCCGATATGGCCGGTGTACAGCACCTTCTTCACGGTTTCTACGACCGTTTCAACCGGAACCTTGGATACAACAACTTCCATCTTCATCTTGGGCAGCAGCGTTACATCGACCTCTGCGCCGCGGTAATACTCCGGCGCGCCCTTCTGTACGCCGCAGCCGACAACATTCGTTACCGTCATGCCGGATACGCCGATGCTTGCCAGTGCTTCCTTGAGCACCTCAAACTTGGACTGCTTTGCGATGATAACGACCTTGCTGAGCTTATGCTCGTGCGAAGCGCCCTCGGTCGTCACCTTGGTGACCGGAACAGCCTTTTCGACTGCTACCGGGATAGTGTCCTTGATCTTTGCAGCGGTTTCGCCAGCCTTGGTGCCCAGTACGTTCGGAATGACCGGCATAAAGTCTGCGTATGCGGAGGACAGGCCGTGCTCGGGCTTATCCAGACCCATAATCTCCTCAGCCTCGGATACGCGCAGGCCGATGGTGTGCTTGATAACCGTGAATACGATGGTCATGGTGATAGCAACCCATGCGATGACTGCGACAACACCGAGGACCTGAATTGCGAAGAAGTGGAAGCCGCCGCCGTAGAATACGCCGAGAGGCTCAACTTCCGTACCGTTGTAGTAAGCGAACAGGCCGGTAAGGATGGTGCCCATTGCACCGTTGATGCAGTGTACGCCGACAGCGCCGACCGGATCATCGACCTTGAGCTTCTGATCGACAAATTCGATGCCGAATACGACTGCAAAGCCCGCGCAGATACCGATGATAACCGAACCGAACGGAGTAACCATATCGCAGCCTGCGGTGATGGCTACCAGACCTGCCAGAGAGCCGTTCAGCGTCATGGAAACGTCCGGCTTCTTGTAGCGGATCCAGGTGATGCACATAACGGTTACGGTTGCAACAGCAGCCGCCATGTTGGTGGTTACGAATACGCGGGATGCGACCTCAGCGCCACCGCCCGACAGTGCAACGGTAGAACCGCCGTTGAAGCCGAACCAGCAGAACCACAGGATGAAGCAGCCGAGTGCGCCGAGCGTCAGGGAGTGGCCCGGGATAGCGCGTGCCTTGCCGTCCTTGGTGTACTTGCCGATACGGGGACCGAGGATGGCTGCACCGATCAGAGCGGCAACGCCGCCGACCATATGTACCGCCGTGGAGCCTGCGAAATCATGGAAGCCAAGCTCTGCGAGCCAGCCGCCGCCCCAGATCCAGTGACCGGAAACCGGGTAAATGACCGCAGAAATAATCATCGAGTAAATGCAGTATGCAGAGAATTTGGTGCGCTCTGCCATCGAACCGGAAACGATGGTCGCGGCAGTCGCACAGAATACGGTCTGGAAGATCAGCGTCGTCCAGTTGTAGCCCTCACCGACAACGCCGTCAGCGAAGAAGTCAAAGCCGCCGAAGAACGGGCTTGCCGCACCGAACATGATGCCGAAGCCGAGGATCCAGAAGATCGGGGTGCCGAGCGAGAAGTCCATCAGGTTTTTCATGATGATGTTGCCCGCATTCTTTGCACGGGTAAAGCCGGTTTCCACCATCGCAAAGCCGGCCTGCATGAAGAATACCAGCGCCGCTGCGACGAGCGTCCAGCCTACGTCTACCGACGTAGCGAGATCTAAGATGTCCATTTAATACAACCCCCTAAAAAAATATGGCGTGTATCTCCCCTGCTCCCGAAGGAACAAGGGGAAATACACGCCATTGTGTATAGAAAAATATTTTCTAACGAATGTAACTGCTGCTCTTATACGTAGAACAGGATGTCAGAGTAGGTCGGGAACGGCCAGAACTTCTTGCCGACGAGACCCTCGAGCTTATCAGCCGGTGCACGGACAGCGTCCATAGCGGCGATAACGGTATCGTGATAGTAGTGCGCGGTCGCGGTGTTGTCGCCGGACGGCGCTGCTGCAACTGCCTCGTCCAGAGCCGCGCTCTTTGCGTACAGCTCCTCGGTCAGCTCGGAAATCTTGCTCAGCAGGCCGGCCTCCATGCCGCCGGAGACGCCGGCAGCCTTCTTGCTGTTGACGGTGGCTGCAAGCTCGCCCTCGAAGGCGATGCACGCCGGAGTGATCTCCTCGCGTACCATGTCGCTCATGGTCAGAGCCTCGATGTGCAGGATCTTGTTGTACTCCTCGAGCTGGGTCTCCATACGGGAGTTGATCTCAGCCGCCGTGTAAACGTTGTGCTTTGCGAACAGGTCGAGGTTCTTCTTGTCGACATAGTGCGGGAATGCGTCTGCCGCGCTCTTGAGGTTGAGCAGGCCGCGCTTCTCTGCCTCAACGACCCAGGACTCGTCATAGCCGTTGCCGTTGAAGATGATGCGCTTGTGCGCCGTGATCTCGCGCTTGATGAGCGCCATGAGCGCTGCTTCGAAGTCCTCTGCGCCCTCGAGCTCGTCTGCGAACTGGCGCAGCTCCTCTGCGACCGCGGTGTTCAGCATGATGTTCGAGCATGCGATGTTGACCGAGGAGCCGAGCGAACGGAACTCAAACTTGTTGCCGGTGAAGGCGAACGGAGAGGTGCGGTTGCGGTCGGTGGTATCCTTCGGGATCGCCGGCAGAACAGCCGCGCCGAGGTTCATCTTGGTCTTGTCTACGTCGGTGTAAGCCGCGCCAGACTCGACTGCGTCCAGAATGCCCTGAAGCTCGTCGCCGATGAACATGGAGATGATCGCCGGAGGAGCCTCGTTCGCGCCCAGACGGTGATCGTTGCCTGCGGAGGCGACCGAGATGCGGAGCAGATCCTGATACTCGTCGACAGCCTTGACGACTGCGGTCAGGAACAGCAGGAACTGTGCGTTCTTGCCCGGGTTCTTGCCCGGCTCGAGCAGGTTTTCGCCTGCATCGGTGGAAATAGACCAGTTATTGTGCTTGCCGGAGCCATTGACGCCCTCGAACGGCTTCTCGTGCAGCAGGCAGGTGAAGCCGTGCTTCTGAGCAACCGTGCGCATGACCTCCATGGTCAGCTGGTTGTGGTCGGTAGCGATATTGGTGGTGGAGAAGATCGGAGCCATCTCGTGCTGGCACGGTGCAACCTCGTTGTGCTTGGTCTTGGAGAGGATGCCGAGCTTCCACAGCTCCTCATCGAGATCCTGCATGAACGCTGCAACGCGCGGACGGAGTGCGCCGAAGTAGTGATCATCCATCTCCTGGCCCTTCGGCGGCATCGCGCCGAACAGGGTGCGGCCGGTGAAGATGAGGTCCTTGCGCTTTGCGTAGTCCTCGCGGTCGATCAGGAAGTACTCCTGCTCGGGGCCTACGGTGGTGGTAACGCGCTTTACGTCCTTGCCGAACAGCTTGAGTACGCGGCAGGCCTGCGTGCTGATTGCGTCCATCGAACGCAGCAGCGGGGTCTTCTTATCGAGGATCTGACCGGTGTAGGAGCAGAACGCGGTCGGAATGTAAAGGGAACCATCCTTTACGAAAGCGTAGCTGGTCGGGTCCCATGCGGTGTAGCCGCGCGCCTCGAACGTAGCGCGCAGGCCGCCGGACGGGAAGGAAGATGCATCCGGCTCGCCCTTGATCAGCTCCTTGCCGGAGAACTCCATCATCACGTGACCGTCGTCGGTCGGAGAGATGAAGGAGTCATGCTTCTCGGCGGTGATGCCGGTCATCGGCTGGAACCAGTGCGTGTAGTGGGTCGCGCCCTTGCTGATCGCCCAGTCCTTCATTGCCGTTGCAACAACAGCAGCAACATCGGCGTCGATCGCAGTGCCCTCGCGCATGGTCTTTTTCAGCTTCTTGTAGACGTCCTTGGGAAGACGCTCTTTCATCACGGCGTCGTTAAACACCATGCTGCCGAACAGCTCGGGAACATTCGTTGTGCTCATGAATGGTTCGCTCCTTACATATGTTAATTTTAATAGCAAACAAACTGAATAAAACAAATCAGGCGCTGCGGGTCGTGTGCCCACAGCGCCTTTGCTGTTTACACTTTGCATTATAGCTTTCACACCTTGCTTTGTCAAGGGCGGCAGGGCTGTTTTTTTCGTTTTTGGAAGATTTGTTGCAACCTACTTAATTTTCGCTTGTCCGCACCCGACATTCCTGTGCAATATGAGAAAATTCACTTTTTTATGTTCTTTGCGCTTGACGATTCCCCGTATCCTGCTATAAAATATTAAGCGAACAAAGGTGTTCGCCATAGCTGAGGATTTCAGGCTTTTGATCCTCTGCTGCGGCGAGCACCTTTTTATTTTGTTAAGAAGCCGCAGCGTTCCGCTTTTCATCCGAAAGTACAGGCTGCGGCACGCATCTCCCCATCGAACGATTCCAGAGATATATAAGGAGGAAGCACCATGTTACAAAAAGAAGGGCAAGTCCGCATCCCCGCCGGCTGTGCGATCTCCGGCATCTTCCACAAGGACGGCGCACGCGAGAACGGCACCCGCATCATCGACTCCATCCGCACCATGCACGACCGCTCCAACGGTCTGGGCGGCGGCTTTGCAGGCTACGGCATCTATCCGGAGTATGCCGACTACTACGCATTCCATGTATTCTATGATACGCAGGCCGCAAAAGAGGAATGTGAGCGCGAGATCGAACGCCACTTTGACATTGTAAACCTGTCCAAGATCCCGACACGCCAGCATCCGCGCATCACGGATGCCCCGATGATCTGGCGCTACTTCGTCACTCCCCTGCCGACCAAGCTGGCCGCCAGCCAGCTCGAGGAGCGCGAGTTCACCTCCCGCTTCGTCATCCGCATCAACCACACACTGAACGGTGCGTACATCTTCTCTTCCGGCAAGAACATGGGCGTTTTCAAGGCAAACGGCTTCCCGGAGGACGTTGGCGAGTATTATATGCTGGAAAACTACGAGGCCTACTCGTGGACCTGCCACGGCCGCTATCCGACCAACACACCGGGCTGGTGGGGCGGCGCGCACCCGTTCGCGCTGCTCGATACCACCGTTGTCCACAACGGCGAGATCTCCTCTTATGATGCCAACCGCCGCTTCATCGAGATGTTCGGCTACTCGTGCGACCTGCTGACCGACACCGAGGTCATCACCTACATCATCGACTACCTCGGCCGCAAGCTCGGCATGACCTACACCGAGATCGCGAACGTCATCGCGGCGCCGTTCTGGTCCACCATCGAAAAGCAGGAGCCGAAAGAGCGCGAGCGCCTGACCTATCTCCGCAACGCATTCGCCTCGCTGATGGTAACAGGCCCGTTCTCCATCCTCGTCGGCTACACCGGCGGCCTGATGGCGCTCAACGACCGCCTCAAGCTGCGAAGCATGGTCGTCGGCGAAAAGGACGACACCGTGTACATCGCTTCCGAGGAATGCGCCATCCGTGTCATCCAGCCCGAGCTGGATACGCTGTGGGCACCGCGCGGCGGCGAACCGGTCATCGTAAATCTGAAGAACGGAGGGAACCAGTAATGGCTATCGATTTCTTATATCCGCAGTACGAGGTCGTCCGCAACTACGACCGCTGCATCAACTGCCGCGCCTGTGAACGCCAGTGCGCGAACGAAGTACACTTTTTCGATGCAGACAACAACAAAATGCAGGCAGACGAGTCCAAGTGCGTAGCCTGCCACCGCTGTGTGGCGCTGTGCCCGACCCGTGCGCTCAAGATCGTCAAGACCGACCACACGTTCAAGGAAAACGCCAACTGGACGGGCAAGGCCATTTCCGAGGTATACCGTCAGGCCGGTTCGGGCGGCGTGCTGCTGTCCTCGATGGGCAATCCGGAGCCCGCTCCCATCTACTGGGATAAGATCCTCATCAACGCATCGCAGGTCACCAACCCGTCCATCGATCCGCTGCGTGAGCCGATGGAAACCAAGACGTTCCTCGGCAAAAAGCCCGGCAAGATCGAGCGCGACGAGAACGGCAGCCTCGTTCCCAACATGGCGCCGCAGCTCGAGCTCAACCTGCCCATCATGTTCTCCGCGATGAGCTACGGCTCTATCTCCTACAATGCCCATGCATCGCTGGCGCGCGCCGCCTGCGAGCTCGGCACCTACTACAACACCGGTGAGGGCGGTCTGCATCAGGATTTCTACCAGTATGGCCCCCACACCATCGTTCAGGTCGCATCCGGCCGTTTCGGTGTCCACAAGGACTACCTCGAAGCCGGCGCTGCCATCGAGATCAAGATGGGACAGGGCGCAAAGCCCGGCATCGGCGGCCACCTGCCCGGCCTCAAGGTCGGCCCGGACATCTCCAAGACCCGTATGATCCCGGAGGGCACGGATGCCATCTCTCCGGCTCCCCATCACGATATTTACTCCATCGAGGATCTGCGTCAGCTGGTCTACTCGCTCAAAGAAGCGACCGACTACAAAAAGCCCATCATGGTAAAGATCGCGGCCGTACATAATGTAGCGGCTGTCGCCTCGGGCGTGGCCCGCTCCGGCGCGGACATCATCTGCATCGACGGCTACCGCGGCGGCACCGGCGCTGCGCCGACCCGCATCCGCGACAACGTCGGCATCCCGATCGAGCTGGCACTGGCCGCTGTCGATCAGCGTCTGCGCGATGAGGGCATCCGCGATGAGGTTTCGGTCGTTGTCGGCGGCTCTATCCGCAACTCGGCCGATCTGGTCAAGGCCATCGCGCTCGGCGCGGATGCGTGCTACGTCGGCACCGCCGCTCTGCTGGCGATGGGCTGCCACCTGTGCCGCACCTGCCAGACCGGCAAGTGCAACTGGGGTATCGCCACCCAGCGCCCCGAGCTGGTAAAGCGCCTCAACCCGGACATCGGCTCCAAGCGGCTGGTCAACCTGCTCACCGCATGGGATCACGAGCTCAAGGAAATGATGGGCGGCATGGGCATCAACTCCATCGAGGCTCTGCGCGGCAACCGTCTGATGCTGCGCGGCATCGGTCTGAACGACCGCGAGCTCAACATCCTCGGCATCAAGCACGCAGGCGAATGATTTGGGAGGTGCATGAAAATGACGACTGTACAGGCAGGTCTTATCTATTATAAGCAAGTAAACGAGCAGATCCGCGCCGCGCAGGACAGCGAGATCACGGTCGAGAACGTCATCGGCCAGCGCTACATCGGCTGCGGCTCGGCCGACCGCAAGATCACCGTGCACGGCACGGCGGGCAACGGCCTCGGCCAGTATCTGAACGGCTCCACCATCGAGGTGTTCGGCAACGCGCAGGAGGCAGTCGGCGACACGATGAACGCCGGTGAGATCATCGTACACGGCAGTGTGGGCGATGCGTGCGGCTACGGTATGCGCGGCGGCAAGATCTTCATCGAGGGCGACTGCGGCTACCGCGGCGGCATCCACATGAAGGCATACCAGCAGCACTTCCCGGTCGTTGTCATCGGCGGCAAGGCCGGTTCGTTCCTCGGCGAATATCTCGCGGGCGGGCTCATCCTTGTGCTCGGTGTCGGTCAGAACGGCGCATATCCGGTCAACAATTTCTGCGGCACCGGTATGCACGGCGGCAAAATTGTGTTAAGATGTGATAAAGCACCCACCGGTCTGCCCCATCAGGTGCTCGTGAGCGAGGCCACCGATGCGGATATGGCGGAGTTCACGCCGTACATTAAAGAATACGCCCAGCACTTCGGCGCGGATGCCGAGGCGCTGCTGGCGCAGAAGTATTTCGTGCTGACACCCAACCCGGAGGCAGGATACAAGCAGCTTTATACGTTCGAAGCGTAAGTTTCGCTTGCAAAGCACCACTTTCCGGGGCACACGAGGCGCGTGAGCGCACTCGCCGTTTCCGGGCGGCAGCCCAGTTATCGGCACCCTTTACATGGTGCACATGAGTTGCGTTAGCAATACACCCTTTCCGGGCTGGGGATTTCGCCGTCTGCGGACGGCGGGAGAACGGCGCTCCCGCGCGGGGCCTAAGAGGGTAGACAACCTACGGTTTTCCACCCTCTTAGGAAGCTCCCCTTTTCCCTTTGAGATACCTCGGCGCACGGAACGGCTTCACCGTTCCTATTTGTGCTCGGGACCGAAAAAGGAGAACGGCAGTACCGTTACCATCTCGTAGGCTCGGCTTAACGCCGACCATTCCTCTCTCGGCTGCGCTCAAGCCGTTAGAGCTCTGCGACACCCAATTTACGCAAAACCAGTGCAATCTGCCGCGATAACGCCGCAACAGCGCGGAAACGTGAGCCGATACCCGTTCCTTTATGCGAGTTACCTATGAAGTAGGGCCGCAAGGCCCGTTCGCGAGGTTGCCGAGGGAAAGATAAGAGTTCAAAGAGGAAAGGAAACCGTAGGTGTCCTTTCCTTTTTGCCCCAGCGCCGGGGCGGCGCAACGTTCCCGCGCTCCGCAGAGCGCGAAACTCCCCAGCCCGGAAACGGCGTATTGCTTCGCAACTCGGTTGCACCACGAAAAGGGTGCAGGGAAATGGGCTGCCGCCCCTGCGGCGTATTGCTTCGCGGGCTCGTGTGCACCACAAAACGGCTGCCGAGGAAAGGGCTGCCGCCCGGCTGCGGCGTATCGCTTACGCAACTCGTGTGCACCGGATACCGTGTCAATTCAACACACCACCCAAAGATTAAAAGGAGGCTTTTCTATGGATACCACCATGAGCGAAGTCGTACAATTTATTCAGGAGAATGACGTAAAATTCATTCGTCTGGCCTTTTGCGATATTTTCGGCAACCAGAAGAACATCGCCATCATGCCGACCGAGCTCGAGCGCGCGTTCGAGCAGGGCATCCACTTCAACGCCGCCGCACTGCGCGGCTTCCTCAACGTGGATGCCTCCGACCTGCTGCTCTTCCCCGACCCGGCAACGCTTTCCGTGCTGCCGTGGCGGCCGGCACAGGGCCGCGTTGTGCGCTTCTACTGCGACATCCGCTATCCGGACGGCACGCCGTTCGAGGGCGACGGCCGTCATATGCTGCGCGAGGCCAGCCGCCGCGCCCGCCGCGCCGGCTATTCGCTGACGATGGGCACGGCCAGCGAGTTCTATCTGTTCGAGCTGGACGAAAACGGCCATCCGACCACCATCCCGCACGATCACGGCGAATATTTCGACGTTGCGCCGCTCGATAAGGCGGAGAACGTGCGCCGTCAGATCTGCCTGACCCTCGAAGAAATGAACATCCAGCCGGAATCCTCCCACCACGAGCAGGGCCCCGGCCAGAACGAGGTCGATTTCCGCTGCGCCGAGGCGCTCGAGGCGGCAGACAATTTCGTAACGTTCAAGTGGGTGGTCAAATCCATGGCCTCCTCGAGCGGTCTGTACGCTTCGTTCCTGCCCAAGCCTCTGCCGCACGCACCGGGCAGCGGCCTGCATCTGTCGATTTCGGTGAATAAAAACGGCAAAAATCTGTTCGAGCCCTCGTTCGAGCAGTCCCCGGAGGGCCAGAGCTTTGTTGCAGGCATTTTGCAGCGTGCCGCCGAAATGACCATCTTCGGCAACCCGCTCACCAACTCGTTCCAGCGCCTCGGCGAGTTCGAAGCGCCCAAGTACATCACATGGTCGCACCAGAACCGCCGCCCGCTCGTCGCTGTGCCGCTGTCCAACGGTGCGTCCGCCCGTATCAAGGTACGCGCATTCGATGGCTGCATCAACCCATACATCGTGTTCGCGCTGCTCATCCACGCCGGTCTGGACGGCATCGAACAGGGCCTCACGCTCGCGCCCGCCTGCGACGAGAATCTGTTCGCCGCCGCTGAAGAAGTCCGCGCCAAGTACGATGTTCTGCCCGGTGCGCTGTGCGATGCCATCCGCATTGCCCGCAGCAGTGATTTCATCGCCAAGTACCTGCCCGAAAAGGCCCGCGAAGCATTCTTCGCCGCCAAGCAGGCCGAGCACGACCGCATCGCGCTGGCGGACGACCGCACCTCCGCCGAACGCTCCCTCTATTTTGAACGCTACTAAACGAATGAATCCCGTTTGAAAGGAGGAGCAACCCGCATGGAACGCATTCTTCTCGTTTCTGCAACCGAAAAATCCCGCACCATGCTTTCCCAGTTTTTAACGTCCTGCGGCGTGCAGGCGCAGCTGACCTGTGCCTCCTCCGGCGCGGAGGCTCGCCGTCTGCTGGTGGACGGACTGTTCGACCTCGTACTCGTCAACACGCCGCTGCCCGATGAATTTGGCCATGAGCTGGCCCAGCAGGCCGCAAACGACACGCTTTCCGGTGTCATCCTGCTCGCCAAGGCCGAAATTTCCGACAGCGTTGCCGAAAAGGTCGAGGACGACGGCGTGTTCGTCGTGCCCAAGCCGCTCTCGCGCGTGCTGTTCGTACAGGCGCTGCGTATGACACGCGCCGCACGCAGCCGCCTCACCGGCCTGCAGAGCGAGAACCGCCGTCTGCAAAAGCGCATCGAGGACATCCGGCAGGTCGATCGCGCCAAGTGCCTGCTCATCGAGTGCTGCGGCATGACCGAGCCCGAAGCCCATTCCTACATCGAGCAGCAGGCCATGAACCAGCGCCGCTCCAAGCGCGACATCGCAGAGGACATCATCGGCGGAAAGACCCCCTGAGTTCCGCCGTGTTTGTGCGATACCGCTTAAAAGGAGCGGTTATCCCACACGAAAATTTTTTCGGTTTTTTCGATTTTATAGAGAAATTCCCGACAGATTATGATATACTAAATGGTGTATGAGCAAAGAAGCTCTGGTTTTCTTGCTCATATGCCATTTTTGCTATTTCTAAGGAGGGAATCCGTGTGAAGCTGTCCTTCACCAAGATGCACGGCTGCGGCAACAATTATATCTACTTTAATTGTTTCGACCAGACCGTGCCCGATCCCGAGGCGCTGTCCATTCAGCTGAGCGAGCCGCACTTCGGCATCGGCGGCGACGGCATTATCCTGATCTCCCCATCCGACAAGGCGGACGCGCAGATGCGTATCTTCAACGCCGACGGTTCGGAGGGAAAAATGTGCGGCAACGGCATCCGCTGCGTCGGCAAGTATCTGTACGACAACGGCATGACGGATGGCCGCACCACCATCACCATCGACACGCTCTCCGGTGTGAAAACGCTGAGGCTGACCGTTAAGGACGGTAAGATGCTGTCCGCCCGCGTTGACATGGGCGCTGCCATCCTCGCGCCGCGCGACATCCCCGTCGATATGGACGGCAGGGACGTCATCGGCGCACCCATCGTTGTGGACGAAAAGGTCTACCACATGACCTGCGTTTCCATGGGCAATCCGCACTGCGTTATCTTCCAGAAAGAGGATGTGGACGATCTCGACCTTGCGCGCATCGGCCCCAAGTTTGAGCATCATCCGCTGTTCCCGGAGCGTGTAAACACCGAGTTCGTCAACGTTCTGCCGGACGGCAGCCTGAAAATGCGCGTATGGGAGCGCGGCTCGGGTGAAACGTGGGCGTGCGGCACCGGCTCGTGTGCAGTCGGCGTGGCGGCGTGCCTGAACGGCTACGCAAACAAGAACGAGGATATTACCGTGCATCTGCGCGGCGGCGACCTCACCATTCGCTATACAGATGAAACCGTGTTCATGACGGGCGCGGCAACGACCGTATTCAAGGGGGAAATCGATATATGACAAAGTACATCTTCGTGACCGGCGGCGTAGTTTCCGGTCTGGGCAAGGGCATCACCGCCGCATCTCTCGGCCGTCTTCTGAAAAGCCGCGGCCTGAAGATCGCAGCGCAGAAGCTCGATCCCTACATCAACGTAGACCCGGGCACGATGAGCCCGTTCCAGCACGGCGAGGTTTATGTTACCGACGACGGCGCAGAGACCGACCTCGACCTCGGCCACTACGAGCGCTTCATCGACGAGGACCTGAACAAGTTCTCCAACCTGACCACCGGCAAGGTATACTGGAACGTTCTGAACAAGGAACGCGCCGGCGAATACCTCGGCGAAACCGTGCAGGTCATCCCGCACATCACCAACGAGATCAAGTCTTTCATTTATTCCGTAGGCAAAAAGACCTCGGCTGATGTTGTCATCACCGAGATTGGCGGCACCACCGGCGATATTGAGTCCCAGCCGTTCCTCGAGGCCATCCGTCAGGTAGCGGCCGAGGTCGGCCGCCGCAACTGCCTGTTCATCCATGTAACGCTCGTCCCGTTCATCTCCGGCTCGAACGAGCCGAAGTCCAAGCCGACCCAGCACTCGGTCAAGGAGCTGCGCGGTCTGGGCATCTCTCCGGACATCATCGTTGCCCGCGTTGACCAGCCGATGGACGACGACATCAAGCGCAAGATCTCCATGTTCTGCACCGTGCCGGAGGACTGCGTTATCGAAAACCGCACCCTGCCGGTGCTGTATCAGGCGCCGATGATGCTCGAGGAGAGCCACCTGTCCGACATCGTCTGCCGCGAGCTGTCCATCGGCGCGGGCAAGGGCGATATGACCGAGTGGAAGGAAATGCTCGAGCGCATCGCAGCCCGCAAGGACCATGTGAAGATCGCACTGGTCGGCAAGTACGTCAAGCTGCACGATGCCTACCTCTCGGTTGCCGAGGCGCTTCAGCACGGCGGCTACGAGAATGGCTGCTTCGTGGACATCGACTGGGTAGACTCCGAGGAGATCAACGACTCCACCGCAGACAAGCTGCTCGGTGAGGTTGACGGCATCATTCTGCCGGGCGGCTTCGGCGCACGCGGCATCGAGGGCATGATCTGTGCGGCAAACTATGCCCGCACGCAGGGCATCCCCTACTTCGGCATCTGCCTCGGTATGCAGATCGCCGTTATGAGCTACGCACGCAACGTGCTCGGCTATGCGGATGCAAACTCCAGCGAGTTCGATCAGGATTCCACCCATCCGGTCATCGACCTGATGGAGAGCCAGCAGGGCATCTCCAAAAAGGGCGGCACGATGCGTCTGGGCGCTTATCCGTGCAAGATCCGTCCGGGCACCATCATGGCCTCGGCCTACGGCGAGGAGATGATCTCCGAGCGCCATCGCCATCGTTATGAGTTCAACAACAATTTCCGCGAGGAGATTGAAAATAAGGGTATGCAGATCACGGGCACCTCGCCCACCGGCGAGCTTGTGGAAACCGTCGAGATCCCGAACCATCCGTTCTACATCGGCGTGCAGTTCCACCCCGAGTTCAAGTCCCGTCCGAACCGCGCACATCCCCTGTTCAAGGCGTTCGTCGCGGCATCTCTGAAAAGGAGCCAGAACAACAATGCAGACTAACAAGAACTACGACAATCTCGAGCAGAGCTATCTGTTCTCCACCATCGCCCGCAAGGTGCGCGAGTATTCCGAGGCGCACCCGGAGGCGGACATTATCCGTCTGGGCATCGGCGACGTAACCCGTCCGCTGGTACCGGCTGTTATCGATGCGCTGCACGCAGCCGTTGAGGATCAGGCCAAGCAGGAAACGTTCCACGGCTACGGCGATGAGCAGGGCTACGGCTTTCTGCACGAGGCACTGGTCGGCTACTACAAGACCCATGGTGTAGAGCTCGCCACCAATGAGATCTTCATCTCGGACGGCGCAAAGAGCGACCTCGGCAACATCCTCGACATCTTCGGCACCGACAACACCGTTCTGGTTCCGGATCCGGTCTACCCGGTTTACGTTGATACCAACGTAATGGCCGGCCGCAAGATCGTATTCGCGGATGCAAACGAGGCAAACGGTTTCCTGCCGCTGCCGGACGAGTCCGTTGAGTGCGACATTATCTATATCTGCTCTCCGAACAACCCGACCGGCGCCGCTTACGACCGCGCGGGCCTCAAGGCCTGGGTGGATTACGCCCGCAAGCAGAACGCCGTTATCCTGTATGATGCCGCTTACGAGTGCTTCATCGAGGACGAAACGCTGCCGCGTTCCATCTACGAGATCGAGGGCGCAAAGACCTGTGCCATCGAGTTCTGCTCGTTCTCCAAGATGGCCGGCTTCACCGGCACCCGCTGCGGCTGGACCGTTGTTCCGACCGCTCTGCTGGACGGCAAGCTGAACAAGATGTGGCTGCGCCGTCAGACCACCAAGTTCAACGGCGTGCCGTATATCGTACAGCGCGGCGCGGCTGCCTGCTTCACCGAAGAGGGCATGAAGCAGATCAAGGAAACCCTCGGCTACTACAAGAAGAATGCCAAGGTTCTGGCCGAAACCCTCGATGAGCTGGGCATCTGGTACACCGGCGGCAAGAGCAGCCCGTACCTGTGGCTCAAGTGCCCGAACGGCATGGATTCGTGGACGTTCTTCGACTATCTGCTCGAGAATGCCAACGTTGTCGGCACTCCGGGCGCCGGCTTCGGCAAGAACGGCGACGGTTTCTTCCGTCTGACCGCTTTCGGCGATCAGGAGCGCACCAAGGAAGCTGCGGAGCGCCTGAAGAAGCTGCTCAAGAAGTAAAACAGCGCATATCGCATAACGAAAGAGCTGTCCCGCGCGGACAGCTCTTTTTTCATAGCAGAGGTGAGCAAATGGGCATTCTTTACACACATCAGTGCATTTTGTGCGGCAAAACGCTCCCGGTAGAGGCGAACGGCAGGGTGCAGATATGCCCGGACTGTGCCGCTGAGGTCCGGCGGGAATACCGCTGCATCGAGCTGGTTTCGGTTTTCGGTGCGGACGGCGCGGCCGCTCCCCTGTACTACCGCGGCGCGGTGCGGAGTGCCATGAAGCGCTTCAAGTTCAACGGTGCCGCCTACTGCGCGGACTGGTTCGCGGCGCAGGCGTGCGCCGTGCTCACGGCCCGGCTGGACGAGTGGCAGCCCGCGCTTATCACCTATATGCCGATCGGATTCCTGCATTACCGCAAGCGCGGATACAATCAGGCCGAGCTGCTGGCAAAGCTCATCGCGAAGCCGCTCTCTCTGCCGTGTGAGGCGGCACTGCGTAAGCGATGGTTCGTGAAAAAGCAGTCCGCGCAGAAGGATTTCGCCGCACGGCAGAGCAACGCAAAAGATGCCGTTCTGCCGAAGAAAGGCGTGGATTTGACCGGAAAATCCGTTGTGCTGGTCGATGATATTATCACCACCGGCGCAACGGCGGCAGCCGCCGTCAAAGCTCTGCGCGAGATGGGCGCGAGCCGCGTTTATGTCCTTGCGGCGACGGTTACGCCGAGAAAATAACAAAAAAGACCGCTTTAGCGGTCTTTTTTGTTATCAGAAAAACTCACTGCTGTATACTCTGCCGTAATTGTCGGTAATCTCGGCTTTCAGCTGATACTGCTCAAATCCGCCTTCCAGATTGCGCCAGTCAACCTGTGTGTAATAATAGGCATCACCAATACCGCTCCCGGCATCTAAGTTTTCCATCTGCTTCTCTTTGATTTGCCTGCCATTTTGATACAGTAGTATGCGGCCACTGACTGGTGTCACACTATCATCGCCGCAATAAATATATGTTTGGATATTGCCGCTGGCTGATGTTGTCTTGCCATTAAAGCTGAAGCTGCCGTTCTCCCACATCGACCTTACTTCCAGCGAGAATCGCTGTTTCAAGTCATACTCAGATGCAACCAAAAGATTGCGTGTTTCGCCGCTCGTGCCTGCCAATGTCAGATAGACGGAAAACGTATCCACAAACGGCACGCTCAGTTTTCCGCTGTACCCGTTATTGAACTCTGTATCGCACTCCCACGACTGGTCACCGCTGCGGACAACGAACTTTGCGGTTTCGCCATCCATCATGCTGCGCGGAACCGCGCTCACCGTCACAAGAAGGTTATCCGTGTTCTGCCGGTCTACGGTCACGTTCTCCGACCAGTCGGCTAAATCGCTGTTCTCAGCGCTCGTATTATCCGGATAGTAAATCGTGCTCGGTCCGCTCTGCATCCGCAGCGTGTCGATCTGCTGCTGCATGACGATCACGCGCCACAGACTGACCGCGCTGCACGCCACGCTCACGCACAGCAGTCCTGCCGCCGCGATGGCCGCGATCTTCCATTTGCGCGGCACGGCCGGTCTGCTCTCTTCGGGCTTGTCCGCCGTGTTCTCTGTCTGGGATGTCAGTTCTGCATCCGGCCGCAGCAGCGTGTCCACCGACACGCCGAACAGCTTGCTCAGCTCCATCAGGTTATCCATCGTGGGCACCGCCTGATCGGCCTCCCACTTGCTGACCGCCTGACGGCTCAGTCCCAGCTTTTCGCCGAGCGCCTCCTGACTCATGCTGTTCTCTCGCCGCAATGCCGCGATCTTCTCACCTGTTGTCATCTCTGCCACCTGCCTTTCTGTGCTTTCAGTCTGCCTGAAATACCGCAAAAGCGCCACCAACCTGCCGTTTCTTTTTGTCAACCGGCGGTTGCGGCTGTCTTTCCGGTTATAAAAAAGTCCCGAAATGTGCATTTCGGGACTTTTTGATATACCATATCGGTTAAGCGTTAAAGAACTCCTCGTGGATAGCCTTGACTGCCTTCTCGCTGTCCTCCTCGTTGATGAGGACGGAGATCTTGATCTCAGAGGTGGAGATCATGCGGATGTTGATGCCGGCGCTTGCCAGAGCCTCGAACATCTTGGAAGCAACGCCGGTAGCGGAAGCCATGCCTGCACCTACGATGGAAACCTTTGCGACCTTGGTGTTGATGGAAATATCCTCGTAGCCGAGCATCTCAGCAGCATCGCGCAGGATCTTCTCGACGCGCTCTGCATCGTCCTGACGGATGGTGAACGAGATGGACTTCTTGTTATCGCGGCCGACGGACTGGAGGATGATGTCGATGTTGACATTGTGCTTCGCCATCAGCGAGAATACCTTGAATGCAGTGCCCGGCGTATCGTCCAGATTGATGATTGCTACACGCGCGCAGTTATTATCACGGGCAACACCCGAAACCAGCAGTTTTTCCATATTAGAACCCTCCTTGACTTTGGTACCCGGATTGCGGGTAAAGCTCGAAACGACCTCAAGATCGACATTGTACTTCTTTGCCATCTCAACCGAACGGTTGTGCAGCACCTGTGCGCCCAGCGATGCCAGCTCCAGCATCTCGTCATAGGTGATGGCATCCAGCTTCTTGGCATCCTTTACGATGCGCGGGTCAGCGGTGTAAACGCCGTCAACGTCGGTGTAGATCTGGCACAGGTCCGCGCCGAGCGTTGCCGCGATAGCAACTGCGGTGGTATCCGAGCCGCCGCGGCCGAGCGTGGTAACGTCGCCCATCTTGTTGATGCCCTGGAAACCGGCTACGATAACGATGCGGCCGTTGTCCAGCTCTGCCTTGAGGCGCTCGCCCGCGATGCGCTTGATGCGGGCATCCGAGTAATTGCTGTTGGTTTCCAGACCGATCTGCCAGCCGGTCAGGGAAACGACCGGGAAGCCCAGCTTCTGGATGGCCATGGCCAGCAGCGACATGGAGATCATCTCGCCGGTGTTGAGCAGAACGTCCATCTCACGCTTGGACGGGCGCTCGTTGAGCTCTGCGGCCTTTTCGATCAGGTCGTCCGTGGTATCGCCCTGCGCGGATACAACGACAACCACCTGATTGCCTGCCTGCGCGGTCTTGGTAACAATATCCGCAACATTCTTCAGTCGCTCGGTGTTGGCGACCGAGGTGCCGCCGAACTTTTGCACAATAAGACTCATACTAACTATGTTTCCTCCTTATATATACGGATACGAGGTGTATCCGTCCCCTTTACAGTCGTTTTGCGGTCGCGCCGACCTCATCGCAGCGCAGCTGGACAGCCTTCCAGTGCGGATAGTGCTTTTCGCACATCTCCTGTGCACGGGTGATGTAATCGCGGTCGCCCTTGTACACGATAGCCACGATGGACGGGCCCGCGCCCGAAATGAACGTGCCGAGTGCGCCCAGCTTCTTGGCCTCGCGCACGATGTCCTCACCGTTCTCGATCAGACCGAAGCGGTAGGGCTGGTGCAGGCAGTCGCCGGTTGCCGCATCAAGGTTTTCCAGCTTGCCGGTGGTCAGGCTGCCGGCAAGCAGCGCCGCACGCGCCAGATTGTAGACGGCATCGTGGTGGGCGATGGTCTTGGGCAGCGCCGCACGCGCCTTTTCGGTGGACAGCTGGAAATCCGGGATGAATACCACGAAGTCGATCGCGCCGTGTACCGGCACGCGAACGTGATGCACATGGCCGTCCTCGAGCAGCGCCACGCAGAAGCCGCCGAGGATAGCGGGCGTGGAGTTATCCGGATGGCCCTCGATCGTGGCTGCAAGGTCGATGACCGCATTGCGGTCGAGCGGCTCACCGAGCAGCATATTCGCGCCCATGATGCCCGCAACGGTGCACGCCGAGGACGAGCCAAGGCCGCGGGTCTGCGGGATAGCGCAGTCCTCGACGATGGTCAGGCCGGAAAGCGGCTTGCCGCACTCGTCGTAAACGCGCTTTGCACACTGATAGATCAGGTTGCTCTCGTCCTGCGGGACGTACTGACCGTTTTTATCCGAAATATCGATATGATCGTTCTCTGCGAGGTCGATCACGTTGTACAGCTCGAGCGCAATGCCGATGCTGTCATAGCCCGAGCCCATGTTGGCGCTCGTAGCAGGAACGGTTACACGAACCATTGTGTTTCTCTCCTTTACAGAATACGCATTGCCGCGCGGACTTCGCCGCGTGCGTTCAGCTTCTCTGCTGCGGCGTCCATCTCTGCGGTGGACAGCTTGCGGGTCTGGACAACAAATACGCCCTCAGCAGGCTCGGTCAGGCTCTCGACCGGCAGCAGCTCCTCAATGTCCTTCTGTGCGCCCTTGAAGCGGACGTACCATGCGCTCTGGAGGGTATCCAGCGGACGGAGCAGGTTCTTCGAGCCATCTCCCCAGAAGATGCGGCGGCGGCTGTCCTTGTGCTCGATGCTGTCGAGCATATCGGCAACAACAGCAGAGGCGGTAGCCAGCTTGCCCGCACCCTTGCCGTAGAACATGACTTCGCCGGTAGCGTTGCCGTCTACCATGATGGCATTGAATACATCCTCAACAGCAGCCAGCGGGCTTTCCTTGTGGATGAGGTGCGGCGCAACATAAGCGTAAGCGGTGCCGTCCTCGCAGCGGACCGAACGGCCCAGCAGCTTGATAACGCAGCCCAGCTTGTCGGCGTTTGCTACGTCCTCGAGGGTGATCTTGGTGATGCCTTCGCAGGAAACCTTATCCGGGTCGAACTTGTCGCCGTAAGCGAGGTCGGACAGGATGCAGATCTTG
Organism: uncultured Agathobaculum sp.; assembly: GCA_934504345.1. Taxonomy (GTDB): domain Bacteria; phylum Bacillota; class Clostridia; order Oscillospirales; family Butyricicoccaceae; genus Agathobaculum. The sequence continues at coordinate 21,311 of CAKSVR010000003.1, read as the reverse complement.
CGGCAGGCATCATGGCCCTCGATGTCGGCAGTCGGATCCTTCTCCGCGTAGCCGTTGAGCTGTGCCTGCCCCAGCGCATCCGCAAAGGTAACGCCGTTGTGGATCATCTGGGTGAGGATGTAGTTGGTCGTGCCGTTCAGGATGCCGCAGATCTCGTTGAACTCGTTGGCAGCGAGGCACTGGAGCATCGGGCGGATGATCGGGATGCCGCCGCCGACGGAGGCCTCGAACATATAGTTCACACCGTGCTCCTCCGCGATCTTGAGCAGCTCCTCGCCCTTGGTAGCGACCAGCTCCTTGTTGGAGGTGCAGACGCTCTTGCCGGCCTCGAGGCAGCGCTTGGTGAACTGATAAGCAGCGCCCACGCCGCCCATGACCTCGGCAACGACCGTTACTTCGGGGTCGTTCTCAATGACGGAGAAATCGGTCACAAATTTATTGCCGTACGGCAGAGAGGAAAAGTCGCGCAGGTCGAGCACATACTTGACCTCGACCGGCTCGCCTACCGTCCTGGCGATCTTTTCGGCATTCATGTCGAAAACCTCGTATACGCCCGAGCCGACAGTGCCGTGTCCCATGATTGCTACTTTGATCATATGCTGATTTCCTTTCATCAGTTGGATTGGCTGTATCTGCTAATGCCGCCGGGCGGTCATTCAGATGCCAGAATTTCTACTTTGCTCACGCCTTCCATGGCTTCTGCGCGGTGCACGAGCTCCTCCGAAGAATATTTCATCTCGCCGGTGCGGGCCGAAATCGTGACGGATGCCATCCCGCGCATCGGAATGGACTGATTCACCGTCAAAAGGTTCGCGCCCGAGCGTGCCATCAGTCCGAGGATGCTCGACAGAACACCCGGCTGATCGTGCAGCATGAAATGGTAGGTGACGATCCGATCGGTGGTCGCCTCAAAGAATGGGCGCACACCGTCCTTATACTTATAATACGCACTGCGCGACAGTCCGGCGATCTTCGCCGCCTCGCTTGCCGTGGCTGCCCTGCCCGAAGCGATGGCTTCATTCGCCTCGATCACGCGCTGAAATACCTCCGGCAGAAGGGTGCGTTCCACGAGGTAATACTTTGGTTTTACCATGCGATGCTTGTCCTCCTCAAAAAGACACTTGTCTTTTTCACGCTCATTTATCATACCATATCAAATCATTGAACGCAAGAGAATAACTGATAAAATTCCCTAAATTCCGACGAGCGTTTTGTTACTTCTGTCAAAAGCTCCCGCTTTTCCTGTTGAAAGTGCAAGTGGCTTTTTACTTTATTTTGTGTTATACTAAGTGTACACTTGTAAACAAACCGGAGATTTTTAATTATGCATCAGAAAAACGGAAACGGCACTTTCACCTCAAAGCTCGGCTTCGTGCTGGCGGCTGTCGGCTCAGCGGTCGGCATGGGCAACATCTGGATGTTCCCCTACCGCACCGGCCAGTACGGCGGCGCAGCTTTTTTGATCCCCTATCTGCTGTTCATCGCGCTGTTCGGCTATGTCGGCCTGTCCGGCGAGTTCGCGTTCGGCCGCATGACCGGCACGGGCCCGATCGGCTCGTATGAATTCGCGATGAAGTCGCGCGGCAGAAAGGGCGGCGCACTGCTCGGCACCATCCCGCTGCTCGGCTCGCTCGGCATCGCCATCGGCTACGCCATCATCGTCGGCTGGGTGCTCCGAAGCACATTCGGCGCACTGACCGGCTCGCTGATGAACACCGAGCCGGAAACGTTCTTTGCTGAAATGAGCAGCACGGACTTTTCCAGCGTGCCGTGGCACATCATCGTCATCCTCATCACGGCCGCTGTGCTCATTTTTGGCATTTCGGGCGGCATTGAGAAGATCAACAAGGTGATGATGCCGACCTTCTTCATCCTGTTCGTTATCATCGCAGCGCGCGTGGCGTTCCTGCCGAATGCCATCGAAGGCTACAAATACCTGCTCGTGCCGCAGTGGGAATACCTGTTCAACCCGCGCACATGGATCATGGCGATGGGTCAGGCGTTCTTCTCGCTGTCCATTACAGGCTCGGGCATGATCATTTACGGCTCGTACCTGCCGAAGAACGAGGATGTCGTTCACTCGTCCTGCATGACGGCGGTGCTCGACACCTGCGCGGCCATGCTGGCCGGCTTTGCCATCCTGCCGAGCGTGTTCTCGTTCGGTCTGGACCCGGCCTCCGGCCCGAAGCTGCTGTTCATCACCCTGCCGCGTGTGTTCCAGCAGATGCCGTTTGGCCGTCTGTTCGCGTTCTTCTTCTTCCTTTCGGTGCTGTTCGCGGGTATCACCTCGCTGGCGAATATGCTCGAGGCGGTTTCCGAGGCCGCACAGACCCGTCTGAAGCTGAACCGCAAGGCGGCAGTGCTGCTGGCGTGCGGCGCGGCGCTGGCGGTCGGCCTGTTCATCGAGCGCGATGCGCTCATGGGCACGCTGATGGACGTTATTACGATCTATGTTGTGCCTATCGGCGCGATTTTGGGCGCTGTCATGGCCTACTGGGTGCTCGGCATCGACAAGATGGAGGCCGAGCTGATGAACGGCCGCAGCAAGCCGCTCAGCCGTGCATTTGCGCCGCTGGCGAAGTATGTATATATCTTCCTCGCCGCGCTGGTCGTGTTCTTCAGCTTTATCATCCCCGGCGGCATTGGGTAATGTGCTCTGAAAAAAGGACTTCCTGCGGGAAGTCCTTCAGGCTGTCGGCGAAACCACGGTTTCGCCGACAAGCAGGAACGGACCGTGGGCCGTTCCAAAGTCGTCCGAAAGTTCCTGTATAGAAACTTTCTCCCTCTCAGGGTATAAAAAGGCAGGTACACGCCCTGCCTTTTTATGAATTTGCACGGCAAATTCTATTTAATGCGCGCTGCCGCGCGATATGATAAAATTGGTTCAACACCGACTTTTTTGACAAACTGAAGGACTTCCTGCGGGAAGTCCTTTTTTCGTGCAGATTTTGATTTGTGAATCCGTTCTCCGGTGCACGCGAGGCGCGTGAGCGCTGCGCCACAGCCGGGCGGCAGCCTTTTCCTCGGCAGCCGTTTTGTGGTGCACACGAGTTGCGAAGCAATACACCGTTGCCGGGCTGGGATTTCGCCGTCTGCGGACGGCGGGAACGTGCGCCTACGCGGCGCGAGCGCAAAAAAGGGATGGACACCTACGGTTTCCACCCCTCTTTTGAATCTCCTCGTTTCCCTTTGTTCCTAAGTCGGTGCACGGAACGGCTACGCCGTTCCTATTTGTGCTCGGGACCGAAAAAAGGAACGGCAGTACCGTTACCGGCTCGTAGGCTCAGCTTAACGCCGACCATTCCTTTTCCGGCAACGCTCAAGCCGTTAACGGTCTGCGACAGTATTTACGCAAAACCAGTGCAATCTGCCGCGATAACGCCGCGACAACGCAGAAAACGTGAGCCGATACCGTTCCTATATGCGAATTACTTATGAAGCAGGGCCGCAAGGCCCGTTCGCGAGGCTGTTGAGGGAAAGGCAGGAGTTCAAAGAGGGAGGGAAACCGTAGGTGTCCCTCCCTTTTTGCGCCCGCCGCGCGTGCGGCCTGTTCCCGCGCTCCACAGAGCGCGAAATCCCCAGCCCGGAAACGGCGTATCGCTTACGCAACTCGTATGCACCAGACAAAGCGTGCAGGAAAATGGGCTGCTGCGTATCGGCAATTCACGCTTCTTCTAAGAAGAAAATACCCTCCACCGGCTGCCCAAGCAGCCGTGCGGTCTTTATCGCCAGCTCGAGCGTCGGGTCGTATTTGTCGTTCTCCATCGCCACGATGGTCTGCCGCGACACGCCGAGCAGCTTCGCCATGTCCTCCTGCCGCAGACCGCGTGCTTTGCGGAGCTCTTTGATGTTATTTTTCATGCTCAGCGCCAGAACTTCCACAACAGATTGCCGAATATCACCACAGGAACGACCACGCTCTTGACGATCTCTTTCACGAGCTGGCCTTTGGACGGCGGCGCTTCCTCATCGCCCTGTGCCGCGCGGTAGGTGACGATATTCCGGTAAACACCCTCGAACACCATGCAGACGAACCACAAGATCGCAAATTCGCTCACATTTTTGTCAAATGCGAGGATGTCCACCATCATAACGACGAACAGCCCAACCTCCATCACGCGGTATGCGATGACTGCGCCGCTGCGGCTGATGGTGTTCTGCATTTCGTCCTGCTCCCAGCCGTTGGCTTTCGCAGAGGCACGGGCGCGGGCGGTCTTTCCGGCCTGTCCCCAGTCCTCCCAGAGCATAAACGCCAGCCAAAGCCCGGCAAATACGACAATCGCGAGCATTCCTGCACTTTTTTCTGTTGTCAACATAGGAATACCTCCTCAGATCCAGAAAACCTTGACCATAATCCACAGATACATCAAATTATTAAGGCAATACCGCATAATTGAACAAGAGCGATTTGCGAGCAAATTTTGCGTACTGACGAGGCGCAGTTTTGCGGTAATACTTGATGTATTACCGTGAAACTGCAACAAAGTCAGGACACAAAATTTCCGCAAAGCGCCGCAGCTTTAATTGTGCGGTGTTGCCTTAAATACACTGTGTCCCAGTTGCTTCCACATCGTTGCCTTGTCCTCATCACCTGCCGCATTGCGAATGGTCTTGATGACAATGAACAACACCTCCGCCGTGACAGATACCACTGCGAAGATACAGAGTTCAATCGCGATATAGTCACGCACCAGACGGTTTACATAAAGGTAAATGATAACGCCAGCCTGAAGCACACGGTAGCCAATCAACCGGCCTTTCACATTAACAGCGTGCTCCATTTCGTCGATGTTCCATTCCCAGTCTTTCATAATTTTGCGGGCACGAGGCGATTTTCCCTCTTCCACCCAGTCATGCCAAAGGCTTGCCGCCAATACTGCCAGCGGCAGCAGGATTGCAACTATAATTGTCTGCACTTTCTGCGTCATATCGTACATATCCCAGCTCATAAGCGCACCTCCCTACCAGTTTTGCGCCATAATCGTTATTCCGATCACCAACCCGATCAGCACCGCGCAGAGTACCAGCTTTGCAGTAAGGAACGCCAGCCGCGGCGGATGCTCCTCGTCATCCCGTGTTTTGCGGAAAGTCTGCACGAGCATGATGACCACCTCCGTCATCGAAGAAACCACCAGCAGGATGCACAGCTCCGCCGCCGGCTGCCCCCACACGAGCAGCCGCAGATATACACAGGCCAGAAGCCCGGTCTGTGTCACACGGTACGCAATAGCCTGCGCCTGTGTGATGATGGCGTGCTCCATTTCGTCCGTCTTATAACCGAGTGCCTTTGCCGCTCTGCGTGCTTTTTTCGATCGGCCTGCATCAAGCCATCCTCTGACCAGCCACGCCGCCAGCGACAGCATCGGCAGGCCGATACAGACCCACAATACCTGCATTTTCTCGGCTTCTGTGTACAATTCCCACTTCATACTCCATTCCTCCCACCTTACAAAATGTAAAACACTCTTTACATCTTTAAGATAACAGGCAGGCTGTAAAATGTCAAGAGTATTTAACATTTCAAGCAAAGCAAAACCTCACAGAATTTTCTGTGAGGTTTTGTTGGTTTTTACTTTTCGGTCTGCTCGGATGCAGCGGGCTCCGCCTCTGCGGCGTTCTCCTGCTGCTCGACCTTGGCGTGAAGCTCCTGCTTCAACTCGGTCATCAGATCCTCGCCGACCACCTTATCCGGTACGATGTCGCCGTTGTAGACCTTGATAAAGGTTTCTCCGTCCATCGTTTCGTTGCGGATGAGGTACTCGGCAACGCGCTTCATCTCGTCCATGTGCTCGCTCAGCAGCTTTTCACAGGCGTGATATGCGTGCTCGATAATGCGGTGGATCTCGTCGTCGATCTCCGCCGCCTTGACCTCGGAATAGCCCTTGCCGGCTGCCAGATCGCGGCCGAGGAACACCTCGCCGTTATCCGAACCGTAGTCGATCGGGCCGATGCGCTCGCTCATGCCGTAGCTGGTTACCATGGCGCGTGCCATCTGGGTCGCCTGCTTGATGTCGCCGTATGCACCGGTGGAGATGTCCTCCATCGTCAGCTGCTCGGCCACGCGGCCGCCCAGACAAACGATGATGTACTCCTCCATATACTTCTTGGTGCGGTACGCCTGATCCTCCTCCGGCAGCGGCATGGTGAAGCCGCCCGCACCGGACGAGCGCGGGATGATGGTAACATGGTGTACCGGATCCTGCGTGGGCAAAACGTGGAAGCAGATGGCGTGACCGGCCTCGTGGTACGCGGTCAGGCGCTTGTCGTGCTCGTTGATGATGTGGCTCTTCTTCTCCACGCCCATAACGACCTTGAGCAGCGATTCCTCGATCTCTTCCTGAGAGATCAACTTTTTGTTGCGGCGAGCCGCAAGCAGCGCTGCCTCATTGAGCAGGTTTTCGAGGTCTGCACCGGTGAAACCGGCTGTTGTCTTAGCGATCTCGGAGAACTTGACATCCGGGTCGAACTGCTTGTTGCGGGCGTGTACCTTGAGGACCGCCTCACGACCCTTGACATCCGGTGCGCCGACATAGACCTGACGGTCGAAGCGGCCCGGACGGAGCAGTGCGTTATCCAGAATATCCTTGCGGTTGGTCGCGGCGATGACGATAACGCCCTCATTCGCACCGAAGCCGTCCATTTCAACGAGCAGCTGGTTCAGGGTCTGCTCGCGCTCGTCGTGACCGCCGCCGAGACCAGCGCCGCGCTGACGGCCTACCGCATCGATCTCATCGATGAACACGATAGCCGGCGCGTTCTTCTTGGCCTGCTCGAACAGGTCGCGTACACGCGATGCGCCGACACCGACATACAGCTCAACGAAGTCCGAACCGGAGATGGACAGGAACGGCACACCGGCCTCGCCCGCAACTGCACGTGCGATCAGCGTTTTGCCGGTGCCCGGAGGGCCGACCAGCAGCACACCCTTGGGGATGCGTGCGCCGATCTGCACGAACTTCTGCGGGTTCTTGAGGAACTCGACGATTTCCTGAAGCTCGGCCTTTTCCTCGTCCGCGCCTGCCACATCGTTGAACGTGACCTTGCGCTTGTCATCCTGCGCCAGCTTTGCGCGCGCCTTGCCGAACTGCATCGGGCCCGCGCCGCCGCCGGACTGCTTGTTCATCATAAAGTACCAGAATGCACCGAGCAGCACGATGAGGATGAGGTACGGCAGGAACTGTGCCCACCACGGCACCGTGGTCGTGCGGTAATCGACCTTGGTGAGCGTGCCGTCCTGCATCTGCTGCTGAATGGTCGCGTACAGGTCGTTGTAGAACACATTGACGTAGTCGCCCAGCTCATAGGTGAACGTCCGGTTCTCGTTTTTCAGGTGCATGGTCAGCGTGGTGCCGTCCACATTGTACTGATCGACATCGCCGTCGATAAAGTAGTTGTATACCTGATCGTACGACAGCGAATCGGTCTGCTGCGTCTGGCTGACTACATAACTGACGCCCGCCAGCAGGCAGATCAGTATGAGAAGGTAAAGGCCGAAGCCTTTCATTTTACTTTTCAAATCGGGTTAACACCTCTTCCTGTGCGTGATTATTCCCCGCCGTAAACATACGGCTTGAGCACGCCGATGTACGGGAGATTGCGATACTTTTCGGCGTAATCGAGGCCGTAGCCGACCACGAACTCGTCCGGGATCTCAAAGCCGAGGTAATCCACATCGACCTGGATCTTGCGGCGCTCCGGCTTGGAGAGCAGCGTACACAGGCGGATGGAATTTGCGCCGCGTGCTGCCAGGATCTGCATGAGATAGTGCAGCGTTACGCCGGAATCCAGAATATCCTCGACGATCAGCAGGTCGCGGCCGTCGATCGGCTGCGCGATGTCCTTGATGATCTGCACCTCGCCGGAGGTCTTGGTGCCCTTGCCGTAGCTGGATACGACCATGAAATCCACGTTGCACGGCGTATCGATGGCGCGGGTCAGGTCGGCCATGAACACATAGGAGCCCTTGAGCACGCTGACGATCAGCGGGTTCTTGTCGCGGTAGTCCTCGGTAATGCGGGCGCCCAGCTCGGCTACCTTTTCCTGAAGCTGCTCCTCGGTAAAGTAAACTTCCTTGATGTCATCTCGCATATTATAAGCCATTTTTCGATAACCCCTTTACTGTAATCTGCAGTGTTTCTTCGTTATTTTTGGCTGTGCGGCTGCGATCCGCACCAATATCCTGCACCGCGATCACGCCGTTCTTATCCGCGATAACGGCCAGCGCATCCCGCATATAACGCGGAATCTTTCGGTCGATCATCAGCTTTTTCAGCGTTCTGCTGCCGCCGTTTTCGGTCAGCCGCAGCGTATCTCCGGTGCGCCGCGTGCGAACACACAGCGATTCAAAATCTATTGTACCACAATCCAGAGAAAAAGTATTGAATGTTTTGTAAAAAACTTCGGATTTTTCCGATTTCTTTACGGACACCTCGACCGTCCCCTGCCAGATACTCCCTGCAAACGGCACGGTGAGCGGTATCTCCGGCCTGTCCGGCGCGATTTCCGCCCGTTTTACAAGGCGCAGACGGTCATATTCGCGCCGTGCGGCGTACCCGTTCGGCAAATCCGCCTCCGCGGAGGGCAAATCGCTCTCCAGCAGGTGTTCGAGCGCCGCAAAGTGCTTTGCGGTCACATCCTTCAGCGGCATCCGCGCATTTTCGAGCAGGATACGCAGTGCGCGGGTGCGGACGGCCGGTTCGGCCTCCTGCAAGGGCGCGATGCGCCATGCGCCGTCCTCCGCTGCACAAAGTTTTGCACAGGCCTGTGCATAACCTTGCAGGCAATCCTCGTCCTGCCGGAGCTGACGGCTCAGCCGCGATGCCGCCTGCGCCGCATTCGGGTTGAGCGCCCGCAGCACGGGCACGACCTCGCGGCGGATGCGGTTGCGCGTGTAGGCGGTGTCCGCGTTCGTGCTGTCCGTGACGAAATCCTGTCCGCGCTCGTGCAGAAAGGCTTCGATCTCACTGCGCTCGACCGCGATGAGCGGCCGGATGATGCGCCCGCGCACCGGCGGGATGCCCGCAAGACCTCTCGCACCTGTGCCGCGCGTCAGGTGGAACAGCATGGTTTCCAGATTATCGTCCGCGTTGTGCGCCACCGCCACTTTATCGCCATGGGCCGCTGCTTCGAGCCGCGCATAGCGGATGCGCCGCGCGGTTTCCTCCACGGCGGAATCGCCCGCCGCCGCAGCTACGTCCACCCGCTCGACCGTCAGCGCTACGCCGAGCTTGCCGCACAGGGCGCGGCAGAACGCCTCGTCCCGGTCGGACTCCGCGCCGCGCAGACAGTGGTTTAAGTGGAACGCCCGCACCGCATATCCCAGCGCACGCAGACTCAGCAGCAGCGCGACCGAATCCGCGCCGCCGGACAGCGCAGCGAGCACGTTTTCGCCCGTTTCGAGCATTTTATAGTCGGAAATCGTCCGTTTTACCGTATCCAGCATGGCTTACTCCTCGTGGATGCGGTCCGGATTGGAGAACGTGGTATACTGACCGACCCATTGCAGCTCAATGGTGCCGGTCGCGCCGTGACGGTTCTTCGCGATGATAATTTCTGCGATATTTTTGTTCTCGCTCTCGTCATCGTAGTAATCGTCGCGGTAGATGAACATAACGATGTCGGCATCCTGCTCGATGGCGCCGGATTCTCGCAGGTCGGACAGCATCGGGCGCTTATCCGAGCGCTGCTCAGAGGCACGCGACAGCTGCGACAGACACACGACCGGAACATTGAGCTCCTTCGCCATGATCTTGAGCGAACGCGAGATCTCCGCGACCTCCTGCACACGGTTGTCCATATGGCGGCCGCCGACGTGCATCAGCTGCAAATAGTCGATAACGATAAGGCCGAGCTCGTCACCCAGACGGCGGCATTTCGCCTTGATCTCCGCAACGGTGATGGCCGGATTATCGTCTACATAGATGTTCAGGCCCGCCAGAACGCCGGAAGCCCGGGCGATCTTCACCCAGTCGTCCTCGTCCAGATTGCCGGTCTTGAGCTTCTGCGACTCGATGAGCGCCTGACTGGACAGAAAACGGCTTGCAAGCTGTTCCTTGCCCATCTCGAGCTGGAACACGCATACGCCGGTGCCCTTTTTATCGCCGCGCTCCTTGTCTTTTACGCTGGCCTTGGCGGCATTGAGCGCCACATTGAGCGCGAACGCCGTCTTGCCCATGCCGGGTCGCGCCGCGATGAGGATAAGGTCGGACTTGTTCAGGCCGGTCAGCGCGGTGTCCAGCGCATGGAAACCGGTGGACATACCCGGAATATCGCTGTCCGATCGGGCGCGTTCGTCCAGCTCGGTGTACAGGTCGGCAATGACCTCGGAAAGCCGTGACAGACCCTTTATCTCTCGTCCCTGCCGGATGCTGTAAATGCGCTGCTCGGCCAGCTCGGCAATGCCGGAGGCTTCGCCGTGCGCCTCGAGCGCGTTCTGCTGGATCTCGCTGCCCGCATCGGCCAGCTGGCGCAGCAGGCTCTTGTCGCGCACGATGCGGACGTATTCGTTCACGTTTCGTGCGCCCGGCGTGACCTCCATCAGCTGAAAGAGATACGCGCGGCCGCCCGCTTCGTCGTAGTAGCCCATGCGCGTGAGCATATCGAGCACCGTTACCGGGTCGATGCGCTGTGCACCGTTGAACATCGAGTAGATGGTTTCGAAGATGCGCTTGTTCTCCTCCGCATAAAAGTCATCGGCGCGCACCTGTTCGATGACCTCGGGAATGCAGTTCGGATCGACCAGCATCGCACCCAGAAGCGACTGCTCGGCTGTCAGATCCTGCGGCACCTGCCGCATTAAAAGTTCGTCGGGCACTTACTTACCTCCTTCCGCTACAAAATTGAAAATGGAAAATGAAGAATTGAGAATGAGGAACGGAAAAACGACAACGCAGGCATAGCCTGCGTCATCAAATCCCGCTTTGCCTGCAAAGCGCACCCGCTGATGCAGGATTTCCGAACGGAAATCCGAGCATCACGTTCCCGCCCGCAGGCGACCGTGCGTTTTACGCACGGCATGAAATAGGACACGACATTGCCGTGTCCGTAAAAAGTCGCGACATGCGCGTGACTTTTTACACCCCGACTCAGCGCCCTTGGGGCGCGTCCGGGGGTATCGCCGGTCGGTTTCTCCGGAACCGACCGGCGTATATAGGGGGTATTGGATACCCCCTATAGGTGCAGGTTACGCCTCGACTACCTGCACCAAAATCTCACCCGCGATGTCCTGATACAGCTTTGCCTTTACGCGGTGTACGCCGAAGGTCTTGATGGGCTCCTCGAGCACGATCTTCTGCTTGGGCACGTTCAGGCCGTACTGCTTGTTGAGCTCCTCCGCGATCTCCTTGGAGGTGACAGCGCCGAACAGACGGCCGCCGGTGCCGCCCTTGGCCGGTACCTTGACCGGGCTTACCTTGAGCTTTTCAGCCGCCTCGCGGGCTGCCTGCTGCTCGAGCGCGATCTTGCGTGCGTGTGCCTCGTCCTGCGCCTTCTTTACATTCAGGTTGTCTGCGGTAGCCAGCTCAGCCAGACCGCGCGGCATCAGGAAGTTGCGGCCGTAGCCCTCGCTGACCTCGATCAGCTCGCCTTTCTTGCCCTTGCCCTTAACATCTGCCGTCAGAATTACTTTCATGGTTCGTTACTCCTTTGTGTTTTGCTGTGGCAGCACCGCACTTGTTCGATCATGCGGTATTGCCGGTATCGAATGCGGCGAATCGCCGGTTTCGGTCTTATTTGTCGTCGGCTTTCTTCTCGGCGCTCTGATCCTCAAAGTAGCCGCGGATGGCCTCGGTTATCAGCTTGTCCGCCTCGGCCGGGGTGGTGTTCTTGAGCTGTGCGCCCGCTGCGGAGTGGTTGCCGCCGCCGCCCAGCCGCTCCATGAGCAGCTGCACGTTGACATGGCCCGCCGCACGCGCGGAAACCGCCATGTCATTGCCGCTGCGGAACGCAACGACACTCGCGTGCGTGCCGATGATGGACAGCAGCTCGTCCGCCGCCTGTGCCGCCGCGATGCGGTCAACCTCCTCGGCGGTGATGGCGAAGATCACGCCCTGACCGCAGTTGCGCGCCGACGAAATGAGCTTCTGGCGCTCCATATACTGGTCAAAGCTGGACTGGAACAGGCGTTTGACATCGCTCGACTCCGCGCCCGCGCGGCGCAGGTACGCCGCCGCCTCGAACGTGCGGACACCGGTGCGCGTGGCAAAGCCCTTGGTATCCAGATAGATGCCCGCCAGCATGGCCTCGGCCTCACAGGTGAGGATGCCGCTGGTCGGCACGAGGTATTGCAGCAGCTCGCTGACCAGCTCGGAGGCCGAGGAGGCATACGGCTCGTGCAGCGATACGACTGCGTTCTCGATATAATCCGCCGCACGGCGGTGGTGGTCGATGACTGCGATCTTGTTGATGGATTCGAGCAGCGCCGCGCTCTCCACATAGCCGGGACGGTTTACGTCCACAACGATGAGCAGCGTGTTGAAATCACACATGATCATCGCATCTTCCGCGCTGATGAACACGCCCTTATACTCGGACTGGGTTTCCAGCCGCTCGATCAGCTCGGTCGCCATGGTGTGCTGCCGGTCAACGACGATGTGCGCCGGCCTTCCTTTGACACGCGCCGCGCAGATAATGCCCGCCGCCGCGCCGATGGCATCCATATCACTGTTCTTGTGGCCCATGACGAGCACCTGAGAGGAATCGCGGATGAGCTGGCTGAGCGCATTGGCGACAACGCGGCTCTTGACCTTGGTGCGCTTCTCGACCTCTTCACTCAGGCCGCCGTAGAACGCGAAGTTGAAGCGGTTCTTGATAACCGCCTGATCACCGCCGCGCGACAGCGCCATATCGATGGCCAGACCGGCGTACTGGTAGCTCTCCGCGAGCGTTTCGCCGTCCCGGCCGATGCCGATGGACAGCGTTGCGATAACGCCCTCGTGGTTCTGTATCTCGCGCACTTCCTGCAAAACAGAGAACTTACGCGCGACCAGCTTGTCCAGCTCGGCGTTCTCGATGATGAAGATATACTTGTCGCGATCGTACTTTCGCAGCACTGCGCTCGAATCCTTCGTCCACGCGGACAGGCGCTTGTCGATGCCCGCCAGAATGCTGGATTTCTCCGAGTCGGTGGTGTTCTTTACCAGCTCCTCGTAGTTGTCGATCGCAATGACAGCAATAGCCGGATGCGTGGTTTCCGCCGCATCGCGCAGGCGCACGAACTCGGTGCAGTCGATGAAATGCAGCATCATCAGCTGACCGGCGCCGCTCTGCACCATGCTGCCGAACACATGATACTGCCGTCTGCCGATGAGCAGCTCGCCGGGCAGCATGGTCTGGCCCTTGATGAGCCAGCCCGTTTCAAACGTCGGTGCAAGCTCGTTCATGCGAACGCCGCTGATCCCGGTCCCCCGACCGCTGATCTCCGCAAATGTGTCATTCGCCCACATGATCTCGCCCGTGGTAGCCAGCGCAACGACCGTCGGCAGCGGCGAACGTGTCACCGCCGGACGGATGGCGCCGCCCTCCACCTCGATGTTGTTCATCAGCTCCTGCACCTGCCGCCGCCTCGCCGCATCGGCGTGCAGCGTGATGATGCGGAGCACGATGCATACCGCAAGCCCCAGTGCTCCATACCAGCGGGAGAAATACACACCCACTGCCGCAAACAGGAAAAACAGCGCGAAAAAAGCCGCACTGTTGGGGGCCAGCATTCTTTGTAATCTCTTTTTCAAACCCCTGCCTCCTTTTTGGGACGCAAATATTCAGGTCAATTATACCATCTTCTCCCCATCCTGTCCATAGTTTTGCGACTGTTCTTGTGTACTTTCCCCACCGGTGTGGTTGCATTTCCGCGAAAAACATGGTACAGTTAGCTCACCCAACACAAGGAGGATATGACTATGCGATTTACTTTTGCACACAATAACCTGAATGTCCGCGACCTCGACCGCTCGCTCGCGTTCTACAAGGAAGCCCTCGGCCTGACCGAATCCAGCCGCATCAATGCGCCGGACGGCAGCTTTATCATCGTATACCTGACCGACGGCGCAACGCCGCACCTGCTCGAGCTGACATGGCTGCGCGACTGGGACAAGCCGTACAATCTCGGCGACAACGAGTTCCACCTCGCGTTCCGCGTGGATGATTTCGAGGCCGCGCACGAAAAGCACAAGGAGATGGGCTGCATCTGCTTCGAGAACCCGGCCATGGGCATCTACTTTATCTCCGACCCGGACGGCTACTGGCTGGAGGTCATCCCGGGCAAGTAACGTGAAAACGCCTGTGCCTGCCGGTTCAGGCGTTTTTTTCAGCCTCTTAACGCGGCTGCTCTGTTCATTTCCGGTCAGCAGGTGTATACTGTTATCGTTATCTCCCATGAAAGGACTGTACTATTTGAATCCTTACCTTGATCTGTTCCTCACCTTTGCACGCATCGGCGGCTGCACATTCGGCGGCGGCTACGCCATGCTGCCCATTTTGCAGCGCGAAGTCGTCGAAAACCGCCGCTGGGCGACTGAGGACGAGCTGATGGACTATTACGCCATCGGTCAGTGTACCCCGGGTGTCATCGCAGTAAACACCGCAACGTTCATCGGCTATAAGACACATGGCACGCTCGGCGGCATAGCAGCCACTGCCGGTGTTATCTCGCCGTCGCTCGTTATCATTTCGATCATCGCCGCATTCATCCAGCAGTTCGCGCACCTTGCGGTCGTGCAGCACGCCTTTGCGGGCATCCGCATCGCCGTGTGCGCTCTTGTGCTGCAATCCGTATGGAAAATGGCGAAAAAAGGCGTTGTTGATGCGCCGACAGCGACGATTTTGCTCATTACGTTCATCGCAGTCGCATTTTGCGGCGTTTCGCCCGTGGTGATGGTCGTTATCGCTGCTGCTGCCGGTATTCTCATCGGTATGATCCGGAGGAAGCGCGCATGACCTTTTTACTGCTGTTTCTCGAATTTTTCAAGACCGGTCTGTTCGCCATCGGCGGCGGACTGGCTACCCTGCCGTTCCTCAAGCAGATCGCGCTGCGCTACCCGTGGTTCACGCCAAGCGACCTGATGGACATGATCGCGGTGTCCGAGTCCACGCCCGGCCCGCTCGGTGTCAACTCCGCGACCTATGCGGGCTTCCACGCCGCCGGTGTGCCCGGCGCTGTCGCGGCGACCTGCTCGCTCGTGCTGCCGTCCATCATCATCATCATTCTGGTGTCGCGTGCGCTGGACAAGTTCCGCGACTCTCCGCTCGTGAAAAACGGCTTTTACGGCCTCCGCCCGGCTTCGGCGGGTCTGATCTTCGGCGCGATGCTCGAGGTGTTCGCCGCTTCCCTGCTGCACACGGAAAACTGGGCTGGTATCGCCAGCATTGGTTCGGTCATCAATGTTCCGGCGGTCATCATCTTCCTCGTGCTGTCGCTCGGCATCTGGAAGCTCAAAAAGCTGCACCCGATCGTGTTTATTTTGATCGGCGCGGTGTGCGGCATTGTGCTGGGGCTGTAAGCTGCACCATGCAGCAGGTGCACACGAGTCGCGTGAGCGCACTCGCCGTTTATGGGCGGCAGCCCAGTTTCCTGCACGCTTTGTCTGGTGCAGACGAGTTGCGAAGCAATACGCCGTTGCCGGGCTGGGGATTTCGCCGTCTGCGGACGGCGGGAACGGTGCGCCGCCCCGGCGCTGGGGCAAAAAGGGAGGGACACCTACGGTTTCCCTCCCTCTTTGAACTCCTACCTTTCCCTCGGCAACCTCGCGAACGAGCCTTACGGCTCTACTTCGTAAGTAACTCGCATAAAGGAACGGGTATCGGCTCACGTTTTCCGTGCTGTCGCGGCGTTATCGCGACAGATTGCACTGGTTTTGCGTAAATTGGATGTTGCAGAGCTCTAACGGCTTGAGCGGAGCTGTGAGAGGAATGGTCGGCGTTAAGCCGAGCCTACGAGCCGGTAACGGTACTGCCGTTCTCCTTTTTTCGGTCCCGAGCACAAATAGGAACGGCGAAGCCGTTCCGTGCACCGACTTAGGAACAAAGGGAAACGGGGAGATTCAAAAGAGGGGTGGAAACCGTAGGTGTCCATCCCTTTTTTGCGCCCGCCGCGCGTGCGGCCCGTTTTCCCAAAACGCACCGGCACACCAACCTGCAACACAAAAGAGGAAGGCAAACCACCTTCCTCTTTTTCGTTACAGCTTGTTATACCCTCTCGGGGTGACGATGGCATCCAGCGGAACGCCTGCGGCGCAGTCCGGGCAGGCTTTGCCGCGCACGAAGTTCTGATAGTGCGGGAAATCCTCTCCGGAGAACAGGCTGACCACCTTTTTGCCCGCCAGCTCGCTGATATTCGAGAACAGCGCCGCAAAACCGGTCACGCGGCCGCCGTAATACTCCACGCACTCCTTCGCCTGCGAGAACGTCTGTCCGGTCGAGGCCGAATTGACCAATACCAGCACATTGCGGTGCTCGATCATGTGGCGCAGATTGTCCGGGAACACGAACTGACCGTTCACGTTGCTGTCCGGCTCGATCAGGAAAATATCCTTGCCGCTGTTGACGTTGCCCATGCCCACGCTCGACAGCTCCTCCGCAAGGTACGCGCCGATGTACTCGGTGCCCTCCATACACAGCAGCGTGTCGATGCTGACCGAGCTGAACTGATAGGCGATGCTGCGGGCGGCCTCCCGCGCCATAGCCATGCTGTGCTTGACCTCGGACATATCGATGTAGTAGTTGATGTGAGAATGATTCGTGGCAAAATGCCCCGGTATCGCATCCGCGTAAAGGCGTTTGTTCACGCGGGAGGTGATTCGGATCGGCTGCTTCATACAAAAACCACCTTTCTTACAACACGGTCCCCTAAGGGAATATCTGAGAATATATCTATATTATACCGCACTGTTGTTCTCGTGGCAAGAAAAAAGGTGGCCGAGCAGCTTCTCGAACTGCACGCCGTGCATCGGGTCGGTGTGCTGCGCGGCAGTGTAGGCGATGCAGTCCTTGACGAACTCGCCGGCCTGTGCACACGCCGCAGCAAGCGGCTTTCCGTTCAGCAGCGCGCCGAGCATCACTGCCGCGAACAGATCGCCCGTGCCCGGGTAATACTGCGCGATCCTCTCGTGCAGGCTGATGGTGCCGCCGTCGGCCGACAGGCAGCCCGAGCCCACCCGTCCCGGCTCGTAGTCCAGTCCGGTCAGCACGACCTGCGTATCGTAACGCTCCCGCAGTGCGTGCAGCCACTCCCATGCCTCGGTTTCGTTCTGCGGCGCAGAGGCCGGGTCGCGGTCGAGCAGGATGGCCGCCTCGGTCGTGTTCGGCGTGATAATATCCGCGATTTTGCACAGCTCGCGCATCCGCGTGCACATTTCCGGCGTGTAAGTGGCATAGACCTCGCCGTTGTCGCCCATCACCGGGTCGATGAGCGCGATGCCGTCCTCGGCCTTGAGCCGCAGCACCGCCTCGCACACGCAGTCGATCTGATCCGCCGAGCCGAGAAAGCCTGCGTACACCGACTCAAACCGCAGCCCCAGCCGGTCATACTGCGCGATAACACCCGGCATGATGCCGGTCAGATCGACCGTTTCCCAGCCGGGAATCGCCATGTGGGTGGAAAAATATGCGGTCGGCAGCGGCACGCACTGGTGACCCGCCGCAGATACCGCTGCAATGATCGGCACGAGCGACGAACGCCCGAACCCGGACAGATCGTGCAGCGCCAAAACCTTTTTCTGCATGGATGGTTCTCCTTTATCCCTGTCTTGCGACATATTCTTTGCTCTTTCACCTGTTTATCATACGCTGAAAACGCTTTTCTGTCAACGCGGAGCATTTCCATAATTCACAGTATAGTCTTAATTTTCCCAAACGGATGTGCTATAATATAGGGTAACAAAATTGACTGACAATAAAAGGAGCCTTTTATGCGAAAGAAACGAATCCTGTCCCTCGTGCTGGCGCTCGTCCTGCTGATGGTGCCGGGCGCGTATGCCGCCCAGCCCGCACAGGACAATATGCGCGGCGTGTGGGTCGCGACGGTACATAACATCGACTATCCCTCCGAGCAGGGCCTGTCCGCCGAAACACTGAAGAGCGAGGCCGACACCATCCTCGACAATGTGGCCTCGATGGGCCTCAACACGGTGTTTCTGCAGGTGCGGCCCTCTGCGGATGCGCTGTACCCGTCCCATCTGTTCCCGTGGAGCCGCTATGTCAGCGGCGTGACCGGTCAGGCGCCGGACAACAGCTTTGATGTGCTCGGCTACTGGGTAACGGCGGCGCACGAGCGCGGCCTCCAGCTGCACGCATGGGTCAACCCGTACCGCGTAACGCGCGGCGGCGATGACGAGTGGAACACGCTCCCCGACTCCAGCCCGGCCAAGCAGCACCCGGAATGGGTGATCAAATACGAGGACAACTACTACTTTGACCCGGGCATTCCGGCGGTGCAGCAGCTCGTTGTGGACGGCGCGGTGGAGATCGTCAAGAATTACGATGTGGACGGCATCCATCTGGATGATTATTTCTATCCCGGCACGGACTTTGCCGACGAGGAAACCTACGCACGCTACGGCTCGGCTTTCAGCAAGATCGGCGACTGGCGGCGCGATAATGTCAACACGCTCATCGCTTCTCTGGACGAAACGCTGCACGCGCTGAACGAAAACCTGTCGTTCGGCATCAGCCCGGCGGGCATCTGGGAGAACAGAAGCGCCAACTCGCGCGGCAGCGACACGCAGGGTCAGTCTTCGTACAGTGAGCTGTACTGCGATTCGCTCCACTGGATCAATGCCGGCACGGTGGACTACATCTGCCCGCAGCTGTACTGGCCGATCGGCTATGAGATCGCGGATTTCCAAACGCTCGTCAAGTGGTGGCAGAAAGCCGTTTCCACCAGCGATGTGGCGCTGTACATCGGCCTTGCCGCGTACCGCTCCGCCGAGGCGCAGCCCAGTGACACATGGTACGGCACGGACGAGCTCGAGCGCCAGCTCGAGCTGCTCGATGACAGCGTGGATATTCAGGGCGAGGTGTTCTTCAGCTATTCCTCGCTCGAAGCCATCGACGGCTGCCCGGAATTTCTGACCGCACACTACGCTGACAACACCAAACCCGTCACCAAGCCGGACACCGACACCGGCAAAAGCCTGACACAGACCGAGGTGCAGCGGCAGGCTACTCTGCTCGATCTGCTCTCCCGTTTTATCGTTTCCCTGTTCCATTGATTTGTGCATCGGAGGTGCATTCCCATGGTCGATCTGCTCACCCGTGAATATGAGGTCAATTACAGCCACATCGATAACCGCGGCATTGCCAAGCCCTCGTTCCTGTGGAACGTGATGCAGGATGCCGCCACCGTACACGCCGAGGCGCTGCACATCGGTCCGCTCGACCTGCGGATCGTGTGGGTGCTCTCCCGCGTGAAAGTGCGGCTGTCCCGTCCGCTGCTGCCGTATGAGCGGCTGCGCTGCGAAACATGGTGTCCGGGCATCAAGGGCGTGAGCTGGTACCGCAGCTTTGCCTTTTTCGTCGGCGATAAGCCGGTCGGCGATGCACAGTCCATGTGGGTAACGCTCGATCCCGAAACGCACCGCATCCTGCGCCCGAGCGCATTCCCGGAGGCGCAGCAGTACCTGCACACCGCCCGCGGCGAGCTGTTCGCGCCGCTGCCCAAGCTGTCGTGCGACAATGTGCGGCTGCATCATGTTCACGAGGTCCGCTATTCCGATCTCGATGTCAACAACCATGTCAACAACGTGCGCGCAGTCGAGCTCATCTCGGATGCGCTCGATCTGCAAAAGCAGCCGGGCTTTGTATCTGAGATGCAGGTCAACTACACCGCCGAAACCGCCTGCGGCGAAGCCCTTTCGCTGCTGACCGGCACGGTGGACGGCGCACGCTACATCCGCGGCGAAGCCGATGGAAAGGCCCGTTTTGAGGCTGTCGCTTCGCTCTCACCTCTGCCTGACCGAAAGGAGGGATCGGTATGACACAAATGATCGAGCAGGCTGTAAAAGACATTCTGGGCGCGTGTGAGCCCAGACAGATCATCCTGTACGCGGAAAAGCGCACTATGGCGACCGACAAGCTCAAGGCGTTCAGCCTTTGCGTTATCGTGCCCGATAATGCCGACTGCCGCAAACTGCGAACCCACCTGCATCTGGCGATCACGGCTCCCGTGCCTGTCAGCCTGAGCGTTTACACCACCGAGGAATGGGCGGAGCTATGCACGGACAGTACCTCGTATGCCGCATGGATCGCCCGGAAAGGCAAGGTGATTTATGACACGGCGACGTAAAGGCGCATCCGACAGCTGCTTCTATTACAAATGGCTGGATAAAGCACTGTGTGATCTGCAATCCGCCCGTCTGCTGCTGACCTACGGCGGCGATCACTATAATATCGCGTTCCACTGCCAGCAGGCCATCGAAAAGGCTCTAAAGGGCTATCTGCTGTTCCGCACCGGGCGGCATTTTGACGGACACAACCTGACCTACCTGTGCCGTCAGGCCATCCAGCTCGATCCGAATGTATTCTCCGAGTATCTGGACGAAAGCGCCGCGCTCAACGACCTATACATTGAAACCCGGTATCCGACCGACCTGCCGTTCGAGCTCGACGAGATGGAGGTCCGGCGCTACCTCGATATGGCGGAGCGGATGTTTGCCGCCATCCGGCAGCAGCTCTATGCGGGCGGCAGACCGCATGAGATCGTGCAGCGGCGGTGAACCGGGCGGCAGGCCCGTTTTCCTGCACCCTTTGTCCGGTGCAACCGAGTTGCGAAGCGATACGCCGTAACTGGGCGGCAGCCCTTTTCTCGGCAGCCGTTTTCCGGTGCAACCGAGTCGCGTAAGCGATACGCCCTTTCCGGGCTGGGGAGTTTCGCCGTCTGCGGACGGCGGGAACGTGCCGCTCGCGCGGCGGGCGCAAAAAAGGGGTAGACACCTACGGTTTCTACCCCTCTTTTGAATCTCCCCGTTTCCCTCGGCAACCTCGCGAACGAGCCTTACGGCTCTACTTCGTAAGTAACTCGCATAAAGGAACGGGTATCGGCTCACGTTTTCCGCGCTGTCGCGGCGTTATCACGGCAGATTTCACTGGTTTTGCGTAACTGGGTGTAGCAGAGCTCTAACGGCTTGAGCGTAGCTGTGAAAGGAATGGCGCTTTGCGGCCTACGAACCGATAACGATACTGTCGTTCCTTTTTTCGGTCCCACCTCTAAGTAGGAACGCTTGCGTTCCGTCGCTCCGAGGTATCCCCAAAGGGAAAAGGGGAGCTTCCTAAGAGGGTGGAAAACCGTAGGTTGTCTACCCTCTTAGGCCCCGCGCGGGAGC
>CAKSVR010000002.1 GCA_934504345.1 uncultured Agathobaculum sp. | reverse complement strand
GGGCGGCGACGCACGGCCGGACGAGACGCGCAAGGCTCGCTGTTTTTCAATCCCCGCCGCCCGTGTGGGCGGCGACGCGAGTGTCCCCAGAAACCATGTTTCCAAGGATATTTCAATCCACGCCGCCCGTGAGGGCGGCGACAAGGTTGTCTTGTCCCTCGGTAACGTAGGCGTTATTTCAATCCACGCCACCCGTGAGGGCGGCGACAGTCCCGCCCTGCATGCACTGTTCCCCGCCCGATCTATTTCAATCCACGCCACCCGTGAGGGCGGCGACCGTGCGGGACACTGTAAATCACCTGATAACGAGGATTTCAATCCACGCCACCCGTGAGGGCGGCGACACGCGGTAGGCGTCTACCTGTCAATAGTTTTTTAATTTCAATCCACGCCACCCGTGAGGGCGGCGACCCATGTGTCACGTCCTTTGCGGTGCCATTGCGATATTTCAATCCACGCCACCCGTGAGGGCGGCGACTCAACGTGGCTTTCCACGATAGGTCTGAGCTGTGCATTTCAATCCACGCCACCCGTGAGGGCGGCGACGCCAAAAAGTTGTTAAACGCCGTGGCAAGAGGTTCATTTCAATCCACGCCACCCGTGAGGGCGGCGACAACAGCTCGACAAATGGCCGAGGGCAGGCCGCACATTTCAATCCACGCCACCCGTGAGGGCGGCGACCGATTTCGGGAGCGTAGCTTTTCAGCCATAAAAATTTCAATCCACGCCACCCGTGAGGGCGGCGACTTTACCTAAGCTGAAAGCAGTCGAATCAAATGAATTTCAATCCACGCCACCCGTGAGGGCGGCGACATCAGCTGCCACCGTTTTTGATATTCCGTCCGATATTTCAATCCACGCCACCCGTGAGGGCGGCGACCTCAATTTTGAGCAAAAGGGTAAGGGTATAAGTTATTTCAATCCA
The DNA here is from genome assembly GCA_934504345.1 of uncultured Agathobaculum sp. GTDB lineage: Bacteria > Bacillota > Clostridia > Oscillospirales > Butyricicoccaceae > Agathobaculum. Next base: position 103,098 of record CAKSVR010000002.1, on the reverse strand, counting down.
CGCCACCCGTGAGGGCGGCGACGCCTTGTTCGGGTTTCCCGGAATACCCTCAGTTATTTCAATCCACGCCACCCGTGAGGGCGGCGACCAAAAAGCATCAATCGCTTCTTTTTCCTCATCGATTTCAATCCACGCCACCCGTGAGGGCGGCGACGTAATGTTGCGGTACTCATCGAGCATTTGCTTGCATTTCAATCCACGCCACCCGTGAGGGCGGCGACGCAAGTTCCAATCGCCAGCAGGTGCGAGGCCATATTTCAATCCACGCCACCCGTGAGGGCGGCGACGCGGCACAGATATTTGTGACGGGTGTCCAGATTATTTCAATCCACGCCACCCGTGAGGGCGGCGACAGTTGCGTTTACCGTCTGCGGGTCGGACAGCGTACCATTTCAATCCACGCCACCCGTGAGGGCGGCGACATGTTGTCCGAGTTGGAACAGTATGACGAAACAATTTCAATCCACGCCACCCGTGAGGGCGGCGACGCTCATATGCAGTGTAAGTCCGATCTCAACGATAATTTCAATCCACGCCACCCGTGAGGGCGGCGACCTATACTTCAAATCACCGTCAAATTCGAGCGATTCAAATTTCAATCCACGCCACCCGTGAGGGCGGCGACAGCCCTCGCCATCCGTAACGTGCAATTCGTTGGAATTTCAATCCACGCCACCCGTGAGGGCGGCGACTTCACCTCTTTCTAAAAATAACTACCATACTCGATTTCAATCCACGCCACCCGTGAGGGCGGCGACTATCGAGGTACTTCTGCACCATAGCGGCGACCTATTTCAATCCACGCCACCCGTGAGGGCGGCGACGTCATATCGCTGTATTGCCCTCTCTTTCCCGTCAATTTCAATCCACGCCACCCGTGAGGGCGGCGACCTCTTATTGTAATACAATCAGGAGGAAAAATCAAATTTCAATCCACGCCACCCGTGAGGGCGGCGACATGCGGCAGCATACCGCGCAGGCTTTCGTTCAAATTTCAATCCACGCCACCCGTGAGGGCGGCGACACAGTTGCAATGTACAGGCCGTTCGGGTCGGGCAATTTCAATCCACGCCACCCGTGAGGGCGGCGACCTCGCCTATCTCGGCATCATCATATTCTTCGCCCGATTTCAATCCACGCCACCCGTGAGGGCGGCGACCGTTGCGGTATTCTTCGGTGGGGTTGCGATAGGAGATTTCAATCCACGCCACCCGTGAGGGCGGCGACAGCATCATGCCTGACCGTTCCGGCGGAAGATATTCATTTCAATCCACGCCACCCGTGAGGGCGGCGACCGCATCATAGTCACCGTACTTGCCAACCGCAGGGAATTTCAATCCACGCCACCCGTGAGGGCGGCGACTGCATACAATCTGCGATTCCTCGCAAGCAATTAATTTCAATCCACGCCACCCGTGAGGGCGGCGACATACGCATTTCCGCTGAGAACATCGTGTGCATCATTTCAATCCACGCCACCCGTGAGGGCGGCGACCAACGCGTCTGCCCTATCGACGTGCAGCGCGAAATTTCAATCCACGCCACCCGTGAGGGCGGCGACCAAGCACAGCCTGATAGGCTTTTGCGATAGGCCGATTTCAATCCACGCCACCCGTGAGGGCGGCGACAATAAGGGGGTAACGCAGTGAATGTTAATTTGCTATTTCAATCCACGCCACCCGTGAGGGCGGCGACAACACGCGCTTGCGTACCGTAGTATGGTCGCAGTATTTCAATCCACGCCACCCGTGAGGGCGGCGACCTGCGGCTGTCTAAAAAAACAACCAAGGTCTCCAATTTCAATCCACGCCACCCGTGAGGGCGGCGACCCGCCCACCCCTCATGTGGGCTATGGAACTGCGATTTCAATCCACGCCACCCGTGAGGGCGGCGACAGCCGAGGAGCTTAAAGCTACGCCTTCAGGCGCATTTCAATCCACGCCACCCGTGAGGGCGGCGACACAAAATCGCAGCAAATCTGCGCTTTTCAGTTGGCTATTTCAATCCACGCCACCCGTGAGGGCGGCGACGGTATTGCCACAGGTGTGCGGTAAACGGGTCTTTATTTCAATCCACGCCACCCGTGAGGGCGGCGACGCGCTTCCTCCGCTCCTGCGAGAGAGCGGGCCGTTTATTTCAATCCACGCCACCCGTGAGGGCGGCGACGCGGTGATAACGCCGCATTTCCGGTTCGCCGCCATTTCAATCCACGCCACCCGTGAGGGCGGCGACGCAGGCTGTGGATAACTTATTTTACGGTAGCGCATATTTCAATCCACGCCACCCGTGAGGGCGGCGACACGGATCAGTTAGCCTTACCGAGAATCTTCTTGATATTTCAATCCACGCCACCCGTGAGGGCGGCGACACTGATTTCTGCCGTTTCGTGTGATTTTGTTGGGCATTTCAATCCACGCCACCCGTGAGGGCGGCGACATCAGAAGATGGTATCGTAATACCGCCAACGGAAATTTCAATCCACGCCACCCGTGAGGGCGGCGACCGCAATACCGCCGGCCGTGCAGCGCACCAGCAACTCATTTCAATCCACGCCACCCGTGAGGGCGGCGACTTCTGCACGCTGGTAGACATAACCGTAGTCAAGTCATTTCAATCCACGCCACCCGTGAGGGCGGCGACATGTTAAAATTACATAAGAGAATTACAAAGGAGATTTCAATCCACGCCACCCGTGAGGGCGGCGACCATAACCTTCTCATGCGGCGTTAAACTGTGCATATTTCAATCCACGCCACCCGTGAGGGCGGCGACGGTCGTGGAACAGTGCGACGATAACAGGCGTATCATTTCAATCCACGCCACCCGTGAGGGCGGCGACAGCAAAAACTACCGAAAAATATCCCGGAGATTTTTGCAAAACGTCATATACAGTCACAGTTTCGCACAAATCCGTGCAAAATGCAATCGTAAATTTGACATCCGACAGAAATTATCCGTGGATTCTATCGGAAATTGTGGTGCGAAGCGGCAGGGCATTGCTGTCCGCTTGCGCTTCGCACCGAAGTTATACCATCAGTATGCCCTCCGGCTCGTAGCCGCGCTTGGCGCCGAAATGCTCGATCTTACTCTCGTACTTGCTGCCGAGATAGTAAAACCGCAGGCTGTCCAGCTCGTCATCCATGATCGAGCATAGCTTTTGCTGAAGCATACGGCATTGTGCCGGGTCGATCAGGCATTCGAACACGGAATTTTGTACGCGCTGACCGTAGTTGACACACTGTTTGGCGATCTGCCGCAGGCGTTTGCGGCCGGCGGCGGTTTCTGTATTGACATCGTAGGTGATAACGACCAGCATATCAGGCACCTCATTTCCACAAAAACGGCGGATAATCATCCGTGTCGCCGCGCAGATACCGCGCCAGCAGCAAAGCCTGTACATAGGGCACCATACCCCATGCCAGCTTTTCTTCGAGGTAAGGGTGACGGATCTCCTCGCGCTTTTTCTCCTGCCAGCTTTTGAGAAAGGTTTTGCGGGCGCTGTCGGAGAGATACACTGCGCCGTTCTCCTGCACATCAAAATCCTTGTCGGAAAACCGGCCCAGATTGATCGCGGTGAGCACGAATCGATCCGCAAAGCACGGCCGCAGCTCCTCCATTAGATCGGCGGCGAGCGACTGCCGACCCGGCCGGTCGGTGTGCAGAAAGCCCACATAGCTGTCCAGCCCGACACTTTCCAGTGCGGCGGCACAGTCATTCGCCAGCAGGGAATAGGCGAACGACAGTAGTGCATTGCACGGGTCGAGCGGCGGGCGGCGCGACCGTCCGGTAAACGAAAATACATCCCTGTGGTTGAGGATGAGCCGGTCAAATGCATCGAAATAAATGACCGCGCCTGCACCCTCCAGTCCGCGCAGAGAATTCAGGTCGGTTTCCGCCTGTACCTGCGGCAGCAGGGCTTTCAGCTTGGCGGAGGCGGCTTTGAGCGCTTCCGTATCGATACGCATGGCGTGGTCGCGGCAGGTGCGCTCGATGCTCCAGCGGGCATTGTACAGCTTGCCGAACACCATCATGCGGGCAATGCGGCACGCCTGCGGCGGGTCATCCGCGGTGCGGTACTGCGTGCGCCGGAGCAGCACGTTGCCGCTGCTCACGCCAGTGGTGCGCGCCAGAAACCGTCCGCGCGGCGTGCAGAACGACAGGCTGACATCGCGTTTCGCGCACGCGCCCATCAGCGCCGGGGAGGCGCCGGCATAGCTGAAGCTGACGATCCCGGCAAGGGTGTGCAGCGGAAACCGTGCTGTGACCTGCTTTTCGCGGTTGACAACGACATTTTCACCGTCCAGTGTCAAATACGCATCCTCGGAGGTGATAAACAGCGTGTTGAGCAGCTTTTTCATTCCTCCATCGCTCCTTTCAGGTAGCCGGAAACCGATTTGACTTTCATCAGCTTGGGCAGGCACAGCTCTTTGAGCGAACAGGCCGAGCAGCCTCTCTGCGGTTTCACCTTGGGCGTGTATCCGCGCCGCAGATAGTCATGCATTTCTGTAAGACAGCTGCACACGCGCTGGCGGAGTTCGTCGGTAAATTCGACTGCCGTGCGGCGGCGCGGCTCACCGTAGAACAGCGCGCCCGCGGGAATGGTACAGCACAGCATCTCTTCGAGGCACATCGCCTGACCGCACAGCTGTAATTCGTCCGCATCGTGCGGCTTGGGCTTGCCGCGCTTGTACTCGACCGGAAACGGCTGCCACAGGCCCTCGCGCCCTTGCAGAGAAATGCCGTTCTCTGTGCGGTGAAACTCCACCACATCGCATTCGCCGGATACGCCGAGCGCGGCGGAATATATCCGCATGGCCCGCACGATGAGCAGGTCGCCGCGGCTTTCTGTGCCGCCGTCGTGCGCCTTTTCGTGCAGGATGGAACCGTCCGCCGTGCGGTAGTTTTCCGCCCACTGGTGCTCCACATGGATGAGCGCCCACTGACGGCGGCAGAATGCGAAGTGCTGGATGCCGGAGAGCTGGAGGAAATCGGCCTCGGAATAGATTACCCCAGCACCTTGCAGGTCACGCCGTTCGGCAGGTCGGCTTCATCGACGGTGATGGTATAGTCTGTGTACGCACGGGGCGCGATAACGCCCTCGTTATGTGTGGCATGGACCAGATCGAACAGCTTGTGCGAGGGTGCGTTGCCCAGCTCGGAATCGTGCTTGAACACGATGAGCTGGCGCACAGCCATCTTGCCGCGTGCGGCGGAGTGGTCGTTCTCGAACATATTGAGGATGGCCGTCCACAGAAGTTCAAGGTCATCCTCGGAGAAACCGGTCGTCTTGCGGGCGAGGTTGGCAGAAACATAGCCCTCCGCACGGTACAGACCGTAGGGTACGATGTATTTGCGGCCCATTTCGGTGCCCTTTTTCTCTGCATCGGCCTCGGTGGTGATGGAAACACGGGTGATCGTGACTTCCTGTGGCACAATAGGGTCTACGCTGCGGGCAAAGCCGAGCTGTACCGGACCGCGCACCTGACCGCAGTTGAGCGCACCCTTGACAAAGGTAGTCATTACTGCGCCGAATGTGCGAATATCGTAGAAATTCTGGCACATGAAGTCGCGCAGCTTGACATCGAGCTGAGCATCTTTCTTTTTGGCATCCTTGAGCTTGTCCGGCTCTGCGCCGACGTAAGCGCAGGCTTCGGCATCACTGCGGTTGAGCGGCACGCCGTCCTTGACGTAAATGCGGTAGCCGGGCTCACCCTCCTTGACCATCTCTACATAGTTGCGGATCTTGCGCTTGAGGCATACGTCCGTCACCAGACCGTAGCCGGTTTCCGGGTCGGTACGCGGCATATTGCCTGCATCCGGGTCGCCGTTGGGATTGCCGTTCTCCACATCGAAAAAGATCACAAATTCATAGCGGTTTTTGATGGGTTCCATTTACTTGTCCTCCTTTACTTTGCGATGGTAGTATCCAAGATAAAAACAGATTGTTTCTTCGGGGGTGTAGCGAGAAGGAAGCGTTTCCGTCATGAGGGAGAGCAAATGTTCCTTTTCGTTTTGCAGCTTTACTGCGTAGTTGTGCTTATCACGCAGCAGTTTTTTCATATGATATTCGCTCAATGGAATGATTTTGGTAAATGCGGTTTTCGGTGTACTGCCTGCTGCACGGAAATAGCTGTCTTTGATGCTGCGGTTGATTTTGTAATCCACAGATGCAAGCTGAATCTCCTCGAGAACATAAAATAACTGTCCCAGAACGTAGGGCTGGTAAGTACAGTCTTCATTTAAGTGCATATAAGCCACCTCTTGTAAAACGGGATGATTGTTGTAATTTTGCATTAGATACGCCTTTAGAATTGCAGCCCGCCGCCAGTTCACCTCGGAATCTGCGCGGATACGCAGCATAATGCCGTTCAGCAAAGCAGCCGGATAGAGTTCACCGTTCCAGATGGCGCGGGCAGTCGCACCGGCCATGACCGGACTGGGCTTTTTGTCGCGGGCGCTCTGGTTGACCGTTTCGGCAAGCAGCTGCCACAGCGGCAGATAGCCGGTCGGTGCAAAGGATGGGCGGTCGATCTCCAGACGTTCGTAATGTGCATTGACATTTTTCATTAGAGTACCGAACGTGTTCCTGAGGAAAAACCGCACGCTCAGCCGGGCGGCATTGGGCGCCAGACCGAGGATATAAAAGTTGCGGTTCGGGTCGAGCTTGAGCTCCTTACAGGGGTCGCCGTGCGCCAGAAATTTCAGTGCAGCGGCAAGGTCGTTCTCCGTCCAGCCCTCCACCTCATTACCCCAAAGCATACTGAATACATCGGGATATTGCGGTTCGGCGGTGTCCGCCCAGTAAATGACAGTGGTATCGCCGATGTACTGCTTGTGATTCTGGTCGGCCAGCAGGTGATTGAGCGCGGCCGTGTAGGCGAACGCGGCGTGCTTGCCGATGGGTGCGTTATAGTTCTGTTCGTGGCCATAGGAGCAGAATGCAGGTGCGTTGAACGACACGAGCGCCGCACCGCTGGACTGTGCATCACGCACACCTTTGATAGACGGATGCACGGCAGCGATCTCATCGAGCTGACCGGTGACAAGGCACTGCTGTTTCGGTGCATCGGAATCGCTGTCATAGTGCGCCTGCCATGCCGCGCACAATGCAGGATCATCTGCGGGATACTGTCCGTTCGCATAGAACACCAGATTTGCGGCAGCGATGATTTTATCGTACTCATTGGCAAGCGCAGGATGCTGTTCGGCCTCAGCCGGGTTCCATGTGTCGAAAAATGCCAGTACCGCACGGGCGAATGGAGAATCAACGCCATCGAGCAGTTCATGGTGCAGCGCGGCAGCGGCTTTGAAGCATTGCAGACTGCGTTCGGGCTTGTTCTTTTTATCCTCCTTGTCTTTGTCCTTGTTATCCACACCGAGCAGATAGGTGGAATTGTCCCATAAAAAGTTGGATGCGATACCGGAGGAACGCTTGACCGCCGCCGGCAGGCGTATATCCTCCCTTGGGCGGAGCACTTTCTTTTTGCCGGCCTCAACTTCGCGCAGCAGCGGGATGACCTGCATCAGCTCGCCGTTTTCGCGCAGGCAGAGCGCATAGCTGATCTTCGGCTTGCCCCAGCCGGGCGCATCGATCTCGCCGCGGGCGTTGAGCGCATCGTAATATTGGGTCAAAGCCTGCAAAATCATTTGACCACCTCCGTGCTGTGTATCGAGGGAATCTCCATCATGCCGTCCACCAGCCTGGCGCGGAAGAACATCGGAGTGATGTTCGCCGGGTCGCTGTAATCCATGTCGAGCAGCATCCAGCCGAGGTCGCGCTCACCGAGCAGTTCGTCAGGGCAGGGCGGGATTTCCTGGCAGAGTTCAAATTTTGCCGGAAATTCGCGCGTGCCGAAGTAGGGCATACTGTAACACTGGCCGCGGGTCAGACGGCGCTTCATAATGTCCTGAAACTTGCCCGGATTGTCGCCCGGAGCGGATTTGTCGGTCATTTCAAAGTGTGCTTCGATGATGTAATGCACATCGCGCAGCACCATGGCGGCACGCTGCTGGATGCTCTCCGAAGCGGCAAGATACAGCTCTCCCTTGGGTTTGGCGATCCATGCTTTGACTGTGCGGGCGTTGATGGTGTCCTTGACCTCATTGCGGCGGATATTGGTGAAACGGATAGGCGCACGGACGTAGATCCGGTCGATCACCCACCGCAGACCGGGGTGCCAGTACACGCTTTCCAGCAGACCGCGTGCCGCTGAGGGCGTCATGCAGTCGTAAGAAACGTGCTCGGTTTTCATTTCGGGACGGCTGAATAGAGCGTATGGTCCGCTGACTTCTACTTTAATGGACATTGAATATTTCCCCTCCTTTACGAAGCCTTGCCGCTCACCATTTAGGAATAAACAGAGAACAAGATGTGCGACAGGGCTTCGGTGCAATTTATTGAATAGACAGGGCAGCAAGTTCCCTGATCTACGATTACAGTATATCGCTTTACGCTGTGCATTGCAATAGGTATATTTCCTAATATGAGATAATTAAATCTATGCAAATGGAACAATAAGGCAGGACAAAGAAACTTGACAAAATAAATCAGAAACTGTTATAGTGTATTTGTCGTCATCAGACGTGGATTGAAATCTAATTTGAGATAATTAAGGAAGCGCGGGAGAATGTTATCACATTCTCCCGTTTTCCTTTTATCCGAAGAACGCCTGACCGCTGTCGGCCTTGAGCGACAGTCCGGTCGCTTCGCTGTACAGCGAGGCATCGGTCAGCACAGCGCTGCGGTCGTCCAGCCCGTTGCGCTCATCGGCGAGGAGCAGCGCACCGGCGTCATACAATGCCTGAAAATGCGTATCATACACCTGAACGGAGAACTGTCCGAGCTGACGGTACAGCGATTTGGAACACGCTCCGGCGCACAGCCGGTCGATAAGGTCCGCGCCCTCACGCCACGGAATGTAAATCGTTCGCGTGTCGTTGTCGATCATGCGGAACTTTTCGGCGATGGTGCGGAACGGGAACAGACAGCCTTCACGCCCTTTTTCAAAGGCATCGACCACACCGACCTGATCGATGGCAGAGCCGGTGAACTGGCGCAGTCTGGTGAAATACCGCTGCATGGTCTGCGGAGCGGCGGGGTCAGCGCTGCCATCCAGTGCAAGGCGGGCCGCACCGATGACGGTTTGAAACAGCGGCGGTGGTGCTTCGCTGCGCTCGAAAATGGTGACGATGCTGTCCGCAGCGGCGCGTTTGCCCTCGCGGTTGCAGCGCCCGGCGGCCTGCAGGATGGAATCCAGACCGGCCATTTCACGGTAAACGGCGGGAAAGTCAACATCTACACCCGCTTCGATCAGGCTGGTCGAAACCACCCGGCAGGGCAGCCCGTCGTGCAGCCGACGGCGGATCTCCTCCAGCACCATGCGGCGGTGCGCGGGCGCCATCAACGTGGACAGATGGAAGCTGCCTTCCGCAGGCAGGCGCGAGAAAATGCTCTGTGCCGCCTTGCGGGAGTTGACGATGCACAATACCTGCTCGTGTCCGCACAGCGTTTCGGCCAGCGTATCGTCTTCGAGCGTGCCCGCCTGCCGGAAAGTGACACGGCGGAACTGCTCGAAATAGAACGGAATGTCCGGACAGATCTCAGAAACCGGATGCGACGGCGCAAACCGCTGTACCAGATCATCCAGTGCGGGCTGGGTAGCCGTACACAGTACGGCAGTTGCGCCGAACTGCTCAACTAATGCGCCGACAGCAGCAACACAGGGCATCAGATGGCACAGAGGGAGCATCTGCGCCTCATCAAAAATGATGACACTGTTCGCCAGATTGTGCAGCTTGCGGCACTGTGAGGAGCGGTTTGCGTACATGGACTCGAAAAACTGCACCGCAGTTGTGATAACGAGCGGGCTGTCCCAGTTTTCGGCGACAAGTGCCTTGGGAGAGTTTTCAGCGTTCAGCTCCTCGTCTGCGCCGATGTCAAACTGCACGCCGGAATGGTGCTCGAGCACGTTTTCGCCGCCCAGAATGCCGCGGAATACGTCGGCGTTTTGCTCGATTATGCTCGTGTACGGCACAACATATATGATGCGTTTCATATCGTGCTCTGCCGCGTGATGCAGCGCAAAGGCGAGTGAACTGACCGTCTTGCCGCCGCCGGTCGGAACGGTGAGCGTAAAAATGCCTTTGGGCCGCTTGGCTGCCGCGATGCAGGCCTGCGAAATGTTCTGCCGGAGCATATTCAGCTCGGTGGTCGGGTTGGCCCATTCGCTCAGCTTGTTTTGCAGGCGGGCAAGCAGTGCGGAGATCGATTCGCCCGTGCCGCGCGGCACTTCGCCGCAGACAAAGCGTTCCGTATCCAGATAATCCGCATCCACCAGACAGGAGTACAGCATCCGCGCCCGGAAAGATTGACCGAGCATCGGCAGCGGTGCGTGCTTTACCGGCGGGATGGGTGCGGGTGTGTAGTCGGGGCTCATCGGCGGAATGGCTCCGCTCAGCCACTTTTGATGGCGCCCCATGAAGGTCGGTGTACCGTTCGTATCCATTCGGCTGCCGACATCGGGCAGGCCGCTGTGGTGCCCCATGATGCACGCGGCGAGCAGAACATCGCGGGTCTGTTCGAGCACAGCCATCGCGCCTGCTGTGGCGTGATCGACTTTGGCGCCGCCGTGCAGGCGGCGCTGGAATGCATCGGTGGCTTTTCCGTTGTCGTGCTGCTCGCCGATGATCTTTCCGTCGGTTTCGGCGCCAAACTCTCCCGCAAAGCTGCCGGAGAGCAGGCCGACACCGCGCTCGTGGTCCATAAGCGTCTGGTATTCGGTGCGCTCTGTGCCGTTTTCCGTCACAATGCGGCTGTGTGCATAGAAAATTTTTTCCATAGACATCACCTCTGTTGGGAGTATGGATATAGTATACAGCACAAACAGTCCAATAAAAAGGATGATTTATGAATTGTCGATAAATGTCGATTGGAAATGTAATGAAAATTGTCCAACCTGCCAGAAATGCAAAAACCCCACTATTCCGAGGTTGACACTGGGAATTAACTGTGCTATGCTATTACCAACAAATCAAGTAGGAAATCGGAAAGGAGTGAGTACCATGTTCATTTACAGCGCACGAATGTCGGGCCGAATGTGTATGAACGCGATGAATGCTGCTCACTTGCTGTCTGCCCGAGCAAATACAGGAACACTTTGAATCGACTTGACCGGCGCCGCGCGTCCGTTCGGATTCACTGCACTTTCTGAAGCGGGGAGCTGTGGGCTCCCCGCTTTTTTGTGTCAAGAGGAGGAATTTCTTTGATAGAACTGTCACATATCTCCAAAGAGTTTGTGAGCGGCAAACGAACTGTCCATGCAGTGCAGGATGTGTCGCTCACCATCGATAAAGGCGAAATCTTCGGCATCATCGGTTTTTCCGGTGCGGGCAAGTCCACGCTGGTGCGCTGCATCAACCTGCTCGAGCGCCCGACCTCCGGCACCGTCACGGTGGACGGACAGGATATGCTGTCGCTCTCCGCAAAGGAGCTGCGGCAGGCGCGCAAGAAGATCGGCATGATCTTCCAGCACTTCAACCTGATGCCGTCGCGCACCGTAGCCGGCAACGTAGCGTATCCGCTGCGCGGCAGCGGTCTTTCCAAGCAGCAGATTGCAGACAAGGTACAGCGGCTTCTTGAGCTGGTCGGCATCGGCGACAAGGCCGAAGCGTATCCCAAGCAGCTGTCCGGCGGCCAGAAGCAGCGTGTTGCCATCGCAAGAGCGCTGGCGAACGACCCGAACGTGCTGCTGTGCGACGAGGCCACCTCGGCACTCGATCCGCAGACCACCAAGTCGATCCTGCAGCTGCTCAAGCACCTGAACGAAACCCTCGGCATCACGGTGGTCATCATCACCCACGAGATGGCCGTGGTCAAGGAGATCTGTCACCGCGTAGCCGTTATGGAGCACGGCAAGGTGGTCGAATCCGGCGAGGTGTTCAACATTTTTGCCAACCCGAGAGAGGACATCACCAAGAGCTTCATCCACACGACCTCTAATCTCCGCAAGATCGAAGAGCTCATCGCGGAGGATTCGCCGGTCGTCAAGCTCAATCCGGGCGAGCTGATCGTGCGCCTGAGCTACATCGAGCGCAACGTGTCCGAGCCGCTCATCTCGACCGTATCGCGCAAGTTCGATATTGTGCTCAACATCATCTTTTCGGATATTGCCATCGTGCAGGATGCGCCTATCGGCGGCACGGTAGCCATCATCAGCGGCGAGCGTGAACAGATCACGCAGGCAATCGCATATCTCATTGAGAAAAACGTAGGAGTGGAGGTCATCAAGGATGCAAGAGTTTCTGAATAACATCATTCCGAACGTAATGGCAAAGCTGCCGGACTTCTACGCGGCCATCGGTGACACGCTGCTCATGGTGGTCTGGTCGGGCGCGATCTCGTTCGTGCTCGGGCTGGCGCTGGGCGTGCTCATCACCGTCACCAAGCCGGGCGGCATTCTGGAGAACAAGGTCGTCTATCAGATTTTGGACAAGCTGGTCAGCCTGTTCCGTTCCATCCCGTTCATCATCCTGCTGACATGGGTAATGCCGGTTTCCCGTGCAATTATGGGTACGGCGATTTACGTTCGAGGTGCAATCGTTCCGCTGGTATTCGGTGCGGTGCCGTTCTTCACCCGTCAGGTGGAGAGTGCCCTCGCAGAGCTGGACGGCGGCCTCGTTGAAGCGGCTCTCTCGATGGGCTCCACGCCGCTGGAGATCATCTTCCGCGTTTACCTGAAGGAAAGCGTTGCCGCCATCGCGCGCGGCACGACCATCACGGCCATCAGCCTGCTCAACCTGACCGCAATGGCGGGTGTCGTCGGCGCGGGCGGTCTGGGTGACTTCGCTATCCGTTACGGCCACGACCGCAATATGCTGGACGTTACCAACGTCACCGTGCTGGTCCTCGTCATCATCGTTTGCATTATGGAGTTCGTTGGCGGCAAGGTCGTCAAGAAGAACACGCACTAAGGAGTGTCTGACATGAGTATTTCCAATCGCAAAGTTGTTATCGTGGGTGCGGGCCATGTCGGCTCCCACGTTGGCTATGCCCTCATCTCCCAGAGCCTTGCGGACGAGATCGTCTACATCGACTCCGACCACGCAAAGGCAGTCGCACAGGCGCTCGACCTGACCGATGCGACCAACTATCTGCCGGTCCGCACCAAAGTCACCGCCGGTGATTACAGCGATGCAAAGGACGCGCAGATCATGATCATCGCGGCGGGCCCGCTGCCGACCGGCAATCAGACCCGCATGGATACGCTGGGTCAGACCATCGCCATCCTGAAAGAGGTAACAAAATCCATCAAAGAATCCGGTTTTGACGGCATTATCGTCAATATCTCCAATCCGGCGGACGTTATCACGCATTACATCCAGCACACGCTGAACTGGGCGCCGGAGCGCATCTTCTCCACCAGCACCACGCTGGATTCCGCAAGACTGCGCCGTGCCATCGCACAGGAGATCGGCATTGACCAGAAATCCATCACGGCCTACGCGCTCGGTGAGCACGGCGAGAGCCAGATGGTCGCATGGTCGGCTGTCACCATCGCGGGCAAGCCGCTCAGCCAGTGGCAGGCGGAGTATCCGGACACGTTCGGCAGGCTCGACCTCGATGCACTGGCCGATGCGGGCCGCGAGGGCGGCTGGACCATCCTGCGCGGCAAGCAGTGTACGGAGTTCGGCATCGGTGCTTCCGCCGCAGAGGTCGTCCGCGCTATCTTCTATAACGAGAACCGCGTTCTTTCGGTTTCCGTTCTGCTGGACGGCCAGTACGGTCAGCACGATGTGTACGCCAGCGTGCCCGCTATCGTGGGTCGCGACGGCATCGCGCATATCATCGAGCTGCACCTCACCCCGGAGGAGCAGGAAAAGTTCAATGCATCCTGCAGGACCATGAGCGAAAATTATCAGCTGTCGCTCACTCTCTAACATCAGTCAATTAAAAATTTTATTTCACAATAACGGAGGTAATCCCAATGAAGCTCAAAAGAATCATCGCCCTGTCCCTGTCCGCAGCGACCCTCGCCCTGTCCCTTTCCGCCTGCGGCGGCTCGAGCAGCGCTTCGACTGACAGCAATGCACAGGCATCCGACAGCAACGCCGCATCCGATGCAGTAACCGTAAAGCTCGGCGTAGTCGGCAGCATCTACGAGGATCTGTGGACGCCGGCCAAGGAAAAGCTGGCTGACGAGGGCATCGACCTCGAGTTCGTACAGTTCTCGGACTACGTTACCCCGAACAACGCACTGGCGAACGGCGAAATCGACCTGAACGCATTCCAGCACCGCATCTATCTCCAGAACGAGATCGACAACTACGGCTATGAGATCGAGAACATCGGCAACACGTTCATCATCCCGCTGAACATTTACTCCGACAAGGTAAAGTCGATCGATGAGATCAAGGACGGCGACACCGTAGCCATCCCGGACGACGTAACCAACGGCGGCCGTGCCCTTAAGGTTCTGGAGGCTGCGGGCCTTATCAAGATCAAGGAAAGCGCAGAGTTCAACCCGACTATCGACGACATCGAAACCTACAACAAGCAGATCACCATCGAGGAGCTCAAGGCAAATGTTATCCCGTCCACGCTGGCTGACGTTACCGCAGCTGTCGTAAACGGCAACTATGCACTGGACTTCGGCCTCAAGACCGAGGATGCCATCTACAAGGATGACAAGCTGGACATCGAGGAGTACTGGAACCTGATCGCAGCGCGTTCCGCTGACCTCGAGGATGCAGACAAGCTGGAAACCTACAAGAAGGTCGTTGCAGCATTCCAGTCCGACGAAACCGAGGCAGTATTCAACGACCAGTTCGGCGGCTACTTCATCAAGGCAGGCTGGGATCAGGACCTGCTGGCTGACAAGTAACGCACAGTGATTCCCAATGCCGCCGGAAAGCACCGGCGGCATTTTCGGCAGGAGGAAACGGCAATGCAGGTAGATAAAAAGGCTTTACAAAATATCATTTCCGATGAAGAACGTCTGCTTTTCGCAGAGAACATCCCGGCGGAATACCTGAGCGATGCGCTCGGCCGCCGCACCGGCACGGCGGATGCGCTCGTGTTCGCGCGCTCGACCGAGGAGGTCAGCGGCGTGCTCCGGTACGCCAACGAAAACGGTATCCCGGTCACGCCGCGCGGCGCGGGAACCAATCTTGTGGGCTCGACAATCCCGCTGTTCGGTGGTATCATTCTGGATGTATCCCGCATGAACCGCGTGCTCGAGCTTGACCGCGACACCATGACCATCACCGTCGAGCCGGGTATGCTGCTCAAGGATCTGCAGGCGTATGTCGAGGAGCGCGGCCTGTTCTATCCGCCCGATCCGGGCGAAAAGGCCTCGAGCATCGGCGGCAACATCAGCACCAACGCGGGCGGTATGCGCGCGGTCAAGTACGGCGTAACACGCGACTATGTGCGCGGGCTGGAGGTCGTCCTTGCGGACGGTACGGTGCTGAAAGTCGGCGGCAAGCAGGTCAAGGATGCGAGCGGCCTGTCGCTCAAGCACCTGCTCATCGGCTCGGAGGGCACGCTGGCTGTTATCACCAAGTGCCTGCTGCGCCTGCTGCCTAAGCCGGAAACCTCGGTGAGCGTGCTCGTGCCGTTTGCCGACCTCGGCACGGGCATCCGCAGCGTGCTGACGATCTTGCAGGCAAATGCCAACCCGACCGCAGTCGAGTTCATGGAGCGCAAGGTCGTAGCCCTCGGTGAGAGCTTCTCCGGCGTGCAATATCCGCGCCCGGATGCCGGTTCATATATCCTGCTGACGTTTGACGGCCACGAGAGCGAGGTCAATGCGAGCATCGAGCGCGTGCGTCGCCTTGCACTCGACAACGGCGCCATCGACTATATCGTGCTCCGCAGTGCGGAGCAGGCGGCTGACATCTGGAAGGTGCGCGGTGCGCTCGTTATGGCGGTCGAGGCCGTGTCCGAGCAGGAGCCGGTGGACATTGTCGTGCCCATCAGCCACACGGCGGACTTTGTACGCTACATCAACGAGCTGGAGGCCGCCTCGGGTATGCGTATGATCGCGTTCGGCCATGCGGGCGACGGCAACGTGCATCTCTGCGTGGTGCGCGACGGCCGCGACCAGCAGACATGGGAGCGCGAGCTGCACGACAATATGGAGCAGGCTTACGCCAAGGCGTATTCTTACGGCGGCGTAGCCTCGGGTGAGCACGGCATCGGCATTGCCAAGCGGTCGTATTTCCTGCGGGAAACCTCGGCGGACAATCTCGCCGTGATGAACACCATCAAGACCGCTCTCGACCCGAAACATACACTGAACGACCAGAAATCTTACATTGTGGGAGGAAATAACCATGCAGAGCTTATCTGAGCGCACCGCCGGCTTTACTGATTCGGTCATCCGCCGTATGACGCGCGTTTCCATGCAGTATGATGCGGTAAATCTGTCGCAGGGCTTCCCGGACTTCGAGCCGCCGAAAGAGCTGCTCGACCGTCTGGCACAGGTGGCCTACGAGGATTATCACCAGTATTCGATCACATGGGGTTCGCAGAACTTCCGCGAAGCGCTGGCTGCCAAGCAGACGTATTTCATGGGCCGCAGGATCGACCCGAACACCGAAATCGTCACCACCTGCGGCAGCACGGAGGCCATGATGGCCGCGATGATGACGGTCACCAATCCGGGCGATAAAGTCATCATTTTCTCCCCGTTCTATGAGAATTACGGCGCGGACACCATCCTGTCTGGTGCAGAGCCCATCTATGTGCCGCTCGTGCCGCCGGATTTCCGCTTTGATGCGAACGTGCTCGAGGATGCGTTCCGTCAGCACCCGAAGGCCATCATCCTGTGCAACCCGTCCAACCCGTGCGGCAAGGTGTTCACCCGCGAGGAGCTGGAAACCATCGCCGCGCTGGCCGAGAAGTACGACACCTATGTCATCACGGACGAGGTATACGAGCATATCGTGTTCGCACCGAACAAGCATACCTATTTCGCCACCCTGCCGGGAATGTGGGAGCGCACGCTGTCGTGTTCGTCGCTCTCCAAGACGTACTCCGTCACCGGCTGGCGGCTGGGCTACATCATCGCGCCGCCGGAGATTATCGACCGCGCAAAAAAGGTACACGATTTCCTGACGGTCGGCGCGGCAGCACCTCTGCAGGAGGCTGTCGTTACCGGCCTGAAGATGGGGCAGGACTACTATGACGATTTGCAGGCCAAGTATACGCATAAAAAGGACCTGTTCCTCAAGGGTCTGGACGATTTGAAGATTGCCCACACCGACCCGCAGGGCGCGTACTACGTTCTGCTGGACATTGCCGAGTTCGGCTACGAGAGCGACCTCGAGTTCTGCGAGGATCTGGCGCATTATGTCGGCGTAGGCGCAGTTCCGGGCTCGAGCTTCTTCCGGGAGCCGGTCAACAACCTTATCCGTCTGCACTTTGCGAAAAAGGACGAAACGCTGCTGGATGCACTGAGTCGTCTGGAATCGCTCCGAACGAAGATCAAGCCCAAACACCGATAAATCAGGAGGAAAGGCATCATGGACGTAAAGAAAGCCGCCGCGGCGGAACGGGACTACATCGTTTCCGTCCGCCGGGAATTTCACCGGTATCCGGAGCTGAGTTTACAGGAGTTCCGCACCGCGCAGCGCATCGAGGAGGAGCTGGACAGGTTCGGCATCCCGCACACGCGCGTGGGCGAAACCGGCGTGCTCGGCACGCTGAAAGGCGAAAAGGAGAACGGAAAAGTGCTCGTTCTGCGGGCGGACATCGATGCGCTGCCCATCGAGGAAACGCATGAGTGTGCATACCGTTCGGAGAATGCCGGTGTGATGCACGCCTGCGGCCATGATGCCCACGCCGCCTGTCTGCTGGGCGCG
The DNA here is from genome assembly GCA_934504345.1 of uncultured Agathobaculum sp. Taxonomy (GTDB): domain Bacteria; phylum Bacillota; class Clostridia; order Oscillospirales; family Butyricicoccaceae; genus Agathobaculum. Next base: position 85,236 of record CAKSVR010000002.1, on the reverse strand, counting down.
GCGAAGATTCTCGCGGCAAACCGCGATGCATTCGGCGGAGAGATCCGTCTGGTGTTCCAGCCGGGCGAGGAGATTGGGCGCGGCGCAAAGCCGTTTGTCAAGGCGGGCGTGCTGGACGGCGCGGAGCGCGTGTTCGGTCTGCACACGGCGTATGATCTCAAGGCGGGCACGGTGGGCCTCAAGCCGGGCATCAACAACGCGGCGGTAGACCATTTCCGCATCCGCGTGCATGGAAAATCCACGCACGTTTCCACACCGCATCTGGGCGTGGATGCGCTGTATATCGCCAGTCAGATCGTTGTTTCGGTGCAGGGACTTGTCACGCGCCGCACTTCACCGACCGAGCCGGTCATCATCGGAATCGGCAAGCTGAACGCGGGCACGACCTACAACGCGGTTGCCGAGTACGCCGAGCTGGAGGGCACGACACGCACCATCTCGCAGGAGAGCCGCGACCGCGTGCGCGCACAGGTGAGCGAAACCGCGCAGAGCATCGCGGCGCTGTACGGCGGCACGGCGGAGATTGAGTGGACGGACTTTGCCGCCGCGCTCATCAACGACCCGCAGGTGTGCAGAGAAGCGGCGGAGGTCGTGGACGAGCTGCTCGGCGTGGGACACGTTGTTACCGACCGCGAGCTGTCGCTCAGCGGCGACAATTTCGCGGAGTTTGAGCTGTATAAGCCGGGCGCGTATGCGTATCTCGGCACGGGCAACCCGGGTTTGCCGCACACGATGATAACTAACCACAACGGCGGCTTCGATGTGGACGAGGATACGCTCGTCACCGGCGCGGGCCTGTATGTCGGGTATGCGCTGGCACGGCTGGGATAACAGTAACTTCATAGGGGAGTTCCTTCTTGTAAAATAGTGCGAGTCGCAACTCGCGCCCTTGCGGTGCACCTATCCCCATCGGGGTCAGAAAAACAAAAAACCGCTCAGCCATCTATGATGGTTGAGCGGGTTGCATTGCAGACCTATGCAGTTCTTGACAAAGCCGGCGCGTGCGGCGTATAATAGAGATACAAAAAGGGACGCTGTAAAGCAGTCAGCCCCTCAAGTCATCAAATGTTACTAAGATGACCGTTCGGGTGCCACCGAGCGGTCATCGCGCATTTATAAAGAAAATGTACAGTACAACGACCGCACAAATAAAAAGCTGAAATGCTTTCTTCTTCATCCGCGCACACCTCCTTTCGCCCGCCGACAGCGGGGGAAAGAGAGGGGCTGACCGCTATTATGCAACAGCGTCCCGGGGAGTGCCGGGCACTCCCTGAAATGATTATAGCAGATACAGTCGAGTTTTGTCTATATCTGCACAAATAAAACCCGCTCAGCCATAAGCTGAGCGGGTTTGTTCTATTTTCCTTACAATCCGCACTCCATGCCGTTATAGCGTGTCACAACAAACGGATAGCTCAGGGTTTCCGGCTGGAGGCCGAGGCTGCGCAGACCCGCGCACAGCTCCTCGACGACCTGCATATCGTGGTCGCGCTGGGCGACCGACAGCTTCATCGTATCGCCGTAGGACGAAATGAGCAGCGCGAACGGCTGCACCGCGCACGGCAAAATCGCGCCGTAGTCGAGCACATACGGACGGCAGCTTTCGGGCAGCGTGAACCGGCCGACGTTGGTAATGAGGAAACTGTCCTCGAGCACAAAATCGGTCGTGACCTTTTGTGCAGCCTGCATTTTCTCCGCGAGCGGCATATCCGCCTTGTGCAGCGATTCGCAGCGGTCTGCGGCGGCCTTGGCGCGATAGAGCAGCTGTTCGCGCTGCATCTGGTCCTTGAGGAATGCCTTTGTGCGGCGGAACACTTCATCGTCCGGCAGTTCGCGGTACTCAGGGAAATACGGCAGGTCGATGAAGCAGATGAAATACCGTGTGGTAACGGTCGGCAGCAGCGGCCGCAGATCGACCGGGATCTCCGCGATAACCGGCTTGTCGCCGCCGCCGAACTTGCGGTCGAACGCCCGCATCATAAGCGGCGCGAGCACGGACAGCGGGCTGACACCGATGGACTTGGCATACTCGTGCAGCTGCGAAAACGGGAACGTCACCTCGGTGACGACCTCGGCGGCATCGTCGCTCCACTGCACCGCGGGCGCATGGACGGCTTCGGGCTTTTTCCAGATGCCGTCCGGCGAAAATTCACGGTCGGCAAGCTGCTCATAGCCGTTGGCGCTCTCCTCGGGCGACCAGCGGGTGTCCAGACCGCGCACCGTGCCGTCATTCTCGACCGGACAGCCGCAGTTTTTGAGATACTGGAACAGTACGCACCGGATGAACTCCTCGAAGCCGCGCCCGTCCGAGATCGAGTGCTGATATTCCATGTAGATGGTCTTTTCGTGATACCCGACAAGGAATAAGTACCCGTTCGTGTCCTTAGAGCCGATGGTGTAGCGCGTGGAAACGCCATCGAACGGCAGCACCACGGCGGGCTGCACGTTGCGGCGGTAGCGGAATGCGGTTTCGGTCGGCTCGGCGGTGAGCATCATGTGCGGAAAGCGCAAAAGCGCCTGCTCGACTGCCTCGCGCAGCTTGTCCGGGCGGACTTTATCGCGCATACGGATGGTGTGGCGCGGCACGCACGCCACGGTTTCGTGGGTGTTGTACAGGAAGATTTTCGCGTAGCTGTCCGTGCGGAGCAGCGGGTCGTTTATGGTCATCATATGGTCCTCCTCGATTCCAATACTGGCGCATCATTTTCTGGTAAATCCAGTGTAGCACCCGTGCGGGACGTTGTAAATCAAAATCGGTCGAAAATGTATAGTATTATGTAAATATAGAACATGGTGTACGTTATATTGCGCGGCTAGAGCTCGAAAAATCCGTGTAGAACGCCTATACTTAAAATTGATAAAGTGTGTCATACAGAGGTAAGCGCGGCAGAACGAAGACCGATAACTCACATCGAAAGGCGGGATACCCTTGCGAACCAAGCCCATACTCTGCGCGGCGGCGCTGCTGCTGGCGGCGGGACTTGCCGCCGTGTCCCATCAGACCGTGTCGCAGGCGGACGAGCCGCTCCGCATCGGCACAACGTACATGACGATGAACAACCCGTTTTACAGCGTTATTGACGAAGAACTGCGGCTTGTCATCGAGAGCCGCGGCGATATTCTGCTCACGCGCGATCCGGCGCTCGATCAGGAGCGGCAGAACGGTGATGGCGCTCAACGACCCGAGTGCGCTCGGCGCGATGGCGGCATTGCAGGAGCACGGTCTGCTGGAGAACACCGCCGTTTACGGCGTGGACGGTGCGCCCGAGGCCAAAAGCATGATACGCGAGGGTGTCATGACGGCCACGGCGGCGCAGTCGCCCATCCGTATCGGGCAGATAACCGCGCAGACGGTGTATGCCATCTTAAACGGCGAGGACTACGAAGCCGAGATCACCGTGCCGGTCGAGCTGATAACGGCGGATAACGTCAGCGGCTACGGCATGGACGGCTGGCAGTAGGAGGGAGAACGTATGGCAGAAAGTTTGTGTTTTTTCCGCCGCATCATGCTGCTGCTGAATGCGGCGGTGTGTGCGTTCCTCGCATGGGTGTTCGGCATGACACCCGTGCTGGCTGCCCGGCAGGCGGACGGTCTTTCGTTCGCACAGAATCTGAGCGCACTGCCCGCCAAACCGTGGACACTCGCTGTCGCGCTGTTCGGCATGGCGGCGCTCATCCTTGCGGGCGTGCTGCGCCGCCGCGGATACGACCGCCTCGGCTGGACCGAGCCGCTGTTCGCGATATGCGTGATATTCGCGCTGCATCTGGCATATAACGGCCTGCTGCTGTATGTGGTGGTCGATCTCATCGACGGTCTGCGCGGCAGGCAGCGCCGCGTGTTCCTCGGCGTGATGACGGCGCTGTTCCTGCTGACCGGGCTGAATGTCCTGCAGGGTGCGCTGCATATGGTGTCGCTGGCGGAATATCTGCTGTATTTCGAGGCGCACACGCGGCAGCTGCTGCAAAGCACGGTGGATTTACTGGGTGCGCTGCATCTTATCCTGTTTGTGGTGTACATGGTTGTGCTCATCGGACAGCGGACTGAGGAAAACTCAGCGATACGCCGCCTCAACGGCGAACTCGAACAGGCGAACGACCGTCTTTCCGTGCTGAACGAGCAGCTCAAGGCCTATGCCGCCGAGAGCGAACGCATGGCCGAAACGCGCGAGCGCAACCGCCTTGCGCGGGAGATTCACGACACGCTCGGCCACGCGCTGACCGGCATCACCGCCGGTGCGGATGCGTGTCTGCAAATGCTCGAGATTTCGCCGGAGATGGCGAAAAAGCAGATGGAGTGCATCGCGGCGACCGCCCGCGAGGGCATGAATGAGGTGCGCCGCTCGGTGCGGGCACTGCGCCCGGATGCGCTCGAGCGGATGCAGATGACCGATGCATTAGGGAAGCTGTGCACCGAGATGCAGACGACCTCACAGGCGGAGGTTACGCTGGATTTGCAGGCGGACGAGCTGCGCCTGTCGCCGGATGAGGAGGATGCCGTGTACCGCATCGTGCAGGAGAGCATCACCAATGCCATCCGGCACGGACACGCGACGGCGGTGCGCGTGTGCATCACGGTGACGGACAACGGCTGCGGCTGCACGAAGATCGAACCGGGCTTCGGTCTGCGGCATATGCGGGAGCGGCTCAAGCTGCTGAACGGCACATTAAAGGTAAAGAGCGAAAACGGATTTGAACTGCACGCGGAGATTCCGCTGCGATGGGGTGATGTATATGATTAAAGTGCTGCTAGCGGACGATCAGGAGCTCATTCGCGAGAGTCTGGGCTTTGTACTGGGCGCACAGAGCGATATTACCGTGGTCGGCATGGCGAAGAACGGCCGCGAGGCCATCGAGCTGGTACGCAGCGAAAAGCCGGATGTCGTGCTGATGGACATTCGGATGCCCGAGGTGGACGGCGTGGTGTGTACGCGGCTGATAAAGTCCGCACACCCGACCATCAAGGTCATCGTGCTGACGACGTTCGACGATGACGAGTATGTGTTCAACGCCCTGCGGTTCGGTGCCTCCGGCTATCTGCTGAAAGGCGTATCGGTGGCCGATCTGACCAATGCGGTGCGCGAGGTCGTGCGCGGCGGCTCGATCATCGCGCCCGATGTGGCGAGCAAGGCACTTCAGATGTTCGCGCGCATGGCCAAGGGCAACCTCACCATCGGCGTGGACGAAAAGCAGACCGAGGAGTTACAGGATAACGAGTGGCGCATCAAGCGCTACTCGGACTTTTCGTGGGACTGCATCCCGATGCCGCACGGCCCGGCGGGTACGAACAGCTCGGCGCTTAGCACCGTGCTGGCGGGCATCAGCAGCCGCACAGCGAATACCACACTTGCGTGGCAGTTCCTGCGTGAGCTGACCGCCGGAGAGGAGAACCAGTCCATGCTGTTCACGGACTCGCACAGCGTTTCCGCGCTGCGGAGCGTGACCGACTCGGACGAAACGCGCCGCATCCTCCGGCAGGACACGCCCGGCGAGAGCCGGACCGGCGTGGAAATACTCCCGGAGGTCATGGAGCAGGCTGCTGCCGCGCCGCGTTTCCGCAATTACGATCAGGCGCTCCTGCTGACCGAGGGACTGGTGCAGACCGCGATGGAGGACGAGCACAATCTGTCGCTCCAGCTGCAAAGAGTGCAGCATGAAGTGCAGGAATATTTACAGGAATAATACGCAGATTGACAGGCGTTCCGCGCTCTGTTTGTGTAATTTACACAGACAGGGCGCTTTTTCTTTGCGTATTTTGATAACCGAGGTGACATTTGTCATGCAAAAACAGGACAATCATCACAAGCGACTCGTGACAAAATGCAGATTTCACACAAGGGAAAATCCGGTATACTATGCTCAACAAACAGGAAAGAGGGAACGGAAAATGAGATACCTGATTTTAGTCAGCCACGGAACCTTTGCACCGGGCCTGCACAACGCGCTCGGCATGATGGCGGGCAGCGACCGCGAGGACATCCGCTCGACCAGCCTGCTCGACGGCATGGATGTGGACACGTTCCGCGCAAACTTCGCAGAGCTCGTGGGGGACATCACCGCCGAGGACGAGATCATCCTCACCGCGGACATCATCGGCGGCTCGCCGCTGACCACCGCACTCGATGTGCTGACCGAAAAGGGTCTGCTGGCGCGCACGCTTGCCATCGGCGGCATGAACCTGTCGCTCGTGCTGACCGCCGCATTTGCGGATGCGGATACGCCGCTCGATGCACTCGAGGCCGAGCTCACCGGCGAGGCAAAGGATCAGATCAAGCGATTTGCCCTCGGCGGTGACGAGGACGACGATATTTAACCCCAAAAACAGTATAAGGAGGAAAAAGTTATGTCTATCTCTTTCATTCGTGTTGTCGACCGCATGATCCACGGCCAGACCTGCACCCGCTGGGCGCTGGAGTACCCCTGTGACGGCCTCATCGCCGTAAACGACAAGGCGGCCACCACGCCGGTGCTCAAGGCGGCATATAAAAATGCCAGCGACAAGAAAACGTTCGTGTGGACGCTCGACGAGTGGCGCGCCAAGTGCGGCAAGGTGCTCGCCAGCATGGATATTGACGGCACGCTGCTGGATTCCGCACACAGACTGCCGTCTGCCAACCGCGAAGCCGTGCAGTTCGCGGCGAAAAACGGCGCTGCCATCTGCCTGATGAGCGCCCGTCCGCCGCGTGCAGTGTTTCCCATCCGGGATGCGCTTGGTGTGGACGGCCCGCTGGCGTGCTGCGGCGGCGGACTCATCCTCGCGGGTGAAAAGCGGCTGGCGGACAGCCGCCTGACCCGCGAATGCACACGGGCCGTCCTGCACGAAACGCAGGCGCGGCACATCCATCTGAGCGTTTACCGCGACCTCGAATGGCTCATCGCCGCCGAGGACGAGTGGAGCCGCGCCGAGGCGCAGATAACCGGCATACAGCCGACCATCGCGCCGCTCGAAACGCTGTTTTCGAGCTGGAATGCCGAGGCGGGCGCGCACAAGCTGCTCTGCATGGGTGAAAAGCACAAAATCGATGAACTCTTCCCGGTTTTGGAGGAAAAACACCTGCCGATGACACTCGTGCGCTCCAAGGACGAATATCTGGAGGTCGTACCGGCGGGCACGGGCAAGGACACCGCGATGCGCGCGCTGTGCGAAGCGCTGGGCCTCACATCGGCCGAGGTCATCGCACTGGGCGACCATGACATCGATGCGCCGCTGCTGCGTGCCGCCGGATTGGGCATCGCGATGGGAAACGCCTCGGCAGAGGCGCGGGCAGCGGCTGACGAAGTGACCGCTTCGTGCGACGAGGACGGCGCGGCACACGCCATTTACCGACATATCGAGGAGGTACAGGCATGAAATACCGTTTACTCGCGCTCGACCTTGACGGCACGCTGCTCAATTCCCGCAAGGAAGTAACGCCTGCAGTCAAGCGGGCGCTCGAGTGGGTCAGGGAACGCGGCGTTCACGTTGTGCTCTCGACCGGCCGCATCGTCGGCGAGGCGGCGGAGTTCGCCCGCGAACTGCCCTGCGACGACCTGATGGTGACGGCGGGCGGCACGGCCATCGCGGCGGCCTCGGACGAGCGCATCCTGCAAAGCTGGGAGATGCCGTGCGAGATCGGCGCAAAGGTGGTCGAGGCGGTGCAGAGCCGCCCGGTGCGCGTGATGATCTACGTCGGCAGCAAAATCTACATCAACGAATATTCCAACCGCGATTTTGTCGCGAACTACCGCATAGAGGGCTTTCACGCGAACAAGATCGTCACCGAGGACATTGCCGGGGAGATTCGGAAGAACAAGCTGAACGTCACCAAGTTGTACGCGCTCGGTGAACGCGAGGTGCTCGAGCGGGCGCTCGCAGAGATTCGGCCGCTGCCGGGCATCACGATCACAAGCTCCGGCGCGGACAACTTCGAGATACTTCCTGCAGGTGCGGACAAGGGCCGCGCGCTGACCCGTCTGGGCGAGATGCTCGGCGTAACGCCTGCGGAGATGGCCGCCATCGGTGACAGCGACAATGATGCAGAAATGCTCCGTGCGGTCGGGATGCCGGTCGCGATGGGCAACGCAGCTCCGGCGCTCAAGGCGCTGGCAAAGTACGTTACCGCCGACTGTGACCATGACGGCGTAGCACAGGCGGTCTACCACCTGTTCCAATAACACAAAGGAGGATGCACGATGCCGTTTATGACCATTCCCGAAGCCGCAGTTCTGTGGCACATTCCTGCCGCCGAGCTGCGCGAGCTCTGCGAAAAGTACGAGATACTCGGCGCGGTGCGCGTGCATCAGCGCTGGTTCATCCCGGAGGATGCGGCGCAGCTTGAGGCATTTTTCAAGGCGAACCTGTAAGGAGTGAGCGAGATGGAGCAGATTTTCGGCAAGGGCGTATCCAAAGGCGTAGCGGCGGGCCCGATCAGCTTTTACCGCCGGGCAAGCGGCGTTATCCCGCGCTATGCGGTGACGGACACGGCCGCGGAGCTCGAGCGCTTCCGCGCGGCGCGGGAAACCGCCAAGGTACAGCTCGGTGCACTGTACGAAAAGGCACGCGCGGAGGCCGGTGAGGATGCGGCCATGCTGTTCGAGGCGCACCAGATGATGCTGGAGGACTTGGATTTCGTTGAGAGCATCGAGGGCATGATCGAGAACGACCGCGTGAACGCCGAAGCCGCCGTCAGCGACACCGGTGCACAGTTCGCGGAGATGTTCGCGGCGATGGATGACAGCTATATGCAGGCGCGTGCGGCGGATATTCGCGATATTGCGGCGCGTGTTGTCGGCATCCTGACCGGCGAGGGCGAAAGCGGCATCGTATCCGATGTGCCGTGCATCGTGGCGGCGGACGACCTCGCGCCGAGCGAAACCGTGCAGCTGGACAAGTCGCTCATCCTCGGCTTTATCACCTCGGCGGGCTCGGCCCACTCGCACACGGCGATTCTGGCGTGCACGATGGGCATTCCGGCGATCATCGGCGCGGGCGCGGAGCTGACCGAAACGTTCCTGTCGATGGGCATTGACGAGCTTTCGGTTTCGCCGTCGTCGGTGCTGCCGCTGCGCTCGGCCATCCGCTCGATCGATACGACCGCGCTGCCGCCGCTTACGCTGTAAGCGGTTTATCCACAACACTGTGGATAAATTGCGGAACGGAATGGCTGCACCGGCGCAGGGTGTGTGGTATACTATGGGCAGATGTTATACCACCCCTGCGGGGTACAGAAAAACAAAAAAACGCTCAACCATCAAACGATGGTTGAGCGTTTTTGCTCTCTGTATGCCGTTATTTTTTATGATAGCCGTTATCGCAGTACGGCCCGCCGGAGGCCAATGTATATTCGCGCACAAAGCGCGATGTGCCGCCGGCCTCGCTCATGGTGTAGTCCAGATGGCACATGGCGGGTGTCAGGTCGCTGAGGCCCAGCTCGCGCATCAGTGTGCAGATGCCGCACCGGTGAAACCGTGCCTCAAAGCCGCTGCCGTCCGCATACGGGCGTATCTCCATATCCCAAGAATAGGGATTGCGCCGCGCCGGATGCAGGTCGACCAGTTTTTGCATGGCCTGCAAGGTTTTCGGCGCGAACCGGCGTTTGCCCTTTATTCGGCAGAACAGCTTCATGGTACGGGTCATCATCGCGCGGGCGTAGTAGTCGGTCAGCGTTTCCACATCCGGCCGCGCGGGCATGGACAGGATGAACGCGCACAGCATCGCGCAGCCAATCAGATTGAGCGAGAATGAGTCGCCTTTCTCGAAGTCGGGCAGCGGCGTGAGGATTTCCTTATATTTTACCTTGGCCTTTCGCGTGACGGCCTTGGCCGTTGCGGCATCCAGCCCGAACACGGTTACAAGGTGCTGTCGGAACGATTTGGCGAACAGTATCCACATGGCAGACGGTAATCCGGCGTATTTCATCGTGTTTTCCCTCCCACGGGCGGCAGAAACCCGCTTTTTGCGTGTTCCTCGGTGTCATCGGATTCGTTGTAGGCATCATACAGCGCGGACGGGTCGTGGCGCTGCGCTGAAATTCGGTCGCTTTTTGGGACATGGAGCCACTCCTTTCCGATGGGAAAATGCGGTTAGAAAAGGCTAACCATGCGCCCGTAAAAAGCTGCCGCGAGGCAGCGATCGGTTCTATCCCCAATGTAGCACAGCTGCTGCCGGATTGCAAGAGAAATGTCGCTTGTTGTCACATGGGAACTGTGTTATACTGAAGATGCTGCCACCCCCATATCGGCAGAGAGAGGGGGTGCCTGAGATGCAGTTGGCGCTATCATTTATTTCCTCTGTTGCGGCAAGTGTAGTGGCTTATTACATTTGCAAATGGCTGGACAGAGAGTAACCGGCAGCCAGCCTTGGGCGTAGTTCACCCAACCTGAACGAATGAGAAAACCCTCGGAGTTGCGACCTCCGGGGGTTTTCGTCTGCCTGCGTTGCAGAGCACTATCATTTACATTGATTATAGTATACCGCAAATCAGCGGATAATGCAAGCCCATGCAAGAAATTTACGTTCCAACCCGATTGAACCAGCAGTTTAATGACAACTCGAATGCGATGGATTATGATACTATCATACGAAGCAGCAAATCACATGATCGAAAGGGGAAAACGATGAAAATGTACTGCTGGAAACTGCACAAGTTCTCGCTGTTCTACTGCTACTATATGTATGTGGATACCCAGCCGTATCTGGCGGATCAGCTGTTCATCCGCAACGAAGTGCCGGTGGATTTTCTGCGCGAGTTCAGCAAGAAAGACAACGAATACATCTTCATCCTGTGCCGTGTCCGCAAAAAGGATGAGAAAGCGTTCCGAAAATCCATCGAGCAACTGCCGGACAGCATGATGGTCTGCGGCCATGCGGACTACACGGCGTTCTGCGATGAGCTGAGCGAAACCATCGACACCATCGTGCGTGAAAACAGAAAGGAGGGCCGCTATGCGTAAGCTGGTACCGCTGTGCAAGCAGAGCAAAAAGGCGCAGCGCGCCTATCACAGCCGTCAGCGCGGTTCGTGGGGCGATGTCACGCCGGTGACGCGCACCGTGCCGAGCGGCAAGTGCTACATCCGCAGCCGAGCCAAGCGCAGCTGGGATGCGGAATAAGGCGTACCGCCGGGTGCCGGACTGAAAATCCCGTTTATGGTACTCCCGATCTGCTACACTGAAAGCAGTAAAGGAGTGAGGAAAATGTATGTGCTGACAGACAGGGAATGGGTCAAAAACAGACAGGGTCAGAACCGGCCGACCCAGCTCTCTGCGGTGCGCGTGGATGCGGACGGGAACACCGTGGATACGTTTTCCGCTTTGATCGGCCCGAAAAGCAGCGAATTGGCACAGTGGGAGAGCATCAACCTTGTCAGCACGCGCGGGAACACGCAGCATTATCATGTGCAGCCGCGGCTGTTCCTTTCGCTGCGGGATACATTTGCGTATATCATCAAATACGACCGGCAGCTGTCGGCCGGAACGGAGCAGTACAGGGAGGCTTGTTTATGATAAGAACAGAGAAAAAAGGCGGATTTCGATGGGCTGCGCCGTACCTGAGCGACCCGGCGGCCATCCGCGCACAGCTGGAGGAATATCGGCTGACCGGTCGGGTGATCGACCTGCTGCATCTGGGCGGCTTCAGCCATTTCCACACCCGTGAATGGATCGAGGAGGAAGCCTTTGCACGTTTGGAGGGTCTGGACGAGGAGGAGCGCCTGCGCAGGTCGCGCTACGGCAGCATTCCGGGCGATATGCGGTTTGACTGCTGTGTACTGCTCGACAGCACGTTCTCGGTGGAGTTCATGGACGGAAAAGCGCTCGTTATCGCCTCGCCGGGAGAGCCGGTGTTCCGCATGAGCAGCAATCCGTACGACCGATGGGCGGCGGACGGCGAGGAGCCGAACGTATCGGCCAGCGACCTGTTCGGCTGCTGCTGCGAAAAGGCGGTGACAGCGGTCGAGGTCGATACCCGCATGGCGGACTGTGCGCCGCTGACCGGTGAGCCGTATGACACGCCGCATGAGGTAGCGGAGCGCATTTCGCTGTGTCTGGAGGGCGGTCTGCGGCTGGAATTTCGTCCGTGGGGACATTTTCTGATGGTGCGATGCGTGGATGCGGCGGGAGCCTGTCAGACGATCTCGTGCGAGGAGCTGCGGCGTGCCATGTGGTACGACGACAACACCCACCGCGATGAACGTATCGGCTTCGAGGCGCAGAGCCGCAGTGTGTTTTGCAGCGGTCTGGGCGAGATGGAGCGGTTCATGGATACCTGCATCACGCTCCGCCCGGATTACGCCGCTGCGGAGGAAACAGAGGCGGAGCAGTACGATAATACCGAGGAATCGCCGCTCAAAAAGCGTGAGCCTGCACGATTCTGGCACCGGTGTCTGCATATTCCCATCGATGCCTTCGATGTGCTCATTGACAGCATCGAGCGCATGAGTGAACGCGCCTTTGACCGCACCGGTGTGCAGTGGCTGCGATACAGCACATGGATGGCCGCGCTGGCGGATGCAGAAGAACGTCTGCGAAATGAAAACAGTCCGCAGACGATGGAGAATGCCGAAATGTGGTATGAAAACCGTGCGCTGCTCACGGACATTCGTCGCTGGTCAAATATCGCGCTGCAGCCGGATGAAGTGCTGGCGATCATGGGCTGTCCGGACAATCCGTACCGCTGAAAAACCTGTCCCGAGGATTATCCGCAATATTGTGGATAATCCTCGGGATTTTTTTCGTGAAGTGCAAAAAAACGGTTTTTCATCGTCATACCATACATAGAAACCAAACCACACAGCAGCAGGCGCCTCGTAAAAGCAATCCGGCTTCCTTCGTGGAAGCCGGATTGCTTTTCGTTTTTGGCATAGCATTTTTCTGTCGAATACGGTATAATAGTTTTATTGAAAAGAGGGAGCAGGATGATATTCGCATACGGACAGACCGAAACCGACTATCTGCGCGGCAAGGACAAACGGCTGGGCGCGGTCATCGACCGGATCGGGCCCATCGAGCGCGAGGTGGACACCGACCTGTTTTCCTCGGTCGTACACCACATCATCGGGCAGCAGATCTCGACAAAGGCACAGGCGACCATCTGGCAGCGGATGCGCGAGGCGCTGGGAGAGGTAAAAGCCGAGTGCATCCTCGCGGCGGGCGTGCCGCGGCTGCAATCGCTCGGTATGACATTCCGCAAGGCAGAATACATCACGGACTTCGCCGAAAAGGTGCAGTCCGGTGCATTTGATCTTGCCGCAGTGGAGAAAATGACAGATGCAGAGGCGATACAGGCGCTCAGCACGCTCAAAGGCGTCGGCGTGTGGACGGCGGAAATGCTCCTGCTGTTCGGTATGCAGCGCCCGAACATTTTCAGCTATGACGACCTCGCGATACAGCGCGGGCTGCGTATGGTGTACCACCATCGGAAGATCGACCGCAGGCTGTTCGAGAAATACCGCCGCCGGTTCAGCCCGTATGGCAGCGTGGCAAGCCTGTATCTGTGGGCGGTATCCGGCGGTGCGATACCGGAAATGCACGACTATAAGGCAATGCCTTAAATTGTTCCATTATGTGGTCTTGCCTCAAGAAAAAGACAGTCAGGAGAGAAAAAGAATGATGTATACCAGCCATTATGATTCGCCGTTGGGCGGCATTCTGCTGGCGGCAGATGAGGTCGGCCTTACCGGCCTGTGGTTCGACGGGCAGCAGTATTTCGCCCGCACGCTCGACCGGGAGCACACAGCGCAGGAGACCGAGATCATCACGCAGGCAAAGCGCTGGCTGGATGTGTATTTCAGCGGCAAAGAGCCGGATTTCACGCCGCCGCTGCATCCGAGCGGTTCGCCGTTCCAGCAGGCCGTGTGGGAGCTGCTTTTGCAGATACCTTACGGACAGACGACCACCTACGGCGCGCTGGCGCATCGCGTGGCCGCGCGGCAGGGCGGCGCACAGGCCGTCGGCAGTGCGGTAGGCCATAATGCGGTGTCGATCATCATTCCGTGCCACCGTGTCGTCGGCGCGGACGGCAGCCTGACCGGCTATGCCGGCGGCATCGAGAGAAAGGTCAAGCTGCTCCAGCTGGAGCACGTTCATATGAACCGGCTGGTCATTCCGAAAAACGTATACTAAGCAGAAAACCCAGTTTGTCAAAAAAGTCGGTATTGAACCAATTTCATCATATCGCGCGGCAGCGCGCATGAAATAGAATTTGCCGTGCAAATTCATAAAAACCGGGAGCGTGTATCTCGGTTTTTATACTTTAAGAGGGAAAAAGTTTCCGTACGGGAACTTTCGGACGACTTTGGAACGGCCTACGGTCCGTTCCTGCTTGTCGGCGAAACCGTGGTTTCGCGACAGCCTGAAACCACACCGAAAGGTGTGGTTTTCTGCGTTGCATGGGGTTTATTGTATCGTCCGATGACCCTGTTCGGCTGCCGCGCCATCCGTCGCAAATCTGCAAAAAATAGCCCGTTTATCTTGCCTGTGCGCGCTGTTTGGTGTATAACTATCGGTAGCAACGCACAGAAACGGGGAGATTTATGGACACCACAGAATTTTTCGGCAGGGAGAAGATCAGCCGCATCCTGCTCAAGCTGGCGCCGCCGGTGATGCTGGCGCAGCTCATTCAGGCTCTGTATAACATCGTGGACAGCCTGTTCATCGGCCGTTTTTCCGAAACCGGTCTGACCGCGCTCTCCATCGTCTATCCCATCCAGCTGCTGATGATCGCGCTGGCGGTGGGAACGGGCGTGGGCATCAACACCGTCATGGCGGCGAAATACGGCGAAAACCGTCCCGATGAGGCGGATGGATATGCCGGAGTCGGCACGCCGCTGGCGCTGGCGCTGTGGGCGCTGTTCGCGGCCGCAGGCTGGCTCATCCTGCCGTTCTATGCGAAAATATCCACCAGCTCGGCGGACGTTATCCGCGATGTGGTCATGTACGGCCGCATCGTGTGCGTGTTCAGCTTCGGGCTGTTCCTCGAGAGCATCTGGACCAAGGTTTTGCAGGCCGGCGGCGACATGAAAACGCCCACCGTCGCGCAGATAACGGGCGCGGTCGTCAACATCGTGCTCGATCCGCTGCTCATTTTCGGCCTGTTCGGCCTGCCGCAGATGGGCATTGCGGGCGCGGCTGTCGCGACGGTGGTCGGCCAGATGGCTGCGGCGGCTATTGTCGGCCGAAAGGGTTTTCGGAAATCGCCTGCAAAGGCGGTCTATCCCGGCCATATCGCGCAGATTTTCCGGCTGGGCGTGCCGAATATCCTGATGCAGTCCGCGTATACGTTCTACATCCTCGGCCTCAACCTGATTTTAGCGGGATTTTCCGATCAGGCTGTCACGGCGCTCGGCCTGTACTACAAGTGGCAGACGTTTTTCTTCATTCCGCTCGGCGCGATGCAGACCTGCATTGTTCCGGTCATCAGCTACAACTACGCTGCCCGCAGCATTGACCGCTGCCGCAAAACGCTGTCCGTGTCGGTGTATTTCGGCTGGGCGCTGATGGCGCTCGGCGCGCTGTGCTTCAACCTCATCCCGTCGCAGATGCTGCGCGTGTTCACCTCGGATACGGAGGTCATCGCCATCGGCAGCTTCGGCTTTCACTTCATCGGCCTCAGCTTTCTGCCGATGGTGACATCGCTCATTTTTCCGGTGTTCTTTCAGGCGGTGGGCTCGAGCCTCAAAAGCTCGCTGCTGACCGTTATCCGCACGGTGGTGCTGTTCGTTCCGCTGGGCTTTGTATTCTCGCGGTTCGGACTGCACCGGTTCTGGCTGACCTTTCCGGTGACGGAAACCGTGACAAGCCTTGTCGGCGTGCTGTACTATCGGCAGTTCCTGTCGAAAAGCTATGTGCAGGAGCAAAAGCCGGTCGAGCTTGCGCAACCGGCACTCCGGCCGTCCCAGCCGGGCGTTATCATCACCATCGCGCGCGAGCACGGCTCATCCGGCAAGCAGATCGGCAGGCGCGTAGCGGAAACGCTCGGCATCCCGTTCTATTATAAGGAGATGATCGCGCTGGCGGCGCATGAGAGCGGGCTGGACAGCGAATTTATCTCGAGCATCCACAAGAACGCGCCCGATGTACTGCGTGAGCTGTATCTTAGCTCGAGTGCGGTGCAGTACGCGGTCGAGGCACAGGCAAAGATTATCCGCCGCATCGCGGAGAACGGAAGCTGCGTTATCGTCGGCCGTGCGGCGGATTATGTTCTGCGCGGCACCGAGAACGTGGTGCGCGTGTTCATCCATGCGCCCGAGGCGTACCGCATGGACCGCGTGCGCGAGATCTATGGCGATACAGCAGAGGAGGCCGCACGCAGCATCCGTCGGTCGGACGCGGCGCGGGCCTCCTACTATAAGCATATCGCAGGGGAGCGCTGGGGAGATGCGCGGCATTACGAGCTCACGGTGGACTCGTCGGTCGGCATCGAAAAGAGCGCGGATACCATTGTGCGGTATGTGCGAAGCAGAGAATAAGACAAACGAGAAGGCTCCCGACCGGAGAGAAACGGTCGGGAGCCAAACGAAGACTTGAAGGTGAATGCCTTGGAGATAATTTTTTGGAGATATTGGATTTCCGAGAACAGTTTTTTGGGGATTATTCGAGGGTCAGCTTCTTGTCGGTCAGGAAGGACTCCTTGCAGCGGAATGCGATCTTGGTGGACTGGGTGCCGTCGATCACGCCCGGAGTTGCCTTGCGGCCGGTCGCTACGCAGTCGCAGAACTCCTCGATCTCGGTGATGTAAGCATCGTGCCAGCGCGTGATGAAGTCCTGATAGCACTCGCGGCATATGCCGTGCTGGCTCATGACCTCAACGAGAGAATCGGTCGGAACGGAAGCGATACGCAGCGTGCCGCGGGTACCGACGATCTCGGTTTCAACATGAGAACCGTGTGCTGCTGCACGGCCGGCGAAGAAGAATGCCATTGCATCGTTCTCCATCTTCATCAGGCCGGAAACGTTGTCGCCGTCATCCCAGTCCTTGTACTGCTTGAACTCGTAGCAGCCGCCGGTAGCCCACAGTTCCTTGACCTCGGAGCCGGTCAGCCAGCGGATGAGGTCGAAATCATGGATGGACATATCGATGAACTGGCCGCCGGAGCGCGGTGCGTACTCGAGCGTGCCCTCGATGATGGAGATCGGGTCCTGCGAATAGCAGCGAACGAGGATAACGTCGCCGATGTCGCCGTTCTCCATCTTCTTCTTGGCTACCTGATAGGAGTGGTCGTAGCGGCGCATGAAGCCCAGCATAAAGGTCAGCTCCGGGTGAGCGGCGATGATGGCTTCGGCCTCCTTGCACTTCTCAACGGTGTCCGCCAGCGGCTTCTCGCAGAAAACGTGCTTGCCGGCATCCATCGCGATCTTGATCATCTCAACGTGAGAAGCGGTGTTGGTGATGATGGCAACGGCCTCAACGTTCGGGTCGGCGCACAGCTCCTTCGGGTCGTTGTAAACAGCGGAAACGCCCAGCTCCTCAGCGACCTGCTTTGCACGGTCGAAGTTTGCATCCGCGATGGCTACCAGCTCGGAGCCCGGAACGCGGTTTGCGATGTTGCAGGCGTGCTCATAACCCAGACGGCCTACACCGATGATACCAATCTTCAGCTTTTTCATAGTAATACTCTCCTTTGTGCTCTTTTCTTACTCTTTTTATTAAAAATAATGGGTTAACTTACAGGCCGGTGTGCTCCTTGACGTAAGCGCGCGCCATGCGGGCGTACTCGAGCGGATTTGCGATGGCCGGATCCTGCTCGGCTTCAACGACCAGCCAGCCCTCGTAGTTGTACTCGTCGAGCAGCTTGAATACGGTCGGGAAGTCTACGCAGCCCTCCGGGTCGCCCGGTACGGTAAACACGCCCTCCGGAATGGAGCGGAGGAAGCTCTTGTTCTCGGCATAGCACTTGTCCATCGCGGGCTTGCGGACGTTCTTGAGATGTACATGGCCGATGCGGTCGTGATGCTTTTTGAGAATCTCGATCGGGTCCTCGCCGGAGAACGTCAGGTGGCCGGTATCGTAGATCATGCTGACGTATTTCGGGTCGGTCATCGCCAGCATACGGTCGATCTCATCGGTCTTCTGCACCGTGGTCGTCATGTGGTGATGGTAAACGATCTTCATGCCGCTGTCGTAAGCGATCTTGCCGAGGTGATCCAGGCCCTTGGTGAGCACGTCCCACTCATCATCGTTCAGCACTTTCTTGTTGGACAGCGGAGTGTTCCACTGGTGCTGGATGGAGAACGACTGATCCGAGGTGTTGATGATGGTCGCGCCGATGGACTTGAGGAAGTTCATGTGATCGACGAAAGCGCGTTCGTTCTGCCACATCGGCAGCTCGTTCAGGTAGGTGCTGATCCAGCCGGTGATGGCGGAAATGCCGCGGCGGCCGAACTCCTTGTTCAGGATGGCTGGGTCACGCGGGAACTGGCAGCCGATTTCGGTGCCAACATAGCCGGTCAGCGCGATCTCGCTGATGGTCTGGAGAAAGCTGTTCTCCGCGCCCATCTCCGGCATATCGTCCTCGGTCCATGCGATGGGTGCAATACCGATCTTTACCTTGTTGGGATCTAACATTGAGGATTCCTCCCTTTCGTTCTTTTGGTTTGTCACAGCTGGATTTCGTGATATTTCACAATCCGGCTGTGAGGTTCGTTCCTCTCTTTGTGCTTTTAGTTTAACAGGTTCGGCGCATGGTTTCTTTTAGATTCTTGGCAAGATTCAAAAAACAAAAAATGTGAGAGAATTGGAGTGGAATGGGCTGTTTTTATCCTCTTATGCCAGCGAAAAATGCGGCGGGAAAATCAGGCTGATTTTCCGGGGAAACCTGCGCCGAAGCAGCTGTTTTTGAAAATCCTGCTTTTCGGGGTTTTATCCGAGGAACGGGCGGGTGGTTTCCGCGCCCATGCGGATGACATCCTCGGCAGGCATCTTCCAGTATTCCGGACGGAACAGCTCGAGGCACGCCGGGCCGTCGTAGCCGACCGCCTGCACCGCATCTGCGACGGCCTGCACCGGGATAGCGCCCAGACCGGGCATCAGGCGGTGGCAGTGGTCGAGGATGCCGAGCGGCAGGTCCTCGCAGTCGTTGATGTGGAACACGAACAGTTTCTCTTTCGGGATTTTGCGGATGTAGTCCACATCCGCGCACTTGTCGTGCAGGTAAACGTTGATGCAGTCCACGGTCAGGCCCACGCTGTCGCGGTTGACGGCGTTGACGATCTCGAGCGCCTGACGAACGCTGTTGACACACCATTTGCGGTCGCCGATGGGCTCAAAGGACAGCTTGACACCATACGGCTCGGCAATGTCCGCCAGCTCGTTCAGCACCTTGACCGAGTCCTCGAAAATCTCCTTTTCGTCCTTGGTGCAGATCTCGCTCGTGACAGTCGGCACCACGATGATATACGGGTTGCCGATCTGCTGGGCGATCTCGCAGCCGAAGGTGAACAGCTCTACGAGCTTTTTCCACTCCTCCGGCGTGCAGAAGTTGATATTCTCGATGGAGTTGAACGCGAACGGCTTGAGGTGGCTCTTGGCGAAAAACGCCTTGAGGTCGTCCGCGGTGTGGGTTTTCAGGTAGTCCTTGAGCATATCGAGGCGCAGCTCGATATAGTCATAGCCGTACTTTTCGCACAGCAGCAGGTCGGTTTCCACGTTGGAATTTTCCTTGCAGGTAGCCTCGTTATAACCGAGTTTGAGCATAATGCATCCTCCTTACATCTCGCCGCGCGCTTCGCGCTCCGCGAGTTCCTTTGCGATGGTGGGGTAGATCTTGTCCAGCTTGTAGAACAGCAGGACGATGATAGCGGCAGCCCACACAAAGATCGGGCCGAATTTGAAAATGGACGAGATCATGTGCTGCGCCGAGGTCGGCTGCATCGCGCCGCCGGTGACAGAGCTCAGGAAGCCTGCGCCTTCGAGCATAGCCGTCATGACTGCGCTGGTGATGCCGGTGCCGATCTTGAAGCCGAGCGAGCCGCCGCCGAAGATCAGGCTCTCCTGACGGAGATGGCTCTTCCACTGGCCGTACTCGACAACGTCGCCCATCATGCCGAATACCAGAGAAGTCAGCGGCGCCTGACCGAGCGAACGGATGACAGTCATGGCAAGAACCCACTGGAAGCTCATCGGGTTTACCATAATGAGCGCGTGAGCGACAACAACAATGATGCAGCCGATCAGGGACAGGTCGCGCTTGTTGAACTTTTGCAGCAGCAGCGGGCACAGCAGTGCGCCGACGATAAGGGTTACAATTTCTGCGGTGTAGATAACGCTGTAATACCACGAGTCATTACCGAGGACGTATTTGCAGTAATACGGCAGATCGGTGCCGATGATGGTGGTATGTACGCAGGTGACGGTCCACAGGACGAGCGTTGCCCAGAAATACGGGTTGCCCAGCAGAGCTTTCAGCGCACGGGAAGCGGGAACCTTGGGCTGCTCCTGCTGCGCGGCCTCGAAATTGACGGTTTCCTTGCAGCGGACAAAGCAGATGATGAGCAGGATGAGCGCGATGGCGCACCACATACTCATGGTCTTGATCCATGCGGCCTGATTGTCGCCGAACAGCTTGACGACCGGCATGGTGAACGTAACAGCAATGATCTTGCCGACCGGGGACAGCGCCATACGCACGATGGAGAGCAGGTCGCGCTCGTGCGAGGAGCGTGTCATCATAGTGGACAGGGTGCCGTAGGGCACGTTGATGGCGGTGTAGCACACGGTGGTACACAGGTTGTAGGTGACGAAGATATACCAGAACTGGATGGCGGTGCTGCTGGTATGCGGCACGCAGAACATCGCGACGGCGCACAGCACATACGGTACGCTCATCCATAAGATCCACGGGCGGGCCTTGCCCCATTTGGACTTGGTCTTATTGACGATGATGCCCATGATGACATCGGACGAGCCATCGAATATACGCGAGATCAGCATGACCATACCGACTGTTACGACCGAAATACCGCAGTAATCCGTGTAGAACAGGGTGAGCAGCGCGGTTATCATGCCGAAAACGACGTTGCAGGCGGTGTCGCCCAAGCCGTAGGCAATACGGGTGCCCCAGCCAAGGGAGGCAGTGTTATTGTTGTCCTTCAAAAGGATAACCCCTCTTTCTTCTCCTGAACGTGAGGCCGCTGCCGAGTGCAGACGACCTCACGCGATACTCTTTTCTCTTCTCTTGTTCTCTAAAAGCGCGGGGATTGCGGGGAAGTTATGCGTCGATCTCGCTCAGCTTGACCGGGCGGCCTTCCTTCATGGAGAGGTTTGCCGCCATGGCGATCTTGACCGGCTGGAGGCCGTCAAAACCGGTGACCGGTGTGTCGGTGTCGTTCAGAACGGCATCGGTGAACGCCTTTGCCTCTGCGATGAAGGCATTGTTGTAGCGCTCGAGGAAGAACCAGGTCGGCTTTGCCACCTCAACGCCTGCGGCGGAGGAGATCATGGCGGTGTTGTTCAGGTCGTTGGAAACCTGTACACAGCCGTTGTCGCAGTGAACCTCGGTGCGCTGGTCGTAGCCGTAGTGTGCGGCGCGGGAGTTGTCGATCACGCCGAGTGCGCCGTTCTCGAACTTCAGCATTACAATGGCGGTGTCCACATCGCCGTATTCCTCGTAGCCTGCGCCGGAGAGCGCTGCGCCGTAGGCCGTTACCTCGGTGACTTCGCTGCCCGCCAGATAGCGCACCATGTCGAAATCATGGATGGTCATATCCATGAAGATGCCGCCGGAAACCTTGATGTAGCTCATCGGCTGGTGATCCGGGTCGCGGGAAGTGACCTTGATGAGGTTGGGCTTGCCCAGCTTGCCGGAGGCGACCGTGTCGCGGACAGCCTTGTGGTTGTGGTCGAAGCGGCGGACAAAGCCGACCTGCAGCTTTACGCCTGCCTTCTTGACGGCCGCGAGCGCCTCCTCGATCTTTGCCAGCTTGGTGTCGATCGGCTTCTCGCAGAAGATGTGCTTGCCGGACTCAGCGGCGCGCATGATGAAGTCCGCATGGGTCGCGGTGGACGAGCAGATGAACACAGCATCGATGGTCGGGTCGGCGAAGATCTTCTCCGGGTCGTCATAGCACTTCTCGATGCCCATTTCGTCCGCCCATGCGCGGGTCGCGTCGTTCATGAACGGATCAGCGACTGCGTACAGCTCTGCGTTCGGTACGGCGTGCGCCAGATTCTCGCCATGCAGCTTGCCGATGCGGCCGGCGCCCAACAGACCGATTCTTACTTTCTTTTCCATTTTTCTGCACTCCTTTTTACTCTTGAAACACGTTTTATCGCGCCTGCTCCAAAAAGCAGTATGTTAGAAGATTTCTTCTGTGCTTTTATGCTATAATAAAAGCACACACAGAACGAGAGTGTAAAAACAGAGAACTATTTCGTTCTGTAAACTGCTGTTTGGAAGCCTTTTGCGCTTTGCTTGTGATTATTATACGAAGAAAACGCAAAACAGCGTTATCGGATTCTTGTGGAAAAAACGCAGAGATTTTCCGCCGGGACGGCAGAAAATCGCAGACGGACTTTCGCAATCTTGTGATTCTTAGGGAGGGGACGTATATGGAGAACAAGCCGCGCAAGCTCGGCGGAACGTTTGTCAACTGTATCTCGATCGACCGCAATTGCAACAACCAGCAATCCATCCTGCCGCACACGCATGAGAACCGGCTCGAGCTGTTTTATGTATGCAGCGGCACGGGTCAGTACATGGTGGACAACCGGTTTTATCCTATCGGTGAGGGCGACATCGTGATCTGCAATCAGGGCGTGCTGCACGGCGAGGAGCCGTCACAGGTGCGGCAGATACGGTCGTACAGCGTGGCCGTCACCGATGTGCAGGTGGAGGGCCTGCAGCCCAACTACCTGATCGCGCCGGGCGAGTGTCCGGTGGTGTCGTGCGGCCAGCTGGCGGCGCAGGTGGGCGAAACCATGCGCCTGCTGTATCTGCTCTCCGCGGATGCGGAAAACCTGAGCGCGGTGTGTACCAGTCTGACCGAGGCCATGCTGAACCTGACCGATGCCCTGCTGCAAAGCCGCATCCGCGCGGGCGAACAGGACGAGGCGGAGATCCCATCCGTGCTGGCGCATCGCGTGCGGCAGTATCTGGATGCTCACCACTGTGAGCCTATCACGCTGCGTATGGTGGCCGAGCGCCTGCGCGTGAGCGAATATTATCTGGCGCACGTTTTCAAGCAGGAGTTCGGCGTGCCGCCCATGCAGTATGTGATGAAGCGCCGCATCGGTGAGGCACAGGGAATGCTCATGCACACGCAGACTCCCATCGCGGAGATCGCGGACACGCTCGGCTTCAGCAGCATCTGCCATTTTAATGCAATGTTCAAGAAATATACCGGCACGCCGCCCGGAAAATTCCGTCAATCGTTCCGGCAGAGCATGACACATACAGAAAATAACAAGAAAACATAAAAAAGCAAGAATCTATAACTCTCGCTCGGATGGCGGCGGGAAATCCGCAAAATGTGGTGTACCGCGAGAGCAATCCTGTGCTACCGCAAACCGGCGGTGCGTGCTATACTTTATAGAGAAGAGGATAGAGGGCACAGCGCCCTGTTATCACAGCATAGAAGAGAGAGAGGAGCTGCAAAAAACTATGCCGACAGCCAGCCTGAACGTGCAGTGTTTTGTAGAGAAAGAAGTCAAGCCGATTTTTACCGGAGAGAACCAGCCCAGGCTGCTGTATGTCAGCGAGATACGGCCGGATGCCAGCGCGCATCCGCGCGTGATGCACGCACACGAGGATTTCGTGGAGCTCATCCTGATTTGCAGCGGCTCGAGCGAATACCTTATCCACGATAAAAAGGTCGTCATCGAGCCGGGCGACCTGCTGGTATACAATGCGGGCGTGGTCCACGACGAGGTTTCCGGCCCGGATATGGAGGTCGGCAGCTATTGTGTCGCCATCGGCGGGCTGCGGATGCCCGGCCTGTCCGAGAATGCGCTCATCCCGGCGGATGCGGGCTATGTGTTCCCGACCGGCAAGTATTTTGAGGACCTCAAGGCGCTGTTCGTGATGATGTTCCGCAATCTTGCGGCAGGCGAGCCGCGCGCCGAGCTGTTCTGCAACAGCTTGATGCACGCGCTGCTGGTGGCCGTGCTCACCGTCACCGAGGGTGCGAACGCGGATAAGGAAAAGCCGGTGGACGAACCGCATATCCTCGGCCGCCGCATCAAGGAGTACATCGACAAGCATTACATGGAGCCCATCACCCTGCAAAGCATGGGAGAGGCGCTGCATATCAGCCCGTATTACTTATCCCATGTGTTCAAGCAGATGAGCGGCTATTCACCCGTGCAGTATCTGCTGCGCCGCCGCATCGGCGAGGCTCAGACACTGCTCATCACGACCGATCTGTCCATCACCCGCATCGCGGAGATGGTCGGCTATGATACGCAGAGCTATTTTAATCTACAGTTTACGAAAAACGTCGGTATGCCGCCGAATAAGTTCCGGCAGAACTATATCGTGCCCACCGGCGCGGAGGAAAAGCCTAAGCGCAAACGGAAATAACAAACCGCCCGCACAGATGTCTGTGCGGGCGGTTTGCTTTACCGCGCGAATGCGCGGCATTCAATGTCGGCCAAATCGCAGATTTGGCGACAGGTATAAAGAAGTTCGGCGCAGCCGAGTGAAAGCTGCGCCGAAAAGGTGAGAGAAGTTGATATGTTCGATTTTAAGGGGTGGGAACGGCTCAGCGGTAATCGTAGCTGGAGCTGCTCTCCGACCGGTAGGACGGAGTCGAAGTCAGATACAGATTCAGGAAAATAACTGCGAGAGAAATAATGGTGAATAGCATATTGATCGCTCCTTTTCTGCTGCCTTGGCGGCTTTTTTCTTTATGGCTATATTGTAGCAGAGCGGCGGCGCGTTTTCTTCTAACTTCTTGTATTTCCGCAGACGGCGCAAGAATGTGTAACTCGCCCTGTGCATAACAGCAAAATGACCGGAAAATGACAGCAATATCCTGTAAAAATGGGCAAAATACCGGATTGCAGAAAGAATACAAAAGCGAGAAAAATATTCGCTATTTTTATAAAATGTTGAGATATACGCCGTTTTGCCTATGCTATAAGACGGAAAATGCGCTTTTGCGAGGTGCGTTTCCGCCGGAAAATTTTCAAAAAAGCGAGATATTCAAAAAAATGTGCAGAACAGCCGCAGCGGCAAGAGGAGAGCCAACTGCAAAATCTCAGCAGATAAGGCAGGAAAAGTTGAGAGATACGGACAAAAACACAAAAATACCGGTCTAAAACACGAAAATATCAGAAAAACAAGGATTGCCCAAGATGTTAGAAGAAAAGCAGAGCCGCGGGTGATAGACTATAACCATCAAATGAGAGCACCGCCAAGGCGGTACGGAAGAAAGAGTATTTTGAGGAGGAAAAAGCAATGAGCAAAACCAGAATGACAGTCGGGCAGGCCGTCGTAAAGTTCCTGAACCAGCAGTACATTGAAATGGACGGCAAGGTAGAGCCGTTCGTGGACGGTATGTTCACCATCTTCGGTCACGGCATGGTCGTCGGCCTCGGTCAGGCGCTGGAGGAGGATCCCGGTCACCTGCGTGTATATCAGGGCCGCAACGAGCAGGGCATGGCACACGCCGCCATCAGCTACGCAAAGCAGCACAACCGCCGCAAGATCATCGCCTGCACCTCGTCCATCGGCGTTGGCGCAGCGAACATGGTAACCGCAGCACTCACCGCGACCATCAATAACATTCCGCTGCTGCTGTTCCCGTCCGATTACTTCGCAACCCGTCAGCCGGATCCGGTTCTCCAGCAGCTCGAGGTTCCGAACGACCTGTCGATGTCCGCTTCCGACTGCTTCAAGCCGGTTGCGAAATACTGGGACCGCGTTTCCCGTCCGGAGCAGCTGATGAGCGCGATGGTAAACGCGATGCGCGTGCTGACCGACACCGCAAACTGCGGCACGGCTGTTATCTCGCTCCCGCAGGACGTTCAGGGTGAGAGCTTCGACTTCCCGGATTACTTCTTCCAGAAGCGCGTCCATCACGTTGCACGCCGCGTTGCCGATGATTACGATATTGACAAGGCAGTTGAGATGATCAAGGCTTCCAAGAAGCCGATGTTCATCGCAGGCGGCGGTGTTCGCTACTCCGAGGCCGGTCAGACCGCAATGGATTTCTGCAAGGCGTTCAACATTCCGGTTTCTCAGACACAGGCCGGCCACTCCTGCCTGCCGGATTCGTTCGAGCTGGCTGTCGGCGGCATCGGCGTAACCGGCGGTCTGGCGGCGAACGCACTCTGTAAGGACTGCGACCTTGTAATCGGTGTCGGCACCCGCTTCAACGACTTCGTAACCGGCTCCAAGTGGGTGCTGTTCCGCAACCCGGATATTAAGGTTCTGGCAATCAATACTTCCGAGTTCCACGCAGAAAAGCTGGATGCAACCCGCTGCATCGGCGACGCAAAGGTAACGCTCGAGGCCATCATGGCAAAGCTCAAGGCAGACGGCTACAAGTCCGGCTACACCACCGAGATCGAGGACATCCGCAAGGTATGGGAAGAAGAGCGCCTGCGCGTTCTGGGTGTACAGTACAAGGGCGAGGGCTTCGGCGAGGGCAAGTTCGTGCCGTGTGTTCCCAGCTGGACCGAAAAGATCATGAACGATTTCGTTGACCAGATCGGCGGCACCATCACCGAGTCCAACGCAGTCGGCATCCTCCGCGAAGAGGCAGACGACGATGCGATCGTTGTTGCAGCAGCAGGCTCTCTGCCGGCAGACCTCGAGCGCCTGTGGGTAACGGATGCTCCCAATTCCTACAACATGGAGTACGGTGCATCCTGCATGGGCTACGAAATTGCCGGTGCGTTCGGCGCCAAGCTGGCCGAGCCGGATAAGGAAGTTTACGCACTCGTTGGCGACGGCTCGTTCATGATGCTCAATTCCGAAATCCCGACCGCGATGCAGGAAAATGCAAAGATCACCGTTGTGGTATTCGATAACTGCGCGTTTGGCTGCATCAACAACCTCCAGATGGGCAACGGCGTTGGCTCTCTGGCTACCGAGATGCGTCACCGCAACGAGCAGACCGGCAAGCTGGACGGCGACTACTGCTGCACCGACTTCGGCAAGATCGGTGAGGGCTTCGGCATGAAGGCGTTCTACGCCAAGACCCCGGACGAGTTCCGTAAGGCTGTTCAGGATGCCAAGAAGGAATCTGTATCCTGCATCATCGATGCCAAGGTCCTGCCCAAGACCATGGCCGAGGGCTATGAGAGCTGGTGGCATATCGGCGTGGCCTCCACCTCCAAGTCTGACGAGGTAAAGGCGGCACGCAAGCGTATCGACGACCACCTCGCAGAGGCTCGTATGTACTAATCTACACACGCGAACAAGCAAAAGCCGCCCGTTTTCGAGCGGGCGGCTTACCTTATATATAAACGGTATAGAGTAAAAGGAGCGAGAAAGATGAAATACACGCACAAGGCCCCGTTCGACAAGGGCTACAACGGCATGGTATCCGCGGTGGAGAACCCGGAAATGATGGGCATGGAGTTCGGCGTTGTCAAGATGGCAGCGGGCGATGTGATGCACTTTGATTACGCACAGGAGGTCGTTTACGACCTGATGAGCGGCAGTGTGACGTTCGAGTGGAACGGCAATTCGGAAACCGTTATCCGCCGCGACGTATTCCACGAGGGCGCGATCCTGCTGCACGTTCCGCAGAACACCAAGGTGACGATCAAGGCGGACAGCGATGTGGAGATCGCCGTATCCCGCACCGAGAACGAGCGCGATTTCGCGGCCCGTCTGCTGCGCCCGGAGGACTGCCTGTGCGCCAACGAGGAGCGCGGCGCGGGTCAGATGAACGAGTGCTCCACCCGTCTGGTACGCACGTTCTTCGACCGCTCCAACTGCCCGGAAACCAACTTCTTTATCGGTGAAGTGGTGCATTTCCCCGGCAAGTGGTCGTCTTATCCGCCGCACCAGCACGTTGAGCCCGAGCTGTACTACTACAAGTTCCTGCCGGAGAACGGCTACGGCCTTGCCGAGTACGGCGATGATGCCTTCAAGGTAAAGAACAACGACCTGACCGGTATGCCGGAGAACGTAACGCACTCGCAGGCAGCCGCACCGGGCTACGCGGAGTATTACCTGTGGTGCATCCGTTTGCAGGACGACAAGAACATCGTGACCACCGTTGTACCCGAGTATGAGTGGGTGACCAAGGCGGACGCGAAGTATTTCCCGGATATTTAAGGGAGGCAAGCGGCATGAAAGCATTCAAGATCGTTCCCTCTATCGCGGAATATATGGATTTCCGCACGCTGGCGAAAGAGCGGAAGCTCGGCGCGCGCGACCTGATCCTGACGAACGAATATATCTACAATCCGACCATTGCGGCGCTGGAGCTCGGCTGCCACACCTGTTTTCAGGAGAAGTTCGGCGGCGGCGAGCCGACCGACGTGATAGTGGATGCCATCCTCGACGACCTGCGCGGCAAGGACTTTGACCGCATCGTGGCTGTCGGCGGCGGCACCGTCATCGACATCGCAAAGGTGCTGACTGTTGCCAGGTCCACCGACCATGTGGACGACCTGTACGACCGCATGGCCGACCTCGAAAAGGAGCATGAGCTCATCATCGTGCCGACCACCTGCGGCACGGGCTCCGAGGTGACGAACATTTCCATCATCAACCGCACCACCAAGGGTGTCAAGGTCGGTCTGGTATCGCCCGCGATGTTCGCGGATGAGGCGGCGCTCGTGCCCGGTATGCTGCTCAGCCTGCCGTATCCGGTGTTCGCGACCTCTTCCATCGATGCGATGGTCCACGCGGTGGAGAGCTATCTCTCTCCGAATGCGTGCGCGCTGAGCGAGCTGTTCTCCGCCAAGGCGCTGCACCTTATCCTGTCCTGCTGGAAGGATGCTGTCGCAGCAGGCGGCAAGGATGCGTGGAAAAAGCACGCGCTCGAGTTCCTGCGCGCCTCCAACTACGCGGGCATCGCGTTCGGTCATGCCGGCTGCGCGGCTGTTCACGCGATGGCGTATCCGCTCGGCGGCGTGCATCACATCCCGCACGGACAGGCCAACCAGCTCATGTTCGCGGATGTAATGCGTAAGTATCAGGAAAAGAAGCCCATCGGCAAGCTGAATCAGCTCGAGGAGCTGCTCGGCGCGGAGCTGGACACCGAGCCGGTATTTGCACTCGAAACGCTGTATAAGCTGATGGACGAGGTGCTGGAAAAGGGCCCGCTGCACGAGCACGGCGTTACTGTGGACGAGCTGCCGGTGTTCGCAAAGAATGTGATCGAAACCCAGCAGCGCCTGCTCGGCAACAACTATGTGGAACTGACCGAGGACGATCTGCTCGACATTTACCGCAAGGCATTTTAACTGCGGAGGGACAAGCATGGATTGGAGAACGTATTATAAGGAGCACACGATGACCCCGGAACAGGCGGTCAGTGTGATCCATGACGGCGACCGCGTGGTATTCGGCCATGCGGTAGGCGAGCCGATCATCTTTCAGCGCACGATGGCGCGCATGGCAGAGCAGTTCCACAACGTGGAGGTCGCTCACATGGTCTATCTCGGCTCGGGCGAGTATCTTCAGCCCGGCATGGAGAGCCATTTCCGTCATAACGCGCTGTTTGTCGGCGGCCCGGCGCGCAAGCCCATCGCCGAGCACCGCGCGGACTACACCCCGGTGTTCTTCTCGGACGTACCGCGTATGTTCCGCGACAACACCCTGCCGGTGGACGTTTTCGCGTTCACCTGCTCGCCTCCGGATGAGCGCGGCTATGTTTCGCTCGGTTTGTCGTGCGATTACGGCGCACAGGCGGTCAAATCTGCGAAAATTGTTATCGCGGAGGTCAACCCGAATATGCCGCGCACCTATGGCGAGAGCTTTGTGCACGTTTCCGAGATCGACGGCTTCCTGTGCGCATGGGAGCCGTTGCCAGAATCCAAACCGCCGATAATCGGTGAGGAGGATCGCGCCATTGGCAAATATGTTGCCGATCTTATCCGCGACGGCGACTGCCTCCAGCTGGGCATCGGCGCGGTGCCAGATGCGGTCTGCTCGTTCCTCGGCGACAAGCACGACCTCGGCCTGCACACCGAGATGATCTCGGACGGCGTTCTGCCGCTGCTCGAAAGCGGTGTCATCAACGGCAAGCGCAAGCAGCGTGATGTCGGCAAGGTATGTGTTACATTCCTGATGGGCACGAAAAAGCTGTACAAGTATGTTGACAACAACCCGATCATCAATATGCTGCCAGTCGATGTGTGCAACAATCCAGCGGTCATTTCCGAAAACGACAACGTTGTTTCCATCAACTCCTGTGTTGAAGTAGACCTGCAGGGTCAGGTCTGTGCTGAGGCGATCGGACTGCGCCAGATCTCCGGCATCGGCGGTCAGATGGACTTCGTGCGCGGCGCGAACCTTTCCAAGGGCGGCCGCTCCATCATCGCACTGCATTCCACCACCGCAGACGGCAAGCACTCCAAGATCGTTTCCACGCTGACCGAGGGTGCGCCGGTGACGACCAGCCGCTGCGATGTCAACTATATCGTTACCGAGTACGGCGTTGCACATCTGCGCGGCAAAACGCTGCGCGAACGTGCAAAGCAGCTCATTGCCATCGCTCACCCCAAGTTCCGCGCAGAGCTGGCAGCCGAGTACGAAGCCCGTTTCGGCGAAAAAGCGGCGATCTGATCGCTTTTTGCATATACCTTTTCTGAGCCGCTGTGTTCTCGGCAGCGGCTCGCAATACTCGAATGGATAAACGTCGGTGCGCGGTTATTTATTGCGTTGCACAAAGTATTCTCCAATCAAATTTTCTATTCTGACACGCTCAAGTCTCCTGACTGGGCATCGGCGTATTCCATTTATCAAGGACAAGAAAGAAGGAAAAAAGCTATGATGACAAAAGACCAGTACATCGAATCTCTGCGCAAGCTGCACCTGAATTTGTACAGCTTTGGCAAAAAGGTGGAGAACGTTGTGGACAACCCGATCGTTCGTCCGTCGCTCAACTCTTTCGCAGCGACTTACGAGCTGGCCGAGGATCCGCAGTACGAAGACCTGATGACAGCCACCTCCAACCTGACCGGCAAAAAGGTAAACCGTTTTATCCATCTGCACCAGTCCACCGACGACCTCATCAAGAAGGTAAAGATGCAGCGCCTGCTCGGCCAGAAGACCGCAGCCTGCTTCCAGCGCTGTGTCGGCATGGATGCCGCGAATGCGGTTTACTCCACCACCTTTGAAACCGACGAGGCGTGCGGCACCAAGTACCACGAGAATTTCGTTAAGTTCTGGACCGACGTACAGAACAACGACTGGGGTGTTGACGGTGCGATGACTGACGTTAAGGGCGACCGCGGCCTTTCTCCGTCCAAGCAGGCCGACCCGGACCTGTTCCTGCACGTTGTTGAGCGCACCGCGGACGGCGTTTACGTTACCGGCGCAAAGGCGCACCAGACCGGCTATCTGAACAGCCATTACGTTCTCGTTATGCCGACCATCTCCATGCGTGAGGGCGACGAGGACTACGCCATTTCCTTTGCGTGCCCGACCGATGCCGAAGGCATCACCCTGATCCTCGGCCGTCAGTCCTGCGACACCCGCAAGACCGAGGAACATAACGACATCGATGTAGGCAACAAGGTTTACGGCGGCCACGAGGTTCTGGTCATTTTCGACCGCGTATTCATCCCGAACGACATGATCTTCCTCAACGGCGAAACCCAGTTTGCCGGCATGATGGTAGAGCGCTTCGCGGGCTATCACCGTCAGTCCTACGGCGGCTGCAAGGTCGGCGTTGGCGATGTGCTCATCGGCGCTACCGCGTTGGCAGGCGAGATGGCTGGCTCTGCAAAGGCTTCTCACGTTAAGGACAAGCTCATCGAGATGACCCACCTGAACGAAACCCTGTACTGCTGCGGCATTGCGTGCTCCTCGCAGGGCACCAAGACCAAGAGCGGCAACTACCTCATCGACCTGCTGCTGGCGAACGTCTGCAAGCAGAACGTCACCCGCTTCCCGTATGAGATCGCCCGTCTGGCACAGGATCTGGCCGGCGGCATCATGGTAACGCAGCCGTCCGAGGCGGATTACCGCAATCCGGCTACCCACGATTACATCGAGAAGTACCTCAAGGGTGTGGCTTCCGTGCCCACCGAGGATCGTATGCGCCTGCTGCGCCTGATCGAGAACATGACGATGGGCACCGCCGCAGTCGGCTATCTGCCGGAGTCCATGCACGGCGCAGGCTCTCCGCAGGCACAGCGCATCATGATCGCCCGTCAGTCCAACATGGAAATGAAGAAGGAACTGGCGAAGAAGATCGCAAGAATCAAGGTAATACCGCATAATTGAACAAGAGTGATTTGCGAGTAAATTTTGCGTACTGACGAGGCACAGTTTTGCGGTAATACTTGATGTATTACCGTGAAACTGTAACAAAGTCAGGACACAAAATTTCCGCAAAGCACCGCCGCTTTAATTGTGCGGTGTTGCCTCGGGTAATTTCTGTGAAAGCTGCGGCACAGGAGAAGCTCTGGCGGTTCCATGTCAAAAATGGAGTATGTCTGACCGGCAGAGCAGACCCGAAACGCAGCCTCACCGATAAAAACGACAGAACCCGTCCACCTAAGACCCGGGAGGGACGGGTTTTGTTCTGCAAACCGTATTTTCAAGGAGGAACGCAATGGATAAGCAAAAACTGCACGAGCTGCGCGTATTCGCCGCAGAGATTCGGCTGGAAACGCTCAAGGTGATCGCCTCGCGCGGCTTCGGCCATGTGGGCGGCTCGATGTCGATGGCGGATGCGATGGCCGTACTGTACGGCGCAGTCATGCACATCGACCCGAAGAACCCGCGCTGGGAGGACCGCGACTGGTTCGTACTCTCCAAGGGCCACGGCGGCCCGGTCATGTACGCGACCCTCGGCCTCAAGGGCTACTACCCGATGGAGAGCGCCTACACGCTCAACCAGCCGAACACGGATTTCCCGTCCCACACTGACCGCAACAAGACCATCGGCGTTGACCTGACGACCGGCTCGCTCGGTCAGGGCATGAGCGAGGCCATCGGTGCGGCGCTCGGCAGCCGTGCACAGAACCGTCCGAGCCGTGTTTACGTTGCCGTAGGCGACGGTGAGTGTGACGAGGGCCAGATCTGGGAGGGCGCCCAGTTCGCAGCGCACTACAAGCTGGATAACTTCGTTTGTCTGGTGGACAACAACGGTCGTCAGCTCGATGGTGCAGTTGCCGACGTTATGAGCCACGGCAAGGGCATCGGCGCGAAGTTCGATGCGTTCGGCTGGAATGTCATCGACGTAGCCGACGGCAACGATGCAGAGCAGATTTGGGGTGCGCTCGAGCAGGCTGAGGCGTGCAAGGGCAAGCCGACCTGCCTTATCCTGAACACGGTAAAGGGCAAGGGCGCGACCTTTGCCGAGCCGTCCGGCGCACATTCTTCTCAGCCGACCAAGGAGCAGTGGGATGAGGCGATCGCCGCTTCTGAGGCTGCGCTGGCCTCTGTGAAAAACGAGAAGTAAGGGAGGGGAATACAATGAGCTTTACTTTGATCGGCAAGCACGAAAAGGACAGCCGCGCCAACCGCGACGGCTATGTAGAAGCTATGCTCGAAATGATGGCGGAAAATCCCAAGCTGATGCACGTTGACTGCGATCTGATGGGCTGCATCAACACCGGAAAGCTGCTGAAGGCGTTCCCGACGCAGACGTTCAATGCGGGCATCGCGGAGCAGAACGCGATGGGCGTTGCATCCGGCATGGCGGCCACCGGCCTGACTGTGTTCGCGCACTCGTTCGGCTGCTTTGCGGCCCGCCGTATGTTCGATCAGGCATTTCTGGCAGCGGGCTACTCCGAGCTGCCGGTACACGTTATCGGCTCCGACCCCGGCGTATGCGCGGCGTTCAACGGCGCGACCCATATGCCGTTTGAGGACTGTGCGCTGTACATGACGATCCCGAATGCGGTCGTTATCGACTCCTGCGACTTCGTGCAGACCAAGGCGCTGACGAAAAAGCTGGCCGCGTGCGGCAGTCCGTCCTATATGCGCCTGATCCGCAAGGGCTTCACCACCGTGTATGCGGACGGCTCGGATTTCGAGATCGGCAAGGGCGTTACGCTGCGCGATGGCAAGGACGTAACCATTATTGCCTCCGGCATTCTGGTGGATGAGGCGCTCAAGGCCGAAGAAATGCTGGCTGCAAAGGGCATTTCCGCGCGTGTGATCGATATGCACACCTGGAAGCCGCTCGATGACGAGCTGGTGCTGCGCGCGGCGGCGGAAACCGGCTGCATCGTCACCGCGGAGAACCATCAGGTCGGCTGCGGCCTCGGCTCTGCCATCACCAACCTGACGAGCGCAAAGAATCCGGTTCCGGTCGAGCGCATCGGCATCCAGAACCACTTCGGTCAGGTCGGCCCGCAGGATTTCCTCATGCAGCAGTACAACCTCACCGCAGAGGACATCACGGCGGCGGCTCTGCGCGCCATCGCCCGCAAATAAATTTCGGAGTATCTCCGTCACGCCCTGTGCAGCTCCGTCTGCACAGGGCGTAAGTTTGTCAAAAAAGTCGGCATTGAACCAATTTTATCATATCGCGCGGCAGCGCGCGTTAAATAGAATTTGCCGCGCAAATTCATAAAAAAGCAGGGCGTGTACCGGCGCAGCGCGGCCGAGAAGCCGCGCAAGGATAGCGCCGGTTTTTATACCCTGAGAGGGAGAAAGTTTCTATACAGGAACTTTCGGACGACTTTGGAACGGCCTACGGTCCGTTCCTGCTTGTCGGCGAAACTGTAGTTTCGCGACAGCCTCACGCCCTGTGCAGCTCCGTCTGCACAGGGCGTTTTGCGTGTCGGTTTTGCGGGTGCGATTTTGTACGATGTGTATGCGGCGTTAGGCAGGCTGTACGAAACAGTGTCCGTGCGCTTTGGCTACTCTGCTGAACTTGAAAAAATCGCCGAAAAAACCGTTGACTTTTTCTCCTGTTTCGTTTATATTAACATCACAAAGAGAAACGAGCACGAGCTCGTAAAACAAAGAGCACGAGCTCGAAAATCACGAGCACGAGCTCGGTGGAAATGACATTCGGATTTGTTGTTTACAACCGGATATGCTATACTTTACCGGAGAGGAAGTGAAAGCCCGATGAAAGTAACGATCAAGGAAATCGCGGAACGTGCGGGCGTTCACCGAGCTACGGTAGATAAGGTCCTGCATAACCGAGTCGGTGTAAGCGATGAAGTAAGAATGAAAGTGCAGCACATCATCAATGAGATGGGCTACACGCCGAATCCTGCCGGCCGCGTACTGCAAAAGCAGGGCAAGAAGTACCGCATCGAAGCGATACTGGTCGAGGTTGATGCACTGCCGTTCCTCAAGGCCGGTATCGAGCAGGGCGTACAAAATCAGGTCGGCTTTGATATTGAAGTCACCTATTCGATCAGCAAATTTCAGGATGCCGAACGGCAGAAAGAATTTATCGATAACGCCATCGCTGCAAGGGCGGACGGTATCATCCTCAGCCCGATCAATTCGGAGCGTGTCCGAAAGGCCGTCAACAGGGCGGTGGATGCCGGTATCCCGGTCGTCACCACCAACGCCGATATTGACCGGACAAAGCGAAGCTGCTGCGTAGGCGCGGACAGCCATCGCGGCGCCCGTATCGCGGGACGGATGATGGGCCTGTTCCTCGGCGGCAGAGGAAAGATCGCGGTGGTTTCCAGTGCGATCGCCTCCGAGAACAACAACTATTACGTTCAGGTCCGTGAAACCGAATTTGCGGACTTCATCCATAAAGAATATCCGGACATCGAGATCATCACCACGCTGGACAGCTTTGAGGATCCGCAGATCACTTACGAAAAGACAGTCAAACTCCTGCGGGATTACCAAGACCTGCAAGGCATCTACATCACCTGCGGCGGCGTTTCCCAGGTGGGACGGGCGCTGGAGGAGAGCGGGAGAGCGAAAGACATCCGCGTGATCTCCTTTGAGGATTACCCCGAGGTTGTAGACCTCATCCGAAAGGATGTTATCGATTGTACGCTGGCCGGAGAGCTCCAGCAGCAGGGCGAGATACCGGTACAGATCATCATGGATCATCTGGTGTTCGGCAAAGAGCCCGAACAGCCGCAGATATTCACCGATATTCGCGTACTGGTAAAGGAAAGCCTGTAAATCAGTTGCAAAAAAATATTTGCCTTAGAAAGCAAATATTTTTTTACAGGGTTACGAGCACGAGCTCGTTCCCGAAATATTTTTTTAGAGAAGAACGAGCACGAGCTCGTAATTCGCGCAAAGAGAAGAAAAGTAGGAAGTTATCTTCATAGCTGAGGTATGCTGGATGGCATGGATTTTTGTTAGCAGACAAGGCGTTTTTTTCGCAGCAATCCTGACGGATTGCAAGGAAAAACAACGCAGTATGCCGACAAAAAGACTGCTCAGACAGTATGCAACGGCTGTGAAGATGACTTCCGAAGAAAAAAGGAGGAAGCAGCATGGCAAATCCAGAGTATGTACTGGAAATGCGGGATATTGTAAAGGTATTTCCCGGCGTGCGTGCGCTGGACGGCGTTAAATTGCAGGTTCGGCCCGGCAAGGTGCACGTTATCTGCGGCGAGAACGGCGCAGGTAAATCCACGCTGATGAAGATCATCAACGGTACTTACGTTGCCGATGAGGGCGAGATGTTCTATAAGGGAGAGAAGATCGGTCCTCATACCGTGCAGGATACCCTCAAAATGGGCATCGCAATGATCTATCAGGAGCTCAATCCGGTGCTCGAAATGACCATCGCAGAGAACATCTGGCTGGGCCGCGAGCCGAGAAAGGGCAGGTTTGTAGACTTCGGCAAGATGCAGAAGGACACGCAGGAGCTGCTCGACAAGCTGGATATGCCGTACAAGGCAAATCAGAAGATGTACGAGCTGTCCATCGCAGGCCACCAGCTGGTCGAGATCGCAAAGGCAATCTCGTGCAATGCATCGGTCATCATCATGGATGAGCCGTCCTCGGCCATCGGTGACGAGGAGATCAATGTATTGTTCAAGCAGATCTTCTCCCTCCGGGAACAGGGCGTAGCGATTTTGTACATCACCCACAAGATGGACGAGATCTTCCGCATCGCGGACGACATCACCATCATCCGCGACGGCCAGTGGATCGAAACCGGCCCGGCAACCGATTACAACCCGGATAAGCTGGTCGCCCGCATGGTCGGCCGCGAGATTACCAACGTATTCCCCAAGGACACCACGGTGCCGATCGGTGATGTGATCTTTGAGGTAAAGGATCTGACACAGGAAAAGGCCGACGGCGGCCGCTTCCGTGGCATCAACTTCCAGCTCCGCGCAGGCGAGATCCTCGGCTTTGCCGGTCTGGTAGGCGCAGGCCGAAGCGAGGTCATGCGTGCCATCTTTGGTCTGGATCCCATCTCCTCCGGTTCGGTTTATCTGAACGGCAGGGAAGTACATATCAAGAACACCCGTGATGCCATCAACCACGGCATCGCAATGGTAAACGAGGATCGCCGCACCTACGGTCTGGTGCTCGGCCGCAGCATCCACCACAATGTATCGCTGGTAAACCTGAAGAAATATACCAAGGGTCTGATCGACGACAGGAAGATCAGCAAGGACGTTGAAAAGATGCGTGAGCTGCTTCAGATCAAGATCGCAAACGAGGATGTGGAAGCAGGCACGCTCTCCGGCGGCAACCAGCAGAAGGTCGTACTGGCCAAGTGGCTGGTAGGCGATGTTAAGGTCATGATCCTCGACGAGCCGACCCGCGGCATCGACGTTGGCGCGAAGTCCGAGATCCACAAGCTGATGACCGAATTTGCCCGTCAGGGTATGGGCATCATCATGATCTCCTCCGAGCTGCCCGAGGTCCTCGGCATGAGCGACCGCGTCGTTGTTATGCAGGAGGGTATCGTTCAGGGTATTCTGGATCGTTCGGAAGCAACACAGGAAAGCATTATGAAACTGGCGACGAGGGGAGTAGGAAAACAATGAGCAAGCAGGCAGAGAAGAAGAAGTTCAATTTTGGCCAATTCTATGGCAAGTATGGTATCGCGCTGATCTTTGTTGTAATTTTCGTGGCAGCGGCACTTTTTGTACCGGGCTTTATGAGCACCTATAACCTCAAGAGCATCCTGCTGGCGATCGCCTGCACGACAGTTCTCGGCTTTGGTGCAACGTTCATCATCATTCTGGGCCACATCAACATCGCGTATGGCTCGGAGATCGCGTTCATAGGCTGTATCGCCTGCATGGTTGACGTAGCCACCGGTTCCGTATGGGCCGCTATCGCAGTCGCACTCGTTATCGGCGTTATACTCGGTGCAGTCACCGGCTTCATCATCACAAAGTTCAGCATTCCGGCATTCATTATGACACTCGCACTCACCGAAGCGGCCCGCGGCGGTGCGGTACTCGTCACCAAGGGCAACACCATCTCCGGCATTTCGAGCGGCTTCACCTTTATGGGTCAGGGCTATGTAGGCCCGATCCCGATGGCCGTTATCATCCTGCTCATCTGCTTCGGCATCATGTGGGTCATCCTTAACAAGACTCCGTACGGCCGCTACATCTATGCGGTAGGCGGCAACTCCAAGGCAGCTGAGGCTTCCGGTATCAGCCCGAAGGCTGTAACCTTTAAGGCATACCTGCTTGACGGCGCACTGGTCGGCGTAGGCAGCCTGCTTCTGATGGGCCGTCTGAACTCCGGTGTTCCGGGCGCAGGCCTCTCCTATGAGATGGATGCTATCACGGCTGTTATCGTAGGCGGCACCTCGATGTCCGGCGGTTCCGGTACCCTCGGCGGTACGCTGGTCGGCGCAGTCATCGTTGGTATCATCAATAACGTACAGACCCTGATGGGCGTTGACTCCAACATCCAGAAGATCGTCAAGGGCGTTATCATCGTAGGCGCGGTTATCATCGACGTAGTGACCAAGAACTCCGCAAAGAAGGCACGCTAAACCATTTCAGTTGTATGCAATCTCGAGCGGGAGCACCGCTTCCGCTCGGGTTGGTAAAGAGAAGAAGAAACGAGAAACAAAAAGGAGAAAATGATTATGAAAATCTGGAAACGCATCGGCGCTATGACTATGGTAATGGCATTTTCGGCACTGGCACTCACCGGCTGTGCGACCGGCGGCAGCAGCAGCGGCGGCGACTCCGCAAGCGGCGACGGCATGAACATCGGCTATGTAAACCTTGCCGATACCGACGTATTCTGCATGGCGCGTGAGAGCGCACTGACTACCGAACTCGAGGGCACCGGCTACTCCGTATCGTTCTCCGACGGCAACAACGACAACCAGAAGCAGATCGACCAGACCAACGCATTCCTTGCAAAGGGCGTTGACGCGCTCATCCTCGTACCGGCTGACTCGGATGCTATCGCTCCGGCTATCTCTGCCGCGAACAGCAAGGGCACTCCGGTCATCTGCCTCGGCATCAAGGCGAACTCCGGCGACTTCACGTTCGTAGGTTCGGAGAACTACGATTCCGGACATATGCAGGGCGAGTACATGGCAGAGCATCTGCCGCAGGGCGCCAAGGTACTGTATCTGGCAGGCACCGCTGGCCTCCAGCACTCCGCTGACCGCCGTCAGGGCTTCAAGGATGCTCTGGAAGAGGCTGGCCGCTCCGACATCACCATTCTGGCCGATCAGGACGGCGACTACGTTAAGGACGAAGCAATGCGTATCTGCGATGCATGGATCCAGACCTACACTTCGGGCGGCAAGGCTGATTTCGATGCGATCGTATGTGCAAACGACCAGATGGCGCTGGGCGCTGTGGAGTCCCTCAAGGGCGCCGGCCTGCTGACCAATGCCGGCGAGATCCTCATCACCGGTGTTGACGGCTCCGACGACGGCATTCAGGCTGTTGCTGACGGCTATATGTGCCAGACCGTTCTGCAGGATGCAGCCGGTCAGGCCAAGGCTACCCACGAAGTCCTCGAGAAGCTGAAGAACGGCGAAACCCCGGACAAGGAAGTCATCGTTCCGTTCCAGTCCATCACCAAGGACAACGTTGCTGATTACCAGAAGTAAATCACTCACTTAAACCACATCTAATGCATATCACTTTTTCTCCCTGCGGGCAGTCCCGCAGGGAGAAAGACAAGCGGCATAAAGGAGAATATACTATGGAAACTTTGAAGATTGGTCTTGTAGGCACCGGCGGCATCGGCCGCACCCATATCGAGCGCATCAACAACACCTTACAGGGCGGAAAAGTTGTTGCTTGTGCAGATCCGGCAGGCGCATTTGGTCTTTCGGTTGCCGAGAAATACGGCATCAAGGGGTATGAGAACCCGCTGGATATGATCAGCGACCCGGAGATCGATGCAGTAATGTGCACCACCGCTGACCCGTATCACGAGGAGTACGTTCTGGCCTCCATCGCGGCAGGCAAGTATGTGTTCTGCGAGAAGCCGCTGGCTCCCAAGGCCGATGCGTGCAAGCGCATCGTGGAGGCCGAGATGAAGGCCGGCAAGAAGCTGGTTCAGGTTGGCTTCATGCGCCGCTACGACGAGGGCTACAAGCAGCTCAAGGCAGCCGTTGACAGCGGAAAGTACGGCGAGGCACTCCTGCTGCACTGTGCACACCGCAACCCGTCCGTTCCGGATGACTGGGATAACTCGATGGCAGTCGAGAACTCGATGGTTCACGAAATTGACGTTCTGCGCTGGCTGCTCGGCGAGGACTACGCTACCGCTGAGGTTCGCTACGGCAAGTCCACCAACAACGGCCCGAAGGATCTGCACGACCCGCAGATTATGATTTTGACCACCAAGTCCGGCGTTCGCATCGATGTGGAGTCCTTTGTAAACAACAAGAACGATTATGACATCAAGTGCGAGATCATATGTGACGGTGCTGTTCTTAACATGCCCAAGCCGAATTACATCTCGGTAAACTCCAATGCAACCACCGGTCAGGCAATGTACACGGATTGCTTCCAGCGCTTCGCAGATGCGTACAACGCCGAGATTCAGACCTGGATCAACGCTTCCAAGGCGGGCTATGTTGACGGTCCGACCGCATGGGATGGCTACTGCTGTCAGGTAGCGGCTGCTGCGGCTTCCAAGGCACGCGAAACCCAGACCATCCAGCCGGTCGTTTACGACGAGATGCCGGATTTCTACAAGAAGTAACTCTGATTACTTGGTCGCCTTGATATTTTCACTTAGACCCTAACTTCTCTCTTTTTTCTTCGGCGGGTGTGCGGCAATCCGCGCACCCGCTGCTCATTTCAGGAGGTAATGATATGAAACTCGCAATCTGCACTGACGTTTTTGCTGATCTGTCCTACACGGATATGCTCGATAAGGTAAAATCGCTCGGCATCGATGCCGTTGAGATGACTGCCGGTGGCTGGGGCGCCCGCAAGCACTGCAACACCGCTGAGTTGCTCGCGGACGAGAACAAGCGCAAGGAATTTATGGCTGAGCTCGAGAAGCGCGGCATGCGCATTTCCGCACTGAATACATCCTGCAACCCGCTCTGGCCGTCCAAGACCGGCGAAGAGTACAAGAAGTCCATGTACGACTGCGCTGCGCTGGCAGGTCTGCTGGGCGTTAAGAAGATCGTAGCCATGGCCGGTCTGCCGGCCGGCAGCGAGACCGACACCACCCCGAACTGGATCACCTCTACCGTTTCGTGGCCGGATTTCATGGCTCCGGCTTACGAGTACCAGTGGAAGGTGACGATTGAGTTCTGGAATGAGTTCATTGCACACTGCAAGAAGTGCGGCATCGAGCACATCGCTATCGAGGAGTTCCCGGGCACCATGGTATGGTCGGCTTCCACGCTGCTCAAGCTGCGCGAGGCAACCGACCCGATGCTCGGTATCAACCTCGACCCGTCCCACATGATGGTTCTGGGTGCTGACCCGATCGCGGCGGCACGCGCGCTCAAGGGCTGCATCTTCCACGTTCACGGCAAGGATGCCCGCATCGAGCGCGGTCTGGCCGACGTAGACGGTCTGCTCGAGCCCCGTCCTGTTACCGAGTCCGCTGACCGCGTATGGAACTACGTTGCAGTCGGCTGCGGCAAGGACCTCCAGTGGTGGAAGGAGTTCTTCTCTGTCTGCCACATGATGGGCTACGACGGCGATGTTTCGCTCGAGATGGAGGACCTGACCATGACCGTTGATGCAGGCGTTCATACCTCGATTGACGCACTGCGCCAGACCATCAGCCAGTAATTTCACAAATGCAAATCCCCGCCGTATGCGATACGGCGGGGGTTTTTCTGAAAACCGAATAATTTGTGCCGGAAAACCGCTGTACCGATTGATACAGCGGTTCAGCTTGTTGAAAAAGGCCACCGATTGGT
Source organism: uncultured Agathobaculum sp. (assembly GCA_934504345.1). Classification (GTDB taxonomy): domain Bacteria; phylum Bacillota; class Clostridia; order Oscillospirales; family Butyricicoccaceae; genus Agathobaculum. Next base: position 42,899 of record CAKSVR010000002.1, on the reverse strand, counting down.
GACCTTTTTCGACAAACTGAAGGCGCCTCTCCATTTGGGAGAGGCGCCTTTTGCTGTTTTGGATTATTTGCCGGTGTAGCGGCTCAGGATAACAGCGACCTGTGCACGGGTAGCGGTGCCGTTCGGAACCAGTGTCGTCGGGGTGACACCCGTTACCAGACCGGTGCCGTTCGCCCAGCGCATCGCATCGGCTGCCCACGACTCGACCGAAGCCGCATCCGTGAACGCATCCAGCGTGGTGCTGCTGGTCGGTGTGTGGCCGGTAAATGCATCATAGCGATACAGGATCGCGGCCAGCTGCTGGCGGGTAACGAGCGCATCGGGCTTGAACGTACCGTCCGAATAGCCGGTAACGATGCCGTTTGCGGAAGCCCACGCGATGGCCTCGGCGTACCACTTGCCTGCGGCTACGTCGGAGAACTGTGCGTTCGCCGATGCCGTATTGCCGCTCATGCGGTAGAGCACCTGCACGAGCATTGCACGGGTCATGCCGGTGTTCGGGCTGAACGTGGTGTCCGAGGTGCCCTTGAACCAGCCGTTGGCCAGTGCGGTGTTGACCTCGTTGTAGAACCACTTGTCGAGGGCAACGTCAGTGAAGTCGCTGCTGTACTCGTGGGTGACAACGAAATCCGAGAAATGCGAGGTGTAGAACGAAGCCATGCCGGTCTTTGCGTCATAGGTGACGGCCAGCTTCTCGAACGAGCCGTTCTCTGCGAGGTAGTAAGCGACCAGATGAGCGGCGGTTTCGTTCTGCTTCAGCGTGTAGGGGATGGAAACAAGTGCCTTGCCGTTCAGCTCGTGAACGCGGGACTGCGTGCCGTTTTTGGTCTGAATGTAGGCCGCAGCATCGAGCAACGTGCCGTTCTTGGGCAGCAGCTTGCGCTGTGCATCATTCAGTGCGGAGCTTTCCGTGCTCTTGACCGAAATGGCGATCGTGTCGTCAGCCTTTGCGGCAGAGGCGAGCGTGGTCAGCGTGTCGCGGTCGAGCGTGATCGTGCCGGTCGGCAGGATGAGCTCTGCGCCGTTCTTCGCACCGGCCATTGCGGATACCATGCTGCCGGTGAAGGTTACAGTGTGTACGGTCTTGTCGCCGGTCAGTGTCAGCGACAGGGAATCCTTGCCGGATGCGCCGGTCAGCTTGGAGCTGTCGGCGGTAACGGCAGCCGTGCCGTCCTTGACGGTTACGGAAACGGTGTACTTGGTGCCGTCCGATGCGGTGATGGTGTTTGCATCCTTCGACGGAGTAACTGCGCCGCCTGCACCGCCGCCGCCACCAGCGCCGCCGCCGCTGCTGCTCGGCTGCTTCTCGAAGGTCGCAGCCGCCGTAACATCGGATGCGGGCATGGTGAACGTGTAGGTCAAGGTGTTTTTGGAAACCGTTTCGTTCAGCTTGGCATCTGCCGGAGTGAGCGTCAGGGTCTTGAGCTGGTAGCCGTTGTCCGGCTTGACGGTCAGCGTTACGGTTTCACCGGCCTTGAAGCGCGTGGTCGGTGCGGTAACAGTGCCGTTTTCGGCGGCAGCCGCCGTTGTCGTGTAGGTCTTGTCGAACAGGGCGGACGGGTCGATTTCGATCGCATCGGTTACGCGGCGGAGGATTACGTCAAACGAAGTGTTGGTTTCGTTTGCGGTCACTTCCACAACAGAAACCTTGTTTTCCAGCTGCTTCTCAAGGCGGGACTTGACTTCGTCTGCGGTGCCGACATAGGTCGGAGCGGTCGGAGTCAGGGTCAGCTTGACCGTGCCGTTTGTGCGGACCTCGGTCAGCGAACCCGGCGTATTCGGCTGGATAGGCGTGGTGTATGTGACTGCACCGGAACCGGCCTCGTTCGATTTGATGGAAACAGTTTTGGTGGACAGCTCGGCGAAGTGTACGCGGAAGCTCTTGTTGCCGTCCAGCGTGTAGGGGAATACCGGATCGACGAAAGCAACGCCGTCCTTGGTGACAGCTGCGTCATTTTCCGTCTGCGTGAAGTTGCCGTTGGTGATAGTCCAGTGATCGACCATCTGGTCATCCGGAACGCTGGCGGTAAAGGTCAGCTCGGACTGGTTATCAAGCGATTTGCCGGTTTCAAAGCTCTGGTTGTCTGCTGTGGCAGTGATGTTGTTGGTATCATAGTAAACCTGATACTGTGCTGCCGACTGGAGCTGTGCCGTAGCGGTAATATTGCCCTCGGCGGTCAGTTTGCCGCTCGGGTTGTTCTTGCCGTAGGCTTTTGGATAGCTCGTGCCGTTTTCGAACCACTTTTCTACCGAAGAGCCCTTGTTCGGCACAACGGTGAACAGGATCTGCTCGCCCTTGTAGATGTCAACACCGTTTTCGGGTACGTCCTTGGTTTCTACTTCATCGCCGTAAATGTCGTACAGGGTGTACTGCATCTTGCCGCGGTTTGCCGGAGAAACGTTGGCAGTTGCCGTATATTTGTCGTTTGCTTCAAATACGGCCTTGATGGTCAGTGCGCTGTCGAGCTCATCAATGGTGTAAACGCCGCCGGTGCTGTTGGCCTTGTCATGGATGTCCTTGCCATCGGCATCGACCCACTTGAGGAACTTCCAGCCGCGGTTTGCGTGGGCCTTGATCTCAACCTTGCTGTTGCCGGGGATTTTCTCAGCATCCTCCGGTGCACTGCCATCGACCAGAACGGAAACCGTACCGTGTTCATCTGCATCAACGGATGCGTTTACCGCATAAGCGGAACGGGTGGTTTCGAGCTGAATCGTGGTGTTTTCGGTGAGGGAGAACGTATACTCGCCCTTATCCAAGTCGGTGAAATCAACTTCCTTGCCGTTTACCTGATACTTGGCATTCTCTGCCACAGCGTAGCCCGGCTTGGGTGCAACGGTGATCTGGGTGTCGCCGGGGAGGGTAGCCTTGTCCGTTACGATGTGCGTAACAGCCTTGTTTTCGCTGTCCTTGGTGGTGTAGCGTGCGTTCAGGTTGCCGTCAAGTGTCAGCGTGTAGTCGTCACGCACGAAGTAGGCGGTGACAGTAACGTTGGGAACGCCGACCCGAATGGTCAGCGGATTTTCGGAAGAATAAACGCTTTCCTGATAATCGTCCTTGCGAACCCACTGATTGAAGTGCCAGCCCGGATTCGGTTTTGCGGTGAACGTAAATTCCGAATTCTTGCTGGTCGTTACCGGGAACGAGGAAACCTCTTCACAGGAGATCGTACCGGCGCGTTCATCGTTGACCTTGGCATTCAGAATGGGCTTTGCAATCTGGAAATAAACCTTTACGGTTTCAGCGTAGGCCTTGGTCTGGATGGTAACGTAGTTGGCGGTAACAGGCAGATTGTTGTCATCAACGATGATTTTCTCAGAACCGGTTCCATCGGTCCGACAGCGTACCCACTTTGCTACCGAATAGCCGGTATCCGGGTTAACAGTGAGCTTTACCGGGGTATTGGGCGTGTAGGTGTCGGACGAACTGCCGTTTGCACCTGTTTCAGGGCCCGAACCGACGGTCATAATGGTCGCAGATGCAACAGAGTGTGCATCCGAGGCATCAGATGCATCGCTGAAATTCTGCGGCTCGAGTGTCAGGCGATAGGTCAGGCCGTTTACTCTGTAAATGCCGGATACGAACGTAAATTCGTAGTTTGCGTACAGCGTGTTGAGCGCTTCATTTGCAGACTTGCACGGCGTAATGGTGTAGTTACTCGGTGCAACCTTGTCCTTGACAAAGTCGATTTTTTCGATCGGAGAGCCTGCGGAGTTGACGATGGTGTAGTCGAGCTGCAAGTCATCGAGCTTGACCTTGCTGTCTGCACAGGTGAAGTTCAGCTGTTCGGTCTTGGACAGATCGATAGCATCCGTGGAAACACCCGCGGACGGAGTTTCCGTGCGGATAGTGACCGCACGCGGAACGACCGTGAACTCGGTTTCAGCGGCAACATTCTCAGAAATGTTACTGCTGCTGAAGTCGGATGCTTTTTCGTAAGCGTACAGAGTATAAGTGCCGACGTTCGGTTTATCAGTCTTGAGGTCGTAGATGTGCGGCTGAATGGGAGTGCCGTTCTCGTTTTTCTGGTTCAGCTCGCTGGTGAGGAAATACTTGTACACAGCGTTGCTGACAGTTTCAGCTGCGTCCGTGTTATTGACCTTTCTGGTCAGTTCAGCGCTAATGGTATCGCCATAGGTGAAGCGGCTTACATTAGCATCGCTTTCATCGGTCAGCGCCAGCTGATAGCCGGTGCCCGTACCGACGATCACCATCTGCTTTACGGTGTTGTCGATGCCCTTGAATACCTTATCGCCGGAGTAGTAAACGCTTACGGTGTATGCGCCGTCCTTCGGTACAACAAAGTCCTTGAGCGCTGCAACGCCTTTCGTGAGCTCTGCGGACTGCGAACGGGAGAAGTCCTTGCCGCTGATGGTGAACAGGATGGAGCCGGTTGCCTGCGTGTCGCCCTGACTTTTGGTAATCTTCGCCTGAATGTCCAGTGTCTTGTTTTCCTGATTGGAGCCGGAAGTGCCGGGCTTAGCGGTCAGGGTGCAGTCCGGGTTGCGCTTGCTGTATGCGGTGGTGACCTGCGGCGAATACGCGGTGATGGTGTATTCCGTTCCATTGTAATACAGCAGGTTTACGCGGCAGCGATAAGTGCCCTTATCGGCTGCGCTGGCATTGGCAATGGTGAGCGCAGGCGTTGTGCGGCCGTTCATATCATCCCAGCCGCCCTTGCTGTTCAGCTTTTGCCACATATAGGATATACTTTTGTATTGTCCCTCTTTGGGATCGGAGAACTTGACTTCGGCGGTGGCGTTGCTGTCCGGGTAGACATCCATCGTGGCATTGCCGTCAGCGGCAGTACCCGAATTGATGGACAGCTTAATATCCGGATAGCCCTTATCCGTCTTGGTGTAGCACTCGAGCGGTTCGCTGTAAATGCTGGATTTCTGGCTCTGGCCCTTGTTCTCGTTGCAGGTCTTGATCTGATATTCGTATTTGGTATAGGGCGACAGGCCATCTTTATCCTCAAAGGAGAACTCGTAGGTGCCGTCCTCATTGCGCTTGCCCGAGGCGAACGAAATATCTGCGATCTTTCTGCTGCCCGAGCCCTCCGGGAAGTTGTAGTAGCGGTAAATCTCAAAACCGGAAACAACCTTGTCATACGACCATGTGAGCTTTATCGAATCGGCGGTCGTATCGGCTACATCCTGCTCGAAATCATCCGGCAGGGGAGAGGGAGCTGTGACTTCACTCAGCGCATACGAAACGACTGGGAACGACATGGTGCCCTGACGGTAATTGTAGGTGAAGATCTTCCAGTTCATGGCGTAGCCGTAGTCCTTGGCCTCGATCGGCATATCCTGAAGATCGCCGGTGACGGTGCTGCCCTCGGTAGTGATCTGTACCTGACCGGCAGAGCTCTCCGAACCGGCTACAACGCCTACGGTAAGACCGCCTGCGCCAGCACCGGCCTTGGTTTCGATGGAGTTGCTGGTGGTGTAGGATTTTGCGGCTTCCTTGGTGAACGAGATAGACTGGGTAATGGAGTTGCCGCCGTCCTTATCGGTATAGCCGACCGACTTGGCAACGCCGCTCGAAAGATATGCGCCGCTGTATTTGCCGGCTTCATCGACGGTCGGATAAGTGGACGGGTCGCCGATGGTGTGTGTCAGCACGCTGCCGGAAATGCTCGGCAGGACACTGTAATCCTCAGCGATGGCTTCGTAATCGGACAGGCTGAGCAGCTTTATCGTCGCCTCGTGCGGGATGGTAACGGTGGAGGTGATCTTTTTGTAGCCGCTCTTTTCGTTCGGGTCTGCAACATAGGAATTGTAGACGTAAATCTCCATCGGGATGGAGTAGAATGCTACCTCATCCTCGCCGGAGGTCGCGTTATAGGTGACGCTCTGCTCGATGCTGGAGGTATCCTCGGTTTCATAGGTGAAGCCTGCGGTGTACTGGGCTTCTGCCTCAGCCTGACCGATCTTCACGCCGAATACGGAAAATTCCTGCTCAAAGGATACATACGCACCGATAGAGATCGTGCTGGACGAAACCTTCGAGCTGCCGGTGCCCGTGGAGCTCTCGTAGGAGGTGGTGGACTCGGCATAGTTGCCCGAAAGGTCATTTCGGCCGAGCAGGTCAGAGAAATACGGGGGAGAAGCCAGCACAGCCAGCACCTGCGGGTCGGAGTAGGTGAAGTAGTGGTTGCCGGTGTACTCCATGTAGCTGGTGTCGTTATCCGTGTTGGCAAGGCACAGCGCGTAGGAGCTGTTGACAGTTGTGCTCTGGCACTTCGTGCCGCCTGTGCCGTACAGGTCGAGCATTACGCGCGAGGTCTGACCGGCGAAACGCTGGGTGTACTTCTCGTTGTGGGTGAGGGTACCATCGATTTCTTTGGTTCCTTTCTGTACCCAGCGGTAGGATCTCTTCCTGATGAGCTTATGGAACCAGTTCTTGTAGTAAGATTCCTGAACATAGTTCGGCACAGTGATTTTGCCGGTAGTCGTATACTGTTCCGCAGTGTTTTCGGTACTGTTCGCTACAACCTGTGTCAGGGTGAACAGCGTACCGGCGCTGTTGTAGCCGGTAACAGCACCGGCAGCGGCACTGTACTCAACGTAGTCCTTGCCGGTTTTGCCGGGCATACCGTCCATGTTGTCGCGGGCCTGCTTGATGACCAGACCGGCTTTTTCATCCACGCTGATGATAAGGCTGTCGAAGTACAGCAGGTCGGTGGTGCCCTCCTGGTCGCTCATCGAGCGCGGGATGATGGCCGTGTTGGCCGGGCACAGCGGCAGAGAGTGGAATACCGGATCGGTTGTGGTACGACCGTTTCTTCCCATTTCGGTGTTCACGAAAGACACTTCGCCGGTGTTCTCGTCCTTCGTTGTTTCGAACAGGTCAAAGTTCTTGGAGAGATTGTTGGCCGTAAATTCCTTGCCGTCCCAGTTATACAGCGCAACATAGCGCGTATTCGGCTTGTTGGCCTTGAGGTCGGCATCCGACTGGGCGCACAAGATCAGCGTGTCGCCGCCGCCGGTCAGGTCGCCGAACGCGAACGATGCACGCACGAGGTTGCTGCTGCCGGAAACCAGCGAAAATTCCTGACCATGGGCAAGCATATCCGTGCCGGTCGCACCGAACATAACGACTGCGCGCGAGCCCTTGTTCAGATTCGGGCCATAGTAATAGCCCCATGTGCAGGCGAGGTCGTCAATGCCGTCGCGGTTCACATCGCCGCTGACAATGGAGATCATGTTGGAAACAACATTATCCTCTTTGAAGTAATACGTCCATGCAAGACTCCAGTTGGCAGGGCTGGTGAGATCGCCGGATTTGTGGGCGTAAAACTCAATGCGGGAGTTGCCAACCTCCGGAACATAGACTGCAACTTCATCGTAGCCGTCGCCGTTCCAGTCGCCGGTGGCAACCTGTAAGTAGTTTTTCAGCTGGTAGGGATTCTCTGCAAAGTTCTCTACCTTTTCGCCGGAGCCTTCTGCGCTGTTATCCACGAGGTCGGGGTTGCCGAGCTGCTTGTCCTTGCCGAGCAGCTCGATCGGGTCGCCGAAATCGCCGGTTTTCGCATCACCGAAGCGCAGATACAGGCCGCTGTTCGCGCTGTAATCGGTCGCATAGACCATGGCGATCTGGTCGGACTGTACGCTGTCCTTGGTGGTAAAGCTGCCTGCCGCCACAGAGGACATGGCGAAGCCATTGCCGAGGTCGGTCGAGGCGTTGTTGATGCCGGTCAGATAGTCCTTGGCGGCGTACTTTCCAGCACTGTCAGCCGAACCGGTCGAAATCGTCGTATAATTGCCGGTCGTGGTGGTGGTGCCTTTGCCGAGATTAGAAGTCCGCTGAGCGTCGGTGTTGCCGAGCAAAGCCGACGCATCCTTGGATTGGGTGTCGTTATCACCGTACAGAACACTGGTCAGCGTGTTTTTGGGGGTTTCTTTTTCGTGCTTTGTTTTGTTGGTGCCGGTCTGGAGATCCTGCTTGCCTTTGAGTTCGATTGTTTTATCGTACTGAGCCAGCGCATCCTGAGCCAGACCTACCGTGTACAGCTCGTACACCGGTGTTACGGCCATCGTTTTTCGACCGTACGGATTGCTTTCCTTGTCGGACTGGTCAAAGCCGTCCGGCACCTTGCTGGTGTCAATACCAAGCGCTGCCAGCGCGTCCGAGCTGCCGGAGCTGCCCGCATCCGCCGCCGCTGCGCGGATGTTCAGCGGGCCGCCCATGCCGGACAGGATCGCCAGTGCGAGTGCAAGGCTGATACCGCGTTTGAATTTCATGGTTTATTCCTCCTTTTCCCTCTCAGGGCGGGTGCAGAGAAAGGGGAAAATCCCCTCACCGCCCAAAGCGGATATGTTTACAGAATACTGCCTCTATATCATAGCACTTACCATCGAATGACAGGAGAATGCCTCACGAAATGCGGTAATTTTGACATGAAATGCACCTCTATTTATACAGGCGGGAAAAGACTGTGCAAAACCTGTGGAGCGGCAAAAAATCTGTACACAATACACAGGGGTTATCAACAGGCTGTGGATAACCCTTGTGCAAAAGAATATCCCGGTGCACGCGAGGTGCGTGAGAACGGCGCTCCCGCGCGGGGCCTAAGAGGGTAGACAACCTACGGTTTTCCACCCTCTTAGGAAGCTCCCCTTTTCCCTTTTGGGATACCTCGGAGCGACGGAACGCAAGCGTTCCTACTTAGAGGTGGGACCGAAAAAGGAGAACGGCAGTACCGTTACCAGCTCGTAGGCTCGGCTGAACGCCGACCATTCCTCTTTCGGCTACGCTCAAGCCGTTAGAGCTCTGCTACACTGCCTTTACGCAAAACCAGTGCAATCTGCCGCGATAACTCCACGACTATGCGGAAAACGTCAGCCGATACCCGTTCCTATATGCGAGTTACTTATGAAGTAGGGCCGTAAGGCCCGTTCGCGAGGCTGCACCAAAGGGAAACGGGGAGATTCACAAAAGGGGTAGAAACCGTAGGTGTCTACCCCTCTTGTGCGCCTGCGCGGCGGGAGCGCCGTTTCTTCGTTTTCCAAACGGAACTGCTGCAAATCATACAGCGCAAAAATCCTCCATATGTGCCTGCAAAAACGCAAAAAACGTCCCTGCCGCCGGCGAAAGATTGTCCGGCGCGGCAATGCCGAGCGATGTCGGCCATCAAGCGGCATATCGATCGGCAGACCGCGAAAAATCCCGGGAAATAACAGAGCAGCAGGCATCTGCCTGCTGCTCGCGAACGATATTGAGTTCCGGAGAGTGAGAAGCGGGAGCCTGAGCGCCGGCGTTATGCCAGACGAGGATGTTATCTACCGGTTCGTGGAACAGATAGCTGAGTATGCCCAGATTATCGAGGCTGGGCGTAGACTTGCCTTTCTGCCAGTGGTAGACAGCCTGCGGTGCGGAGAAGCCCAGTTCTTCAGCGAGCTGAGCGACGGTGTAGCCGTGCGCTTTACGCAGCCGTTTGATGTTCTCACCGGTAGCCTTTGCATCGATCGAGATCGGTACCATACTGTATACGCCTCCGTTTAGCTGTTTTATTTTTCCCTCGGCGGGATATTACAGCATAGCACGGAATCGGTCGAAATACAAGGAAAAGTTTACTCTGCAACATAACTGTAATATTGGAATGATTTGGAGAACGGGACTTGTGCGGGCCGCCGCACCGTGCTATACTGAGGGTGTAAATCTCCTGTCGAAAAGGGAGAACCAATCCGATACGCCTCTTTTGTAAATAAAAGAGGCGCAGTTTGTCAAAAAAGTCGGTATTGAACCAATTATCATATCGCGCGGCAGCGCGCGTTAAATAGAATTTGCTTTGCAAATTCATAAAAACCGGGAGCGTGTATCTCGGTTTTTATACCTTAAGAGGGAAAAAGTTTCCGTATGGGAACTTTTGGACGACTTTGGAACGGCCTACGGTCCGTTCCTGCTTGTCGGCGAAACTGTAGTTTCGCGACAGCCTGAAGAGGCTTTTTTCCTATCTGCTTTTCCATAGAAAGGACATCTCTATGAAGCTCATACATCTTTCCGATCTGCATTTGGGCAAAAAGGTCCACGAGGCCTCCATGCTGGAGGATCAGCGATACATCCTGCAGGAGATCCTCGGCATCATCGACGAGGAAGCGCCCGAGGCCGTGCTCATTGCGGGCGATGTTTACGACAAATCCGTGCCGTCTGCCGAGGCGGTGCGCCTGCTGGATGATTTTCTGGTCGAGCTGTCCAAACGCCCGCTGCAGACCTGCCTTATCAGCGGCAACCACGATTCGCCCGAACGGCTGTCGTTTGGCGGCCGGCTGATGGAAAAGAGCGGTGTCCACATCGCACCGGTGTACGACGGCACGCTCACACCGCTGACACTGACCGATGCATACGGCCCGGTGGATATTTACCTGCTGCCGTTCCTCAAGCCCGCCCATGTGCGCCGCTTTTTTCCGGAGCGCGAGATTACGTCCTACACGGATGCGATGGCGGCAGTCCTCGAGGCGGCTGAGGTGGACACCGACCGCCGTAATGTGCTGGTGACGCACCAGTTCGTCACAGCCGGAAGCGAACAGCCCGACCGCTCGGACTCTGAGGAGCTCTCGGTGGGCGGCACGGACAATGTAGAGGCGTGCGTGTTCGATGCATTCGATTATGCAGCGCTCGGCCACATCCACGGCCCGCAGAAGGTCGGCCGCGAAACCGTCCGCTACTGCGGCACGCCGCTCAAATACTCGTTCTCCGAGGCGCATCACCGCAAGTCGGTGACGGTCGTGGAGCTGGAGGAAAAGGGCACGGTGCGCGTATCCACACGGCCGCTGACACCCATGCGCGATATGGTCGAGCTGCGCGGCACCTATAATGAAATCATGCTGCACAGCTTTTACGACGGCACGAGCTGGCAGGACGACTATATTCACATCACGCTGACCGACGAGGACGACATTCCCAACGCCATCGGCAAGCTGCGTGCGGTGTACCGCAATCTGCTGCTGCTGAGCTACGACAACACCCGCACCCGTTCGAGCACCGTTGTGCAGGGCGCGGAGGAGATGGAACGCAAAACGCCGCTCATGCTGCTCGAGGAGTTCTACGAACAGCAGAACGGCCTGCCGATGAACGAGGAACAGCAGCAGTTCGCACAGAAAATGATCGAGGACATCTGGGAGGGACAGGAATGAGGCCGCTGAAACTGACGTTATCCGCATTCGGGCCGTATGCCGGCACGACCGAGCTCGACCTTGCACAGCTGGGCGCAAAGGGTCTGTACCTTATCACCGGCGACACCGGCGCGGGCAAGACCACGATCTTCGATGCCATTACCTACGCACTGTACGGCCGGGCGAGCGGCGAGCGCCGCACACCGGAAACGCTGCGCTCCAAGTACGCCGAGGACAGCACGCCGACCTTTGTCGAGCTGGTATTCTCCTATGCGGGAAAGACCTATACGGTATACCGCAGCCCGGAATATCTGCGCCCGGCCAAGCGCGGCGACAAGCTGGTGATGCAGAAAAAGGAAGTCCGGCTCACGATGCCGGATGAGCGCGTGGTGGACAAGCCCGCCGAGGTCGATGCCGAGATCAAACAGATCATCGGACTGGATCAGGCGCAGTTCTCCCAGATCGCCATGATCGCACAGGGCGATTTTTACCGCCTTATCATGGCGGGTACGCAAAAGCGGCAGGAGATTTTCCGCGAGATATTCAAGACCCGGTACTATGCCGTTTTGCAGGAAAAGCTGGGCAGAGCCTCCAATGCCCTGAGATCGCAGTGCGAGGCCGTCCGCAGCAGCGTGCAGCAGTACATTGACGGCATCGTGTGCGCCGAGGACGATCTGGTGCATTTTCCTAAGGCCGAACAGGCGAAACAGGGCGAAATGCCGTTCGAGGACATCGTTGCGCTCGTAAATGCGCTGATCGAGCAGGATGAACAGGCGGATGAGCGCTGCGAACAGCAGATGGCGCAGCTGGACGAGGAAAACAGCGCCGTTGCCAAGCTGATCGGCAGAGCCGGTGAGCAGGACAAAGCCCGCGCCGGGCTGGAGGAAAACCGCAGGGCACAGACACAGCAGCGCGAGAAGCTCACGGCGGCACAGACCGCATGGGAGGCCGAACAGGCCGGGCTGCCCCGTCAGGAAGAGCTGCGCCGTGCGCTGACCGCGCTGGAAGCCGAGAAGCCGCGCTATCGGGAGCTGGACAATATCAGCCGCACGCTGTCCGAGCTCACCGGCGAGATAACAGAAAGGAAAACCGAACTGCAAGAGCAGGAGGACACGCAGCAGCGGCAGAGCGCGGAGCTGGCCGCATGGAAGCAGGAGGCGCAGCCTCTGGCACAGGCCGAGGTGGACAGAGAACGGGCGCTGTCGGCGCAGAAGGAGCAGACCGCACGCCGTGAAGCGCTGTCCGCTCTGCGGGACGATGTGCAGATGCAGGCATACAATGCCCGTCAGCTCAGCGAGGCCGAGAAGCAGGCAAGGGAGCGGGAAGCGGAGAAAAACGCGCTCGCGGATACCATCGCGCAGCAGACAGCCGCCTTGCAGGCCGACCGCGAAGCGCTCCGGCAGGCCGCAGGACTGGATGCGGATAAGGCAAAGCTGCTCTCCGAGCAGGAAAAGGCACAGGCACGCGAAACCGCGCTGGATGCCATAGAGAAACTGCTGAACGACTGCAAAACGGCGCGTTTGCATTTTGCAACGGCGCAAAATGCCTACAAGCAGGCACAGGACAGGGCCGAGGAGGCGAACGCTGCTTATACGCAGTGCAGCCGCGCCTTTCTGGATGCACAGGCGGGCATTCTCGCGCGGGATTTGACGGACGGCGTGCCGTGCCCGGTGTGCGGTGCGGTGCACCATCCGAATCCGGCGAAGCTGCCCGGCGAAGCGCCGACCGAGGACGAGCTCCGGCAGGCCGAGCGGGTGCGCGACACGGCGCAGCGTGCTGCTTCGGAAGCCAGTCAGGCCGCCGGAGAGCGGAAAACGGCGCTCCGGATGCGGGAACAGCAGATGCTCGAGCAGCTGGCCGTCTGTGTGGAGAAGCCCGCGCTCGAAACCGCTGAAGCACAGCTGGCTGTGTACCGCGCCGAGGCGAAAAAGGTCAGCGATGACCTTGCACAGCAGTTCTCCGCGCTGGAAACCAGGCTGGCCGACCGTGCGGCGCTGAACCGCCGCATTGAGCAGCAGGAGAACGCGCTCGGGCGCCAGAACGAGGCGCTCGACCTGCTGCGGGACACCATCACAAGGGAAAAAGATGCGTACAGCCGCCTGAGCGGACAGCAGGAGCAGCTCGAGCAGAAGCTGCATGGCCAGCTGGCCGAGCTGCTGCCGGATTGTCCGCCGGAACAGACCGCCGCGCGCCTCGCTGCCGCGCTGAACGAGGTGCAGCAGCGCTTGCAGGACAGTGCGGATGTCCTGTCAGCCATCGAGCAAAAGCTGGCGCGCAAACGCCTGCTGGATACCCAAATCCCGCAGCGTGAGCAGGAAATACAGGTGCAGACACAGAAAATCGGCGCGGCACGCGCGGCGCTGTCCGGCGCGGAGAGCCGCAAAGCATCGCTCGAGGAACAGCTGGCCAAGCTGCACAAAACGCTCTCGTTCGTCGATGCCGCGGCGGCGGAACAGCAGGAGAGAACGCTCGGGAACGAGCTCGATATGCTCGAAAAGGCATACAAGGCGGCGGAGAAAGCCCTTGCGGACAGCGAAAAGACACTGTTCGAGCTGCGATCCAACGAAAAACAGCTCGTTTCGCTGCTGGAGAACGGTGAAGCGCTCGACATCGAGGCACTGACCGCGCGTGCGGGCGAACTGACCGTCCGCCGTCTGGCGCTGGGCGAGGAACGCCGCACGCTCTCGACCCGCGTGAACACCAACAAAAATGCGCTCGGCAAAATGCGGAAGCGTGCCGACGAATTGCAGGCACTCGAGGAGCGCTACCGCTGGGTCAAGCTGCTGGCTGGTACGGCCAACGGCCAGCTGTCCGGCAAGGAGAAGATCACGCTGGAAACCTATATCCAGATGACGTTTTTCGACCGTATTTTGCAGCGGGCGAACACGCGCCTGCTGACCATGTCGGGCGGGCAGTACGAGCTCAAACGCCGCCGTGTCGCCGGAAACCACCAGAGCCAGACCGGACTGGAGCTGGATGTCATCGACCACTACAACGGCTCGGAGCGCAGCGTGCAGTCGCTGTCGGGCGGTGAGTCGTTCAAGGCTTCGCTGTCGCTGGCGCTCGGCCTGTCGGACGAGATTCAGTCCGCAGCGGGCGGCATCAGGCTGGACACCATGTTCGTTGATGAGGGCTTCGGTTCGCTCGACGAGGAATCGCTGGCACAGGCCATCCGCGCACTGAGCGACCTGACCGAGGGAAAGCGGCTGGTCGGCATCATTTCGCATATCAGCGAGCTGCGCGAGAAGATCGACCGCCAGATCCGTGTCACCAAGGACAAGACCGGCGGCAGCCGCGTGGAGATTGTGGTATGAACTTGTGTGTATTATGCTGATGCGGATAGTTCACAAGACGGCAAAAGCCGCCGACGAATCGCTCGTCGGAGGCTTTTGCATATGAGATTGGAAAACACAGAGGCAAATGTAGTCAGATTTCCAGACTGCGGCCGCTCTCGCGGTCGAACAGGTGTGCGTTCGCGCCGCTGAACGTAAACGCGATGGAGCTGCCGATAGGATGGGCATTCGCGCTGGTGAGCTCGGCAGTCGGCACGATGATGATGGTATCGCTGCCGCACGCGGCAACGTGCAGGTGTACCGCGCTGCCCATCATCTCGCTGACCTCGACCGTGCCGTGCAGCATGGCGGCATCCTCGCCGTTCAGCAGCAGGTGCTCCGGGCGCACGCCGAGTGTGATGGGACCGGGCTTTGTGCTGTTCTTCTTCAGGTTCTCCTGCTTGTCGGCGGACAGCTCGACGGTGGCAGTGTCCAGCTTGACGGCATATCTGCCGTTTTCGAGCATCAGCTCGGCCTCATAGAAGTTCATCTGCGGCATACCGATGAAGCCCGCAACGAACAGGTTCGCCGGGTGGTCGAATACCTCCTGCGGCGTGCCGATCTGCTGGATCACGCCGTCTTTCATAATGACGATGCGGTCGCCGAGCGTCATGGCCTCGGTCTGGTCGTGGGTGACGTAAATGAACGTGGTATCGATGCGCTGGCGCAGCTTGATGATCTCCGCGCGCATCTGATTACGCAGCTTGGCATCCAGGTTGGACAGCGGCTCGTCCATCAGCAGCACCTTGGGCTCGCGCACGATGGCGCGGCCGATGGCAACGCGCTGGCGCTGGCCGCCGGAAAGCGCCTTGGGCTTGCGGTCGAGGTATTCGGTGATGCCGAGTATCTTTGCGGCCTGTGCCACGCGCTGGGCGATCTCTTCTTTCGGCAGCTTGCGGAGCTTGAGCGGGAACGCCATGTTCTCCCACACGCTCATGTGCGGATACAGCGCGTAGTTCTGGAATACCATCGCAATGTCGCGGTCTTTCGGGGCAATGTCGTTGACGAGCTGGCCGTCGATGTACAGCTCACCGCCGCTGATCTCCTCCAGACCGGCCACCATGCGGAGTGTGGTCGATTTGCCGCAGCCGGACGGGCCGACCAGCACGATGAACTCCTTGTCCTTGATCTCAAGATTGAAGTCGTGTACGGCGAGAACGCCCTCATCGGTCACGGTGAGGTTGCTCTTGCGCTCTTCCGCGTCCTTTTTCTTCTTTTTGGTTTCCTGATGCGGATAGACTTTCTTTATGTTCTTCAGGATTACTTCTGCCATGATGGCTCATCCTCCTCTATGCAGGTAAATAACGGGCGCGCCATGCGCCGTTCATGCCGATGGTAAATTCCAGCGCCGCGTGCGGCGGGATGCTTTCGCCGTCCACGGCGGGACAGTCGGAAAAATACAGCGAAGCGCCGTTTTCGCGCAGCAGGCGCATGGTGTCCGGGTTTGCGCTGTTGTAGCGCCGGTCGCTGGAGGCACAGCAGACCACGCCTTTGGGCCGGATGCAGTCGATGAGCGCCTGATCTGCGCCATCTATCTGGCCGTGGTGGCCGACCTTGAACAGATGGGCAGCCAGCGCCTCGGCGGGAATGCTGTCATAGCCTGCGCGGTTGGTGTCGCCGGGCAGCAGGATGCGCGTGCCGCAGAAATCCAGCAGCAGCATCAGGCTGTAATTGTTCATGCGGGCATCGAGCTCGTCCAGCCGGCGGAGGAACGCCTCGCTGTCGTGCTCGGCGTACAGCCCGCGCGTGAACTGCATGAGCGCCTCGGCATCGGCCTCATCCGGCGCGAGCACCTTTGCCGTCAGGCCGGGACAGAGCGTGCGCGCAGCTCCGGCGTGCAGCATCTCGATGCGGCCGCCGTTCCGCTCGGTGAGGAAGCAGAGCGAGATGTAGTCGTTCAGCGCCTGCAAAAACAGCCGCTCGGACGGCGTGCGCGCCTGCCGGACATCCAGCGGATGCAGGCCGAGATAAAATGCGGGCGGAAGTGTCTGCCAGAGCATGGCAGGCGGGTAAAGCTGTGCGGCGTGGAGCAGACCGCAGATATGATCCTCGTGCGTGTGGGTGCTGACGGCAAGGTCGAGCCGATGCAGCCCGCGTGCGGTCAGAAAGTCTGCGATGGGGATGCGGCCCGAGGAGCGGTCGGCAAATTCATCGGGATTGGCGCCGCCGCCGTCGATGAGCGCGTGGAACACGCCGTCCGGACGGCTGTCGTCCGGGCATTCGAGCAGGATCGCCTCTCCGTAGCCCACGTTGACAAAGGTCATTTTCATTTCTCTCGTATAATCATCCATAAGCAGTCACGAAATCGCGCGTTTGATGTAAACGCTGGACAGAATGAGGACCAGAACAGTCATTACGATCGCGCCGGCACTGCCGAAGCCGAAATCCAGCGAGGAAATGCCGTAGTTGTACAGATACTGCGTGATGGTGGAGGTGCTGTTGGCAGGGCCGCCGCCGGTCAGCAGGTTTACCTTGTCGAACAGACGGAAGCTGTCGATGGTACGCAGCAGCGCGCACAGCGCAAGGCTGTTCTTGATGTTGGGGATGGTGACGTAGAACAGGATCTTCATGCGGCCGGCGCCGTCGATGCGGGCGGCCTCGTACTGGCCCTGCGGCACGGACTGTAAGGCCGCGTACAGCAGCAGGAATACGAACGGAGCGCTCTGCCATACGTCGATCAGAACGAGCATACCGAACGCGGTATGAATATCGGAAAACCAGTTATAGACCGGCAGGTGCAGCGCGGACAATACCTGATTGACGATGCCGTAGTTGGGAGAGAGCATCATGCGCCAGCTGAGCGCCACGGTAACGGTGGGCAGCAGATACGGCAGCAGGAGCAGGGTACGCATGGTCTTTTGACCTTTACGCAGGCTGTTGACGAACAGGGCCATCAAAAAGCCGATGAGCATTTCGAATACAACGGCCAGAATGGTGAACTTGACCGTGTTCCAGATGGACTGCTGGAAGTAGGGGTCCTTCAGCAGCTTGACGTAGTTGTCAAGGAACGTGAACTTTGCGGGTGTACGCAGGTTTCGCAGCAGATTGTAGTTGGTAAAGCTGTAAACAAAGGTGAAAATGAGCGGGTACGCTGTCATGATGAGCAGGATGATGACAGTCGGTGAGATCATGCCGAGCCCGAACCGCTTGGTCTGGGAAGCGGCGTTCTGCATTTTGGTAGTAGTTCTTTTCATCGTTCTTGCCTCACATTTCCGGTGGATTGTGGATACGAAACAGGCGGCCGGGAGGACTGCGCTTGCAGCGTCCCGACCGCCGTTCCGCTCACCTAAAGGCAGGGGAGAGAGGGGAAAGTATCGACTTAACCCTTCATCAGCGTTTCAAGCTGGGACTGTGCATCGGCAAGTCCTTGGTCAACGGTCTTAACGCCGTTGATGATATTGTCCATCTCGGTGCCGAGGATGGTGTAGAACTGGGTCCACTCTGCGATTACCGGACGGTAAACGCCGCCTTCAAGGGCCTTGCAGACAACCTCGTACTGCGGGTAGGTTTTCAGAACTTCGGGATCCTGCAGGCTGGAGTAACGGCACGGAACGCCGCCCTTGTCGATGGTGGATTTCTGAACGTCCTTGTCCATCAGGTAGGAGAGCAGCTCGACTGCGAGTTCCTGATGCTGGCTGTTCGCCGGAACACCGATGGTCCAGATGCCGTAAACGTTCGCGTTGTGGGTTTCGCCGCCCTTGGATACCGCACCGGAGAGCGCGATGTAGTCAGCAGCGGAATCTGCGGTGGGCGTATACCAGCCCGGCCAGCCGACACCCATGGTGCCCGCGCCGGTGTCAACCGAGGCGATCAGGTCATCCTTGACCTGTGCTTCGCCGGTGGCGATGAGCTTCAGGTAGTAGTTCATCGCATCCTTGAACTCGGTGGTGTTGACGGTCGGCTGATTGTTGTCGTCGATGACCCAGCCGCCGTAGCTCAGCAGGATGGGCAGGAAGTCAACGACCGTATTGTTCTGGCTGTCGCCGCGGTAGATGAAGCCCTTTTTGCCGTCCGCCTTGGCCTTTTCGCAAACAGCCAGTACGTCGTCGAGGGATTCGATGGTGTCGGCGGTGTAGCCTGCTGCCTCAACGTTTGCCTTGTTGAGCATCAGCACGGTAACGTTGCCGTAGTACGGTGCGAGGTAAACATCGTCGCCAACGTAGCAGATGGAAGTCGTGGCCGGGATGATGTCATCATCGAGCTTGTAGCCCAGCTCGGACAGGTTGGCCAGTACGCCGTTCTCGGTGAACTCGGCCATCCACGAGCCGTCCACCATGCACAGGTCGTAAGAGCCCTTCTGGTTGATGGCATCGAGTGCGATGCCGGAATACAGGTCGGATTCGGAGAGCTCCTGCACCTCGCAGGTGACGTTGTGCTCCTTTTCGAACTCGGGCAGGCATTCCTTGATAACGTCGGCGTAGGTGCCGCCGCGCAGGATCAGGCTCAGCTTGGTCGGCTCGCCGGACGAATCACCGCCGCCGGTATTGCCGCCGTCCGCATTGCTGTTTCCGCCGCCGCAGGCTGTCATACTGAGCGCCATTGTCATGGCCAGAGCACCGGCTAAGAATTTTTTCATGTTTGTTTCCTCCAATCTCAATTTCTCCGGGGGATGGTGTGTGTTTCTCTCTCTTTGAGGGGTGTTATTGTTACTCTTTGACAGCACCGCTTGAAAGACCGGCGATCAGGTAGTTCTGTGCAAAGATGACAAACAAAGTGATGGGGATGACCGAGATCACGCCGCCGGCCGCGACCAGACCGAAGTTCGTCAGGCTGTCCTCGGTGTTGAGGAGCGCCAGCGCGAGCGGCACGGTGTTGTTTGTGGCAGTTCGGGTGAAGATAACGGTGTAGGTGTATTCATTCCACGCATACATGAAGCTGAGCATGGACACCGCGGCGATGCCGGGCGCCACCAGCGGCATAACGATGCGCCGGAACAGCTGCCACTCGGTCGCGCCGTCCACCTTGGCACTCTCCTCGACTTCTTCGGGAAGATCCTGAAAGAAGCTGATGAGGAACCAGATGATGAGCGGTACGTTGATCAGCACGCACGCCAGCATGACGGGCAGCTTTGTGTTCAGCACGCCAAGGCGGTTGAACATGATGTACAGAGGAATGGTGAACGCTACCGGCGGCAGCACGCGCACCAGCAGCACCCAGTAGGTGAGCGGTTTTTTGAGTCCGAAGCGGAAGCGGCGGCGGGCGATGATGTACGCCGCGCAGATACCGGCCAGCAGCGAAATGATGAGCGAGCCGAACGTAGTCTGTACGCTGTTCAGGATCGCCTGACCGAAGCCCTCGGACTGGAACAGCTGGACGAAGTGCATACCGGTCAGCGACTGCGGGATCAGGGAGATCTGTCCTTTCATCTCGTCGGTGGGCCGGATGGCCATGGCGGCCAGCCAGTAGATCGGGAACAGCGAGATCAGCAGCAAAATGATGCAGCCGACCGCCTTTCCGATCGTTCCGATCCTCTTTTTACGTTTCACATGATCTCCTCCTTGTTCGGCAGAGTACGCTCTGCAAAAGAATACGTTGTCAGCGTGCGGAAGATGCACGCGGCTTTAATTTCACCGGCACCACGCTCAGGCGGGGAACATTGGCTTCGCCCTTCAGCAGTGCGGTGATCTGTTCGATGCACATTTCGCCCATGCGGCGGCAGTCAACGTGAACGGAGGTCAGCTCGGGCTCGAGCAGCGTACACGCTGAGGAATCGTCGAAGCCGACCACGGCGACATCGTGCGGCACGCGCAGTCCCAGCCGGCTGGCGGCCTTGAGCACGCCCGAGGCGAGCACATCGTTGAACGCGAACACGGCGGTGGGCCGTTCGGGACGGAGCAGGAGCTCGGTCGCGGCGGCGGTGGCGCTCTGCACATCGCGGTCGCACATCACGACACCGGAACGGTCAGCCGACAGGCCGTGCTCCTGCATCGCGGAGAGGAACGCATTGTAGCGAACGCTTGTGATGTAGGAGGAGAACCGTCCGGCCAGCATCCCGATGCGGGTGTGGCCCGCGGCGATCAGGTGGTCGATGACCTGCCGCACGCCGTCCTGCTCGTCTGCAACGATGCAGGGCAGATCGAAGCCGGTCGCGCGGTTGTTCACCAGCACCACGGCAACGTGCTGCTGCTGGAACTCGGAGATCAGGGCGGGCTCGGCATCGCCTGCAAGGATCACGCCGTCGATCTGCTTGCTCTGTGCGGTGCGCCGCCAGTCCTCGGCGGTGGAAATGAGCAGCTGATACGCGGTGGTGTTGGCCTGCCGCATAACGCCCTCGCAGATGCCTGCGTAAAATTCATCGAGGATGGAAGCGCTCTTTTTGCAGATGAGGAACGCGATCTTGTCGGTCTGCTGCCGGGCCATCGCCCGCGCGATGGCGCTGGGCTGATAGTGCAGCGCTTCGGCGGCTGCGTAGATGCGGCGGCGCGTGTCCTCGCGCACCTTTTCGGGAGAGGTGAACGCCCGGGAAACCGTCGCGCTGGACACGCCGGACAGTCGGGAAACATCATAGATGGTGGGTGCTGCCACAGCGCGGCCTCCTCTCTGAAATGATGCAAGCGCTTACATGAAAATGCACGCAATCCTGTACGAAAACGGGATATTTGGGGTGCTTGTTATCTTGGCTTTAGCATAGCATCGTGGATAGGAAAATGCAATAGATAATCGTCAAGTTTTACATACGGGTATATAAATTCACCATGAGTTTGTGCATACTTAACAGGAATTTTACAAAAATCAGGAAAAGAAATCACAGCGTAAAATTACAGTTTTTACAACTTTTTGAGATAATCGCAATGTAAGCGGTTGCATTTGCAATATCCAATAAAAGGGATACAGCTGAGCACCTGCCGGAACTTGTCCCTCTCGATGGCTTGGCAAGACGGTCGTATACGAGGCGTTCGATAGTCATATAGCCTGCAAAGAAGAGGGAGAAGAAGATGCGGAACGCTTTGGCCTGTCCCCAAAACCGGTCAAGGGAATCGCTTTGCTTGTGCAGGTCAAACCGTCAAAAGTCCGTTTTATGGGACACCCGTTCTGCTAAGCTGAAATCAACACAAAACAGAGCGCCTAAGGGCGCTGCCGGAAAATCTGCTGAGGAGGTATTCTTATGATCTGGGTGATCTGCATTATCCTGTTTCCGTTTATGGTGCTGGCGGAGCTTTTGAGAATGAACGGCCGGAGATAAAAACGCAAACTTTTCGACAAAAATCGACAATATAATCAAAAATCCGAGTGGATATTTCGAAATATTCGTGACAAATACCGAAAGATAAGATATACTGAACAGGTGATGAAAATTCTGGAATCTGGAGGGACAGCACGATGGAAGCCTTTCGAGCAACCGCCTGCGGCACCGTGGCAAAGACTGACCCGCAGGACAGTCTGCGGTATCTGCCGAACTGGATGCACGCACAGGACACTGCGGGCGTGATGGAAAACCTGTGCCGCCGATGGCTGCCGCGCGCCGTCTGGGAGCGGCTGGAGCAGGAGCTCGGCGAGGACACCGCACTGCGGTTCTGCTGTCTGCTGGCGCTGCTGCATGACATAGGAAAGCAGACTGCACTGTTCCAGACCGGCATTCAGATGCAGCTTGCGGACTATGCGCTCTGCACGCTGGAGGTCCCGCGTGACCACGGGTTCTATCTGGGGCATAACGTGCCGCACGCGCGTGCAGGCGAGGCGATTTTGCTGAAATACGGCTTTCCGGACTCGTTTGCGGCTATTATCGGGGCACATCACGGCAAGCCGCAGGACGGCGGAGCGGACATCGTATTCGAGGAAAGTCCGCGTTGTTTTTACGGCACGAACAGGCCGAATGCGGCGTGGGAATCCTGCTGGCAGCAGACCATCGCGGCGGCGCTGGCGCAGTGCGGCTTTGCCTCGCCGGATGAGCTGCCCGCTGTATCCATGTCCGCGCAGATGCTCCTGACAGGACTGCTTATCATGGCGGACTGGCTTGCCAGCAATACAGCCTATTTCCCGCTCCTTTCGACAGAGGAGCGCGGTGCTCCGGAATACTATCCCGCGCGGGTGGATGCCGCGTGGGACACGATCGCGCTGACCGAGCCGTGGGAAAGCCGGAATTTCGGGATGGACGATGCGCTGTTTGCGGAAGAATTCGGTTTTTTGCCGAATGAGGTGCAGAAAATGGTGCTGGATGCCGTGGAAAACACGGTTTCACCGGGCATTTTTATTTTAGAGGCCGGTATGGGCAGCGGCAAGACGGAAGCAGCGCTTGCGGCGGCGGAGCTGCTGGCGCTGCACACGAACAGCGGCGGGCTGTTTTTCGGTCTGCCGACACAGGCAACAGCCAACGGCCTGTTCGACCGCGTAAGGCACTGGGCAGAATACCAGTCCGCGGACGGCCGACACGGCATCCGGCTGGCGCACGGCGCATCGGCGCTCAATGCGGAGTATCAGGAGCTGTTTCGCGGTTCAGCGAACATTTCGGACGATGAAGAGGGCGGATTGCTCGTACACAGCTGGTTTGAGGGCCGCAAACAGGCGCTTTTAGCGGAGTTTGTCATCGGCACGGTCGATCAGCTGCTGATGGCCTCGCTGCAAAGCAGGCACCTGATGCTGCGCCATCTTGGACTGGCAGGCAAGGTGGTCATCATCGACGAGGTGCATTCCTACAGCCACCACATGAACGCCTACCTCGACCGCACGCTCACATGGCTGGGTGAGTACGGCGCACCGGTCGTTGTGCTGTCGGCCACTCTGCCGGAGGCACGCCGGACTGCGCTCGTGCAGGCGTATTTGCAGGGACGGTCGCACCAGTCCAGACGCCGGCCGGCAGAGGCGGCGGACTGGCAGCGCAGCCTGTCCTATCCGCTGCTGACATGGACGGACGGCCTCGACGTACAGCAGACCGCGGTGCAGGCCGATACACCGCCGAAAACCATAGAGATCGGGCGCGAAACGCTCGAAAACCTGCCCGAACGGCTGCAAACCGACCTTGCGGACGGCGGCTGCGCGGGCATCATCGTCAACACGGTACATCGCGCACAGAGCCTTGCGGCGCGGCTGCGGGAGGCGCTGCCCGAAATGCGCGTGATCGTGTTCCACTCGCAGTTTGCGGCGGCGGATCGTGCCCGGCGGGAGCAGGAGCTGCTCGAGCTGGTCGGCAAGCACTCCGCGCCTGCACAGCGGGATAAGCTGATCGTGGTGGGCACCCAGGTGATAGAGCAATCCCTCGATCTGGACTTCGATGTGCTGTTCACCGACCTGTGCCCGATGGATTTGCTGCTGCAGCGCATTGGCCGTCTGCACCGGCACGGGCGGGTGCGCCCGGAGCGGCTGCACACGCCGCGCTGCTTTGTGATGGAGGCGGACAGCGGCGAGCTGGAATCCGGCGCGGAGGCCATCTACGGCGCATGGTTATTGCTGAGAACAAAGGCTTTCCTGCCGGAGCACATCACATTGCCGGAGGATATTCCGGTTTTGGTGCAGAATGTGTACCGAAACCCGGATATGACCGCACTTTCCGAGTGGGAAATCGCCGCATGGGAGCAGTATGAAACGGAAAAGCAGGCCAGCACGAGCAAGGCGAACGTCTTTCTGCTGACCGCGCCCAGATACGGACGGCGGTTCAGCACGATTGAGGGCATTTTGAACGCCGATCCGGGCAATACCGAGGTCAGCGCACAGAAAAGCGTGCGCGGCGGCGATGCTTCCATCGAGGTGCTGATATTGCAGAGAGGAGAGGACGGCTGTCTGTATCGTCTGGACGACCCGGAAACGCCACTGTACGCCGACCATGTACCGGCGGAGGCCGAATGCCGCGAGATAGCAAAGCAGCGTTTGCGGCTGGCATCGTGCTTCAGCCGGAAATGGCGTGTCGATGATGTGATACGCGAGCTGGAGCAGGCCACGCTGGCGCTGGCTGAATGGCAGCAGTCGCCGTGGCTGCGCGGCGAGGTGTTCCTGCTGCTGGACGAGAGCGGACGGGCGACACTGAACGGCACGCCGCTGCTCTACTCGCGGGAGGACGGCCTGTGCATTGTAAAGGAGGAGGAAAATGCCGGAAAAGGAATTTAATCTGATAGACGAGCCGTGGGTGCGTGTGCTGAATGCAGACGGCAGCACGGCTGAGGTATCCCTGCGGGATGCGCTGGTGCACGCACACGAGTTCATCGACCTCGGCGGCGAAACACAGACACAGAACATCGCGGTGCTGCGCCTGCTGCTGGCGGTGGTGCATACCGTGTTCTCACGGATGGACGAAAACGGCGAGGATGCACCGCTCGAGGACGAGGAGATGGCGCTCGACCGCTGGGCGGCGCTGTGGGAGAACGGCGCACTGCCGGAACAGCCCATCGCGGCGTATCTGGACAAGTGGCACGAGCGGTTCTGGCTGTTCCATCCCGAACGGCCGTTCATGCAGGCGGTGAGCGCGGAGAACGGCACTTCCAATGATGCGAAAAAGCTGATCGGTGAGCTGTCAGAGAGCAACAACAAGATACGTTTGTTTCAAATGCGAAGTGGAGATGGGAAAACGTCTGTCTGCTATTCGGAGGCGGCAAGATGGCTGATTTATTTGAATGCTTTTGATGATAACGGATTGAAGCCAAGAAAAAATGATACGGCAACATGGGTAGGCCGGTTAGGCGTTGTGTATGCGATTGGCCGTTCGCTGTTTGAAACACTTCTGCTGAATATGGTTTTGCTGAAAGATAATCAGGAAATATGGCAGGAAAATCGACCGCTTTGGGAGCAGGAGCCGAGGAAAGGGCTGAATAAAATACCGGTTCCGGATAATCAGGCGGAAATTTTAACAGTGCAGAATCATCGAATCCTTTTAGAACGAGAAAACGGCAGGGTGAAGAGATATACTGTGGTAAACGGTGATTATTTTGGAACAGAAAACATATTCACGGAACAGATGACCAAGTGGTATCTGAAAGAGAAAAAGTCAGATGCCAATATCTATACACCAGCGAAATGGGATGCTTCTCGGCAAATGTGGCGTGATTTTTCCAATCTGTTTTTGTCAGCAGATGGCGCTAGGATGCCGGGCGTTGTAAGCTGGGGTGCATTTTTACGGAAGAAAAGAATCGTTTCGGCTAAAATTACACATTTTGGCGCACTCTCGGTACAGTATAAAGGACAGTTTATGAGCAGCATCGTAGATTCTTACGGTGATGAACTGACCTTTCATACCGCACTGTTCAGTGAAATCAATGAGGGATGGCTGAACCGAATCGGTGAAGAAGTAGCAAAATGTGACTTGATCGCTCAAAAAGCAGGTCTATTGTCGCAAGCCATTCATATAGCGAGCGGCGGCAATCCAAAGGATAAAAAGAAAACCGAACGCATGGCACGCGCTAAGGAAATGTGGTACGCGCAGGTCGATGAACCGTTCCGCAAGTGGCTGCGCCAGCTTGATCCGGACACAATGAGCATTGATGAAACAGTTTCTCAGTGGCTCGAACAGGAGCGCAGACTCGCCTTTGCATTTGGAGAGCAAATGGTAAAACGGGCAGGAAGCCGGGTATTGTTTGGCAGAAAAGTAGATGATGCAACGGTATCCGGTGCGAAAGCACTTCTGCGATACAAAGGAGCGGTTAATAACATATTGTGGGGAGGAAAGACGAAATGACAAGTGATACCAACCTCACGCTGAACAGCTGGGTCAACACCCGCATCACCGGCATACTATCCATGCCGGAGGGCAGCGCACAGCGCGCGCTGCTGGCGCGGCTGCGGCGCGGTGTCGGCAAGGCGCCGGGCGAGCTGCCCGAGCTGTGGGGTGTGCTGTTTGAGGATTTCCCGGCGGAGTGGATGTCGGGCAGCGGACAGGTGACCCGTTCGGAGTGGGCGGCGTACATCGCGCTGACACTGTTCGCGCTGCATCAGCAGAGCAAGGACCCCAAAACCGCACCGATGCACCGAAAGGGACAGCCGCTCGGACGGGCGCTCAACCGGCTGGCCGGCGATGACCACGAGGAAAAGGAACGCATCCTCCGCCGGTTCCGGCAGCTGGCCGCCGCAGCGGATATTCGCGGCGCGGCATATCATCTGCGCGGACTGGTGCAGCTGCTGCGCGGCGCGGATATTCCGCTCGACTATGCGGCGCTGGCGTGGGATCTGTATCAGTATCAGGACATCGAGCGCATGGCGGACGTCCGTCTGCGCTGGGCACAGGATTTTTACCGATTCAATATGGAAGAGAACGGAAAGGAAGAACAGGCATGAACGACCGACTGTATGTAGATTTTCACATTTTGCAGACCGTACCGCCGAGCTGTGTCAACCGTGACGACACCGGCAGTCCCAAGACCGCGCTCTACGGCGGCACACAGCGCGCCCGCGTATCCTCACAGGCGTGGAAGCGTGCGATGCGCGTGTATTTTAAGGATATTTTCGAGGAGGAGGCGCTGGGCAAGCGCACCAAGAAATTCGTTGAAATGGTCGCGCAGATCATCATGCAGAAAGACAGCACAGCAACAGAAGAAAATGCAGCGGAACTTGCGAAAGCTGCAATGGATAAGGCACTGAAAAAGGACAAAAAAGGTGGAGATAGTGATAATAAAAAGGATGCTCTGCTGTTTTTGAACGACACACAGGCAAATGCGATTGCCGATTTGGCACTTGCAGAGAATGCAGGCGAAAAAGTGGATGCAAAGGCCTATAAGGCCGCCATCAAGGAGCTGCCGTCGGTGGATATGGTGCTGTTCGGCCGCATGGTGGCCAGCGACCCGTCGCTCAACTATGATGCAGCGGCGCAGGTGGCGCACAGCATCTCTACACACACGGCACAGACCGAGTTCGACTATTTTACGGCGGTGGACGACCTCGCGCCCGAGGATAACGCGGGCGCTGGCCACCTCGGCACGGTCGAGTATAACTCGTCCACGCTGTACCGCTATGCGGCGGTCAATGTGCGCGAGCTGGCGAAGCAGCTCGGCAAGGCTTCGGCCATCGAGGCCGTGCGCGGCTTTGCCGAGGCAATGATCTGCTCCATGCCGACCGGCAGGCAGAACACGTTCGCCAACCGCACGCTGCCGTATGCCGTTTATGTGACGGTGCGCCGCGACCAGCCGGTCAACCTGTGCGGCGCGTTCGAAAAGGCCGTTCCGGCGAGTGCACAGGGCTTTGAGCAGGCATCCGCAGACAAGCTGTGCGCGTATGCACAGGAGATGTACCGGACGTTTGCCGCCGAGCCCGCCGCAGCGTTCGTGATCGGCAAGCCGGTGGAGGCACTGGGACAGTCCGGTTCGCTGTCCGAGCTGCTCGACCGTCTGGCGCAGACACTGGCTGCCGATGGAGGTCAGGCATGAGCACGCTGCTGCTCCGTCTGGCGGGGCCCTTGCAGGCGTGGGGTGCGGAGTCCAAGTATGAGATCCGGCGAACCGGCCGCGAACCGACCAAAAGCGGCGTGATCGGTCTGCTGATGGCGGCGCTCGGCTGCCGGAGGGACGATACGGACACCGTTCGTCTGCTGGATACGCTGCACATGGGCGTGCGCGTTGACCGTGCAGGTGAGATGCTGTATGATTTCCATACAATGTATATGGAAGCGCCACCGCAGAAATCAAACAATGGTCTAAAACAGCCAAGGGCGTATATGTGTGCATCAGACTATACAGAATCGTATAAGGATAAAAGCCGTGCTTATACCACTAAACGCTATTACCTGTCTGATGCAGTCTTTCTGGTCGGGCTGGAGTGCGAGGACGATGCCCTGCTCGAACGGCTGGAAGATGCACTGCATAAGCCGGTATTTCCGCTTTTCCTCGGGCGGCGCTCGTGCCCGCCGACACTGCCGCTGTCGCTCGGCATCCGTGCGGGTGCACTCGAAGAGGTGCTCCGCGCCGAGCCTGACATGGATGCGGCATGGCGCAGCAAGAGCGCGGCGCGGGAACAGCGCATCATCCTCGAGGGCGCGGATGAGAAGCGCGGCACAGTGCGCCGTCTGCGCGACCGTCCGATGTCGTTTGCGCCGACACGGCGCGAGTACGGCTGCCGGTTTCAGACCGAGTGTGAGCCGCTCATGCGGCAGACGGGCGCACCGGCGGAACACGATCCGATGCGAGAACTGGAAGGAGGGGATGCGTGATGTATCTGTCGCGAATCGAGCTCGACCTGACCCGGCGGGACACCATGCGTGCGCTGTCTGCGCTCAATCTGCTGCACGGCGCAGTCGAGGGTGCGTTCACCGGTGAGCGGGAGCGCAAGCTGTGGCGGCTGGATACGCTGCGCGGCAGGCAGTATCTGCTGCTGCTCAGCCCGCAAAAGCCGGATCTCCGTCACATGGCGGAGCAGTTCGGCACGGGCGAGGCCGGACAGACGAAAAGCTATGCGCCTCTGCTGGAACGCATCACCGAGGGCAGCATATGGCGGTTTCGCCTGACGGCCAATCCGACCAAAAGCTGCAAAACAGCAAAGGACGGCCGCGGCGAGGTACACGCGCACGTTTCGGTCAAATATCAGGAGGAATGGCTGCTGAAACGCGCGGAAGGGCATGGATTTGCCCTCGAACCGGATGGATTTGCAGTCACCTCGAGCAAATGGTACAGCTTCTGCAAGGGCGCAGAGCGCAGACGGGTGTCGCTGCTGGGTGTTGCCTATGAGGGCGTGCTGCGCGTGACCGATGCGGAGCGTTTCCGTCGGGCGCTCACCGAGGGCATTGGGCGCGGCAAGGCCTACGGCATGGGCCTGCTGACAGTCGTGCGCGCCGAGGGCGGCGCATGAGCGAGCTGCCGGGCATGGTGCGCCCGGAGCTGCAGGATCTGCCGCAGGTGAAAGACCGGCTGACCTTTCTCTATCTCGAGCGCTGCCAGCTCAGTCGGCAGGACAGCGCCATCACCGTGCTGGACGAGGAGGGCATCATCCATATTCCGGCGGCGGCCATTTCGGTGCTGCTGCTCGGCCCGGGCACGACTGTGACACACCGGGCGATGGAGCTGATCGGGGATGCAGGCGTGAGCGTTGTCTGGGTCGGGGAGCGCGGTGTGCGCTACTATGCGGGTGGGCGGCCGCTGACCCATCGCGCCGGGCTGCTGATACGGCAGGCGGCGCTGGTGAGCGACAAAAAGCAGCATTTGCAGGTCGTACGCAAAATGTATCAGCTGCGTTTTCCGGGCGAGGATATTTCGCAGCTGACATTGCCGCAGCTGCGCGGCCGAGAGGGCGCACGGGTGCGCGAGGTGTATCGCAGAGCCTCGGAAGAATGGGGAGTGGAGTGGAACGGCCGCATATACGACCCGGAGGACTTCTCGGCGGGCGATGCGGTCAATCAGGCACTGTCCGCCGGACACGTTTGCCTGTATGGCCTGGCGCACGCCGTCATTGCCGCGATGGGCTGCGCGCCGGGACTGGGATTTGTCCATGTCGGGCACGAAAAGTCATTCGTGTATGATGTGGCAGATCTGTATAAGGCTGAGGTGACGATACCCATTGCCTTCGAGATTGCCGCCGAGCAGCCGGAGGACTTACCGGCAGTCGTGCGCCGCCGTGTGCGCGATGCGATGGTGGAGCAGCATATTCTGGAACGCATGGTGCATGACATCAAGTATCTGCTGAGTGACGGAGAAGCGCTGCCCGAGGACGGCAATGAGGTGCGCCTGTGGAACAACCAGCGCGAGGCCGTGGCGAACGGCATTTCGTATGGCAAACGGGCAGGTGAGGGAAAATGATCGTTGTCACGCTCACCGACTGCCCGCCCAAGCTGCGCGGCGACCTGTCCAAATGGCTGTGCGAGATAAACACGGGCGTTTATGTCGGCAGCGTGAGCAGCCGCGTGCGCGATGCACTGTGGGAGCGGATATGCGAAAACCTGAAAAACGGCCGTGCGACCATGGTGTTCAGCACCAACACCGAGCAGGGAATGGATTTCCGGGTGCATAATACGACATGGCAGCCGGTCGATCTGGATGGCATCAGGCTGATGCGCCGTCCAAAACCGCAGGCGCAGACGACCGGGCTGGGCGAGGGCTTCAGCAAAGCGGCGCAGTTTGCCAAGGTGCGGCGGATAGAGTCGGCACGGGCACGCTCGGCATCTGCGGCGATGCGGGATTACACGGTGATCGATATAGAAACCAGCGGCCTGCATCCGGAAACCGATGAGATCATCGAGCTCGGCGCACTGCGGATACGGGATGGAGCGATTGCGGCGGAGTACGCGGCGCTGGTCAAAAACAGTCGCCCGATTTCGAAAGATGTGGTACAATTAACAGGGCTGACCGAGGCCGGATTGCAGTCGGATGGCCTCAGCCCGGCACAGGCATTGCAAGAGTTTGCGGAATTCATCGGCGATGATACGCTGACAGGGCATAATCTTTCGTTCGACCTGTCATTTTTAAGGGTGGCCTGCCGGAGATACGGCGTGAAAATGCCGGTGGCCCGGTGCGTGGATACGCTGAATCTGGCACGAAAGCGGCTCAAAGGGATCTCCAATTACAAACTGGAAACGATAGCGGAATATTTTCAATTGGATACGGCGGGGATACATCGGGTGTCGGCTGATTGCAGGCTGACCCATTTTGTGTACCAAATGCTGATGGAAAAGTGAAGTGTTCCACGAAAATATCCGGTTTTTGCGACTTGTTTAAGTCTTTTCCCCGCATGAGCGGGGATGATCCTACGGAAATCAGACTTAGGAGAGCCAATATAAACTTTTCCCCGCATGAGCGGGGATGATCCCTTTCATAATTTCTGCTATAAAATAGCTTGATCCTTTTCCCCGCATGAGCGGGGATGATCCTGACGCTATAGGATACGAGGCAATCCGGAATATCTTTTCCCCGCATGAGCGGGGATGATCCTAACTCGCATTAAAAGCATCAACAATACCTTGACTTTTCCCCGCATGAGCGGGGATGATCCTGCGACCGTTTTTTTGTTTAATCAGGTTTTTCCCTTTTCCCCGCATGAGCGGGGATGATCCTGTTCATTTCTTCTGCTGCTTCGGTTTGAGTAACTTTTCCCCGCATGAGCGGGGATGATCCTGCCGTTGTATTTCTCATCGAATCATTAGTACACTTTTCCCCGCATGAGCGGGGATGATCCTATACT
Organism: uncultured Agathobaculum sp.; assembly: GCA_934504345.1. GTDB lineage: Bacteria > Bacillota > Clostridia > Oscillospirales > Butyricicoccaceae > Agathobaculum. Next base: position 11,433 of record CAKSVR010000002.1, on the reverse strand, counting down.
TTTGCGCTGTCGCGGCGGTCGTTGCCGCTTTTCCCCGCATGAGCGGGGATGATCCTCAGCCAAACACTATACAGCGCATACGAAAGAGCTTTTCCCCGCATGAGCGGGGATGATCCCAAGGATAGTACCAATCAGCAAACCACCATAAGCTTTTCCCCGCATGAGCGGGGATGATCCCCAGTCAATCGTTGCTGCGCTTTTCATCTTCTACTTTTCCCCGCATGAGCGGGGATGATCCCGCTCGTACAAATTGCAGATTACTTTAACACTTCTTTTCCCCGCATGAGCGGGGATGATCCTAAGCGCGGTTTGTCGGTGCTCTCTGCAAATTTCTTTTCCCCGCATGAGCGGGGATGATCCTCTATTGCACACCTGCTGCGCTGTACGCTCTCGCTTTTCCCCGCATGAGCGGGGATGATCCTGAGCTTGTGTATGAAGTGCAAACCAGGTGCGCCCTTTTCCCCGCATGAGCGGGGATGATCCTGCCAAAGATTGCGTACTGCGACTTCCGAGCGCCTTTTCCCCGCATGAGCGGGGATGATCCCGCCGAGCAGAAAGGACTACTACATCACTTGTGCTTTTCCCCGCATGAGCGGGGATGATCCAGTATCCGCAAGCTGTATGCTCGGCGCTACTGCCTTTTCCCCGCATGAGCGGGGATGATCCTAGGCCCTCAAGGACCGCATAGCGGCCCAGGCCCTTTTCCCCGCATGAGCGGGGATGATCCTACCTCCCTACCACTTCATAAGATCGCGCGTTCCTTTTCCCCGCATGAGCGGGGATGATCCCTCTGAAATAACAATTTCGCGGCTCATGGACTACTTTTCCCCGCATGAGCGGGGATGATCCCAGCACATCGACACGCACGAGGCTGCCGTCGTGCTTTTCCCCGCATGAGCGGGGATGATCCCTGCTTTGATTTTTCGATACCATCATCTTCAAGCTTTTCCCCGCATGAGCGGGGATGATCCCATTTGTGTTTATCAAAGCGCGGATTCGGGACACTTTTCCCCGCATGAGCGGGGATGATCCTGGTACGGGCAGCGAATGAAACTGGGCTCTGAGCTTTTCCCCGCATGAGCGGGGATGATCCCGAAAGTCCAATAAACGGGACTTATCCGGGTGGCTTTTCCCCGCATGAGCGGGGATGATCCTCATCCAGCGGCAAATCAAACACCCAGGCAAGCCTTTTCCCCGCATGAGCGGGGATGATCCTGGTGGTGCCGGACAAGTGAACGCGGATACCGGCTTTTCCCCGCATGAGCGGGGATGATCCTATGATGATTTTTGGAATCTCTTTTTGCAGATACTTTTCCCCGCATGAGCGGGGATGATCCTTACGATAATCATCAAGCAAAGCTTGCTGCTGTCTTTTCCCCGCATGAGCGGGGATGATCCTCGCAGAGAAATGTAAACGCTGTATTTGCATAGCTTTTCCCCGCATGAGCGGGGATGATCCCACCCGTATCCCCTATAAGGTGGTTTATAAGACCTTTTCCCCGCCCAAGCGGGGCTGTACCCAACGCACGGACCGCAATCCTTTCGCGCAAACAAAAAAGACATCGCTCAGCGATGTCTTTTTGCATATTCCGTTTTATCAACCCTCATAAAAGCTGCATCCGGCCTTGCCGTTCTTTTTGCGCTCGTAGAGAGCCTTATCGGCATCCTGAAACAGGGTGCCGGAGGGATTTTTTCGGTCGGTGAATGCGACACCGACACTGAGCGACAGCGGCGGCAGGCCGTCCTGCGGCTTGGCGAGGCGCTCATTCATGGCGTTGATCTTTTCTTCGATGGTATAGCGCAGTTCACTGGTCATTTCGACCATGATAATGGCAAACTCGTCACCGCCGATGCGGCAGATATAGTCGATGCCGCGGAATGCGGTGAACAGCAGGTGGCTGACCAGCTTGAGCGCTTCGTCGCCCGTGGAATGGCCGTAGGTGTCGTTTACCGCTTTGAACGAATCCACGTCGGCGATGATGAGCGCGAACGGTGCAGCACCATTCTCATAAACATTGAGCAGCTTCTCAAATGAGCCGCGGTTGAGAAGATCGGTCAGCGCATCGTGCTCGGCCTTGTGGCGTATGGGCTCCTGCGCCTCCTTGTTGGCAACGAACATCCGATTGTAGGTTTCGGCGAGCATCTGCATCTCATCTGCACCGATGATTGGGAATGTGGTATTCTGCTGGATGCTCTCCTCGTATTTCATCAGCGGAACGACGATCAAGCGGCGCACCATCACGCACAGTATGAGCATCAGTGCGACCAGAACGGCCATGCCGATCTGCAGCTTGAGATACATATCCGCAAAGATGGTGGTGGCGCGGCCCTGCTGGTTGTGGGTTTCGGCCAGCATACTGTTAAGGCATTCCTGAACCTGACCGGAGATCTGTCCTCGGGTGAGCTCATACGAGTTATCACTGACAAGGCGCTGGGCGGCAGCCATTTTGTGGGCGGCGGACATCTGTGAATCGCCTGCGGTGATATTGACCGACTTGATCTCATCCGGCCATGTCCCCTCGTCGATGTTCTGTGCCTCGGAGATCAGCCGCATGGCGTAATACTCGGTGTTCATCAGCTTCTCGGAATAGGTGAAGGCGGCCTGAAGAGAAGTGAAAACGTGTGTGCCGTCAAAATCCTGCTTGAGATTTTCGAGCGCGGTTTCGCGGCGGCCGCTGTAAGCCTCCTTGAAGTAGTCATCCATATATTCGCGGCGGCCGGTCGTGGCATACAGCCGTACCTGCTCGGTCAGCGTGTTCGAGCCGTCCATCAGGTCGGTCGCGGACTGTTCGCAGAGGATATACTGGTCGGTAGCCTCCTGAAGCGCGTGAAATTCCCGGTTGCTCCATGCGGACATCACAATGAACAGCACACCGATGGCGACGGTGGCTGCCATGCTCCATTTACATATCTTGCGGATCTTCACTCGTTTCATCTTCCCTTGTCACCCTTTGCTTCCATGCAGAAATGCAATAAAATTATAGCCCTATCTGTGAGAAAAGTCCAGAACTTCGCTGGGAAATTGCAGGATAATTGCAGAAAAAGACAGGATGTGTCTTTCCGTGGTCTGTGCTTGCTGGAACGGTGCGGTTGTGCAGCGGGCTGCGCCGTGGTACAATCAAAGCAAAAAGGAGAAAATGCGATGAAGATTGCTCTGGCGCAGATGCGTATGACCGAAAAAATATCCGAGAATCTGGCCCGCAGCCTGCGGTTCTGCGATGAGGCGGCGGACAGTGACCTGCTGTTCTTTCCGGAGATACAGCTGACGCCGTTTTTCCCGCAGTACGAGAAGCGCAGCGCGGCGGCGCACTGTTTGAATGAAAATGCGGAGGAGATCCGCTGTTTTGCGGAAAAGGCGGCGCAGCACGGCTTTTATCTCTCGCCGAACGTGTATCTGCGGCAGAACGGGCACTGCTATGATGCCTCGCTGTGGATAACGCCGGACGGCACGGTGCAGGACATTGCAAAAATGGTGCATATCGCGCAGGCCGAGCAGTTTTACGAGCAGGATTACTACACGCCGTCCGACGATGGATTCAAGGTATTCGATACGCCGTTCGGCAGGATCGGTATCGTCATCTGCTACGACCGCCACCTGCCGGAGAGCATCCGCACCTGTACATTGATGGGCGCGGAGCTCATCCTCATCCCGACTGCGAACACCAAATCCGAGCCGATGGAGCTGTTCGAATGGGAGGTGCGCGTGCAGGCGATGCAGAATCAGGTGTTCATCGCGATGTGCAACCGGGTAGGCCGCGAGGATGCGATGGACTTTGCAGGCGAGTCGCTGGTGGTCGGGCCGGACGGCGCAGTGCTGGCAAAAGCGGACGACAGAGAACAGCTGCTCGTGTGCAATGTTGACCTCAGCGCAGCGGCAGAGCGCCGCCGCCGCGTGCCGTATCTTGCGACACGGCGGCCGGAATGCTATCTGTAAGTGCGATGCTCACAGCGCACCGCACATCAGCGCGGCCAGTGCATCCTCAAAGGTGCGGCTGCCGAGCGATACCGCGCCCAGCGCTTCGGCGCGGCGGCCGACCTCGTATTTGTGCAGGTGTGCGCCGCCCTCCGGGCACTGCGTGGTGATATACACCCGCGTACCGCTCTCGATGAGCGCGCGCACGGCATCTTCAAAGCGTGCCGGAATGCCGCCTGCGCCGAACGCCTCGAGCACCACCTTGGGATAGCCCATCAGCACCGAGAAAAACGACGGGTCAAGGTCGGGTGTGAGCCGCACGGGCACGATATGGGTGTCGAGCTGCTCGATGAGGCGCGGCATACCCGTTCGCACAGGTGCGGGAGCGTGCCACTGCACCGAGCCGTTCCGCACTGCGCCCAGCGGCGCGGCATTTGCCGAGAGGAACGCATCGATGTCGGTCGAATGGCGCTTGAAAACGTGCTGTCCGTGTAGGATAACGCCGTTCATCACCGCATATACGCCCGGCCGGCCATCTGCGGCGACAAGGAACGCATCGAGCAGATTGCGCGGTGCATCCGAGCAATCCGCGCCCATCGGCAGCATCGAGCCGGTGAGCACGAGCGGCTTGTCGAAGTCAGGCAGCAGGTGCGACAGCAGCGCGGCGGTGTGCGCGAGCGTATCTGTGCCGTGGGTGAGCACAAAACCGTCGAATTTCTCACGGTTTTCCCAGACTGCCCGCGCCATGCGCTGCCGGTCGGCAGCGGTAATGTCGGTCGAGTCGAGCTGCATGAGCTCGAGCGTTTTGACTGTGCAGATCTCCGCCAGCGCGGGGAGTTCGGCCAGCAGTGCGGCGCTGTCCAGTGCAGGGGACAGGCCGTGCGCGGTTTCGCGGCACGCGATGGTGCCGCCGGTGGTTATCATTAAAATGCGGGGCATTTTGGTTCCTCCTAACGTGGATTTCTGCCGGGCGGCAGCCTTTTCTCGGCACCCTTTGCATGGTGCACACGAGTCGCGTGAGCGATACGCCCTTTCCGGGCGGGGATTTCGCCGCCTGCGGGCGGCGGGAACGGGCGCTCCCGCGCGGGGCCAAAAGGATAGATACCCCCTACGGTGGTTTGCCCGTAGGCTGCTAAACCTTATTCCCGCGCCGTGCGCGGATTAAATGAGTGCTATCCTCTTGGGACTCCATCTTCCGCCCTTTTGGGGATACCTCGGAGCGACGGAACGTTCCGTTCCTACATAGAGGTGTGACCGAAAAAGGAAAACGGAAGTACCGCTACCGGCTCGTAGACTCGGCTTAACGCCGACCATTCCTCCCTCGGCTACGCTCAAGCCGTTAACGGTCTGCGACAGTATTTACGCAAAACCAGTGCAATCTGCCGCGATAACGCCGCGGCTATGCGGAAAACGTGAGCCGACACCCGTTTCTTTATGCGAGTTACTTATGAAGTAGGGCCGCAGGCCCGTTCGCGAGGCTGCCGAGGGAAAGGTAGGAGTTCAAAGAGGAAGGGAAACCGTAGGTGTCCCTTCCTTTTTGCCCCAGCGCCGGGGCGGCGCACGTTCCCGCCGCCCGCAGGCGGCGAAATCCCCAGCCCGGCAACGGCGTATTGCTTACGCAACTCGTGTACACCGCGTAACGGATACCGTGGATTAGGCTGCCGCCCGGAAACGGCGAGTGCGCTCCCGCGCCTCGTGTGCACCGGAGAACGGCTGCTGCGGAACGGGTGTCTGCCATGTGCGGCGGCAAAACGAAAAAATGCCCGCAAATGCGGGCATTTTCTTTACTTTGCGTAATCGATAGCGCGGGTTTCGCGTACCATATTGACCTTGATCTGGCCGGGGTAATCCAGCTCGTTCTCGATCTTCTTGGCGATCTCGCGGGCGAGGAGCACCATCTTGTCGTCCGAAACCTTTTCCGGATTAACGATGATGCGGATCTCGCGGCCTGCCTGAATGGCAAACGAACCGGAAACGCCGGGCGTTTCGTTGGCGATGCTCTCGAGCTTTTCCAGTCGCTTGATATAGTTCTCCAGATTCTCGCGGCGTGCGCCCGGGCGTGCGGCGGAGATGGCATCGGCTGCCTGTACCAGACAGGCAACGGTGGTCTTGGCCTCAACGTCGCCGTGGTGCGCCTCGATGGCGTGGATGATCGGCTGGGATTCCTTGTACTTCTTGGCAAGGTCTACGCCGATCTGTACATGGCTGCCCTCGACCTCATGGTCGATGGCCTTGCCGATGTCGTGCAGCAGGCCGGCGCGGCGTGCCGGAACCGGGTCAAGGCCCAGCTCGCTCGCCATCATGCCGGCAATATGTGCGACCTCGATGGAGTGCTGGAGCACGTTCTGGCCGTAGCTCGTGCGGTAGCGCAGGCGGCCGAGGATTTTGACCAGCTCCGGATGGATGCCGTGGATGCCGGTTTCGAACGTTGCGCGTTCGCCCTCGCTCTTGATGATCTGCTCGACCTCGCGGCGGGCCTTGTCAACCATTTCTTCGATGCGTGCCGGATGGATACGGCCGTCCACGATGAGCTTTTCGAGCGCCAGACGGGCGATCTCACGGCGGACCGGATCGAACGAGGACAGGGTGATGGCCTCGGGCGTGTCGTCGATGATAAGATCCACGCCGGTAAGGGTTTCCAGCGTGCGGATGTTGCGGCCCTCACGGCCGATGATGCGGCCCTTCATCTCGTCGTTCGGCAGCGGGACAACCGAAACCGTTGCCTCGGATACCTGATCGGCGGCGCAGCGCTGGATGGCGGTCGAGATGATCTCGCGGGCGGTCTGCTCGCTCTCGTCCTTGAGGCGCTGGTTGATCTCGCGCAGCTTGACGGCTGCATCGTGGGTCGCTTCGTTTTCGATGGACTGGACGAGCATCTCGCGTGCTTCGTCACGGGTCATGCTGGCGATCTGCTCGAGCTTTTCCACCTGCTCGAGCTTGACGCGCTCGAGGTCTTCCTTTTCTTTCTGGCTGGCATCGAGCTGGCGGTTCAGGTCGTCGTTCTTGCGGTCGAGCATATCGCTCTTCTTGTCGAGCGCTTCTTCACGCTGGATCAGGCGGCGCTCGAGCTGCTGGGTTTCATTGCGGCGCTCCTTGAGCTCGCGGTCGGCCTCGACGCGCTGCTTGTGGATCTCGTCCTTGGCTTCAAGGATGGATTCGCGCTTTTTGGTTTCACCGGCCTTGATGGCCTCGTTGATGATACGGGTTGCCTCGGTCTCGGCAGAGCCGATCTCTTTTTCCGCAACGCTTTTGCGATACAGGAAGCCGATGATGACGCCTACTGCCAGACACACGATAGCGGTGATGATCGGTACGATGATGTTGGTCATGTCTGTTGGTGTGTCCTCCTATTTTGTGAATTTGGGATGACAGCACAGCACCGGAGCATGATTTCAAAGGTCATTCCGCGCGGAAATACGCGCAGTACGGATGGGTCTTGCACGAAAATAAAAGGCGGAATGCGCCGGAAAAGCAAAGCGCCGCAGCTTTGATTGTGCGGTGCTGCCTTGAATAAGTCAGGCTTTTGCGCTGTCAAAAAGAAAAATGCGGTCCCGGCAGCGCACGGGCGGCCGGTTCATGTGATAATGCCTTTGAAAAAAGCCGTGCGCGATCAGGCACCGGCTCAGTACAGCAGGTATTATACTATACTTAATTGTAAAGCCTATTCGTCAAACTGTCAAGAAAAACACAAGTCAGACCGGGCGGTTTTTGGCGTTTTTTGAAAACGGCGGAGCTGTGCCCTTGTGAACGGGTGCGGTATTTGCTATAATGAGTCAGCATACCTCTATATAAGAGGAGAACACAGGGAGGAAAACCGATGCATGAATCCATGCGCCGCGTACAGCGCGGCTCTTTTGTATATTATACCTGCGAACGCATTCCGGTGCGCCATGCGTTCACCACCAAGTTCGGCGGCGTGAGCACGGGCGCGTGCGAAAGCCTGAATCTGGGCTTCAACCGCGGGGACGAGCCCGAAAACGTGCGCGAGAACTACCGCCGTCTGGGCGCAGCCCTCGGTGTGGACGAAAGCCGCATGACACTGACCAAGCAGATACACGACACGCAGATTTCCGTTGTCACCGAGGACAAGGCGGGCATGGGCCTGCATCAGCCGATGGCGTGGCAGTCGGATGCCATCGTCACCGCGCTGCCGGATACGCCCATCATCGGCTTTTACGCGGACTGCGTCGTCACGTTATTGTACGACCCGGCAACGCACACGGCGGGCGTGTGTCACTCCGGCTGGCGCGGCATGGCGGCAGGCATCCTGCCGAAAACGGTCGTGGTGATGGCTGAGCAGCTCGGCGCAAAGCGCGAGAGCCTTGTGGCCGTGCTCGGCCCGTCCATCCGGCAGGAGTGCTTTGAAACCGATGCCGATGTGCCCGAGGCAATGGAGAAGCTGCTCGGTGCACAGGTGCATCCGTTTATTCAGGAGAAAGGCCCGAAATTCCATGTGGATTTGCAGGGTATCGGTGTCAAGCTGCTGCGCGATGCGGGCCTTGCGGCGGAAAACGTCATCGACAGCGGCATCTGTACCATGTGCCATTCGGAGGAGTTCTGGTCGCACCGCAAAACGCACGGCGTGCGCGGCGTACAGGGCGGCCTGATCTGTCTGTGAGCGAAAGGGAGCCGATTTGATGAAAAGCTGGAAAAAACGCGCCTCGGCGCTGATGCTGGCGGCCATGCTGGCGCTGAGCGGCTGTGAGCTGCCGTTCCTGCCGCACAGCGACGGCGACACCTCGCCGGTGGACAATGTGGAGGTGTCGGATGCCTATTTCGGGCTGGCGTGGTACCGCAGCGGTACGCTCAACCCGGTGATGGACGGCAGTGCGGTCAACAGTATGCTGCGCGAAGCACTGTATGAGGGTCTGTTCGAGGTGACGGACAATTTCACCGCCGAAAACGTGCTGTGCGAGGCTTACACCGGCGACGGCACAACCTTTACCTTTACCATCCGCAGCGATGTGAAATTCTGGTCGGGCGCGCAGCTTTCCGCCGCCGATGTGGTCGAAAGCCTGTCCACCGTGCTGGCGAACACGGATTCGCCCTACCACAACCGTCTGACCGAAGTCACCTCCATCGAGGAGGTGGACGGGCGCACAGTACGCATCGTGCTGGCTTCGCCCAACGTCAATTTTCCGCGCCTGCTGGATATTCCCATCTATCGCAAGGGCACGGCGGATGAGGGCGAGTTCGCGGAGGGAACGGGCCCGTACAAGCCGGTGCAGAACGGCACTTCGTGGTCGCTGGAGGCCAACGAAAACTGGAACGGCGGCTTTCTCGGCACAATCCGGCATATCACGCTCGTGCGTATGACCCGCACTGAGGCGGCGGAGTCCAGCTTCCGCACGGGCGATGTGTCCGTGATGCGGAGCGACCGCATCGCGCCGGACGACCGGAGCACAACGTTCAGCGGCGGCGTGGAGGCTGTGCAGACACCGAGCGCGGTGCTGCATTATATCGGCCTCAACATGAGCAACAGCCAGCTGGCGAATGCCAAGGTGCGGCAGGCGCTTTCGGCGGCTATCAGCAGACAGGGTCTGTGCGGCACGCAGCTTCAGGGCTACGCCGATCCGGCGGCGCTGCCGGTCAACCCGCAGCCGACGGTCAGCGGCCTGACATACAGCCTGTCGGCGGATATGATGACGGCGGTGAGCTGTCTGCGCGAGGCCGCACAGGACAGTGCGGTTTCCGGCGACAGCGGTGAAACCGATAGCGCGGATGACACGGAGGGATCCTCCGCACCGTCCGAGGAGGACGGCTATTACGACGAGGACGGCGACTTTATCTACTATCAGAACGCCTCGGATACGGAGTATACGGCGGAGTCCCTCGATGTGCGCCGCAGCATAGACACGGCGGAGAGCGTGAAAGTTATCCGGCTGGACAACACGACTGCGGCGGCGGCCGACACCACGGCGGGCGTGAAGATCTCGTTCCGCCTGCTGGTCAACTCGGACAATGCGTTCAAGACAGCGGCAGCACAGCAGGTCGCGGCTTCGTGGAACGCGCTGGACGGCGTGACAGTTACCGTGGATGCCGAGCCGTATGAAACCTATGTTTCCATGCTGCAAAGCGGCTCGTTCGATGCTTATTACGGAGAAACCCAGCTCATGCCGGACTTTGATCTGCGGCCGCTGGTTTCCTCGGGCGGCAGCCTGAACTACGGCGGCTACTCGAGCGAGGCAATGTCGGCAGCTGTCGCGGCTTATCGCGGCGGAGAGAATACGGACAGCCTGTACTCTGCCTTTCTGGAGGAAATGCCGTTCATCCCGCTGGCATTCGAGCGGGAGCAGGTCGTTATCCGCAAGGACTTGATCGACGGGTTCGATCCCGCACCTTATAATGTATTCGCCGGTCAGGAGAACTGGACCAAGCCCTGACTGCTCACAGGAGGAGTATCATGCAGGAAAAACACACATTGCAGGGGCACCTGCTCGGCGCGTTCAGCGTTCTGGTATGGGGAACGACCTTCGTTTCGACCAAGGTGCTGCTGCGCGCATTTACGCCGCTTGAAATTATGGTGGCGCGGTTCGCGCTGGGCTTTGCGGCGCTGCTCATCGCCGGGCGCGGCCTGATGCGTCCGCAGAAAAAACGGCACGAGGGCCTGTTCGCACTGGCAGGTCTGTCCGGCGTTACGCTGTACTTTTTGATGGAGAATATCGCGCTGACGTACATTTCGGCCTCACTGGTCGGCGTGATCGTCGCGGCGGCGCCGCTGTTCACCGCACTCATCGCGGCGGTCGTGCTGCACGAAAAGCTCACCAAATGGTTCTTCTTCGGCTTCGTCTGCGCGATGGCGGGTGTGGCGCTCGTGTCGCTGGCCGGTGTCAGCGAGCTGCATTTCAGCCCGGTCGGCGCGCTGCTCGGTGTCGGCGCGGCGCTCGTCTGGGGTGTTTACTCGGTGCTCGTGCGCCAGCTCGGCCATATGGGCTACCGCACGGTGCCGCTTACCTGCCGCATTTTTGGATACGGACTGCTGTTTTTGCTCGTTCCGGCGTTCATAGAGGGGTTTCCATCCGGTTTGAGCGTGTGGACACAGCCGGTCCATGTCGCAAATCTGCTGTTTCTGGGCCTTTGCGCCTCTGCGACCTGCTTTGTAACGTGGAATCGAGCGGTATTTCTGCTCGGCCCGGTGAAAACCAGCGTGTACATTTATGCAACGCCGGTCATTACGATCGTAAGCTCGGCGCTGATCCTGCATGAAACCATGACGCCGGTCATGTGGCTGGGCACGGCTCTGGCCCTCGGCGGACTGGTTTTGTCCGAGCATCGCGAAAAAGAGAAAACGGCGGCGTGAGCCGCCGTTTTTGCTTTGGGAAAGTTTTTTTTCGAAAATTTGAAAAAAGTATTTGACAAATGCGTTTAGATTTGGTATTCTATTAAAGCTGTCCCGCGAGGGTGGCGCAAAACTGAAAAGTTTGTCGTGTGAACGAACTTCGATTGAAAAATAAATCGAAAAAAGTTCTTGACAAACGGTTCGAGTTTTGATATACTAAATAAGCTGTCAAGCGGAGCTG
>CAKSVR010000001.1 GCA_934504345.1 uncultured Agathobaculum sp. | reverse complement strand
GCTGACTACGGCATCTGCGGCGACCTGTTCAAGGTTGTTCCGATGATGATCGACGCGATCAAGGCTGCTAAGGCATCTAAATAATTTTTGACTGCGCGATAGCGGCGCATCTCGTCGTCAAACGGTTCGTTGCGTACTTTTGTACGCGGCCTCGCCGCTTTCCTCGACCTGCTTGCTCTCGCTTGTCAAAATACTGCTTCGATTGTGCATCAATTCGAATAGAAAAAGCCTCTGTCCGATGGACAGAGGCTTTTTTGTGCTGTTTTAGGTTTCGCTATCCGGAGAATACGGCGGATATTCGGGATAATGGTCAAAATAATATTCGACGTGATAAATACCATAGTAATCGTTTACGATTTTGCGGACTTCCTCGGCGTAGAGATTTGTAGAAAGACTGCCGTAAGTACCGGTTAATATTTTGTACGGATCTTCTTCGTATCGAGCAACAAGAGTTGCAGTTAATTCTTGAAAACCGGCAGAGGTTTTGTAGTTATATGGTACTGCGGCTGCACCTTTTGCTACCATAAATTCAGTGCATTCGAGGTCTGACAGGTCGGACAGCCGGATTCCGGTCTGCATATATTCCGAAACCGGCGGCGTGTTTTTGACCGTGACGGCCATAATCACAATGGTGGCGAGCAGCAGGACGAAAATTGCTTTGATTCGTGCGTTTAGCATGGTATCACCGCCTTGAATTTAATATTCGGCGCCTACACTGGGATATTCAGGGTCGTGGTCAAGATAATATTCGACATGGTAAATACCGTAATAATCGTTTACGATTTTGCGGACATCTTCGACGTATTGATTTATGGATGTGTCGCTGTATACGCCACGCAGTGTTTTATACGGGTTTTGCTCGAAAGTGGTGATAAAATCCTTGGTTGCAGCCGGAAAATAAAGCGATTGCTTGTAATGAGCTGGCATATGTGCACCTTTCGATGCCATGAATGCAACACATTCCTTGTCTGACAGGTCGGACAGCCGGATTCCGGTCTGCATATATTCCGAAACCGGCGGCGTGTTTTTGACCGTTACGGCCATAATCGCAATAGTGGCGAACAGCAGAACGAAAACTGCTTTGATTCGTGGCTTCAGCATGGTATCACCGCCTTGTCTGATATATGTTTATTATACTATAGAAATGGATTGTTGGAAGAAAAATTTTGATTTGTCGGCGTGCAAATAGAGAATTGAAAATGGATAATGGAAAATGAAACATATCCGTAGGGCGCGACGACCTCGGCGCGCCGAAACGTAAAATCATATGCACCACGTTGCCCCTACGGGATAAATCGTGCAATTCGGATGGGTTGCGGCGCGCCGGGTCGTACCCCAGGGCATCTTCTCTTGCCCTGACGGGCAATTCACCTTATCGCGCCCTACGGAATACGTTCGTAACAGGTCTACAAATCACAATTTACGCAAAAAGAGGTACGATTCTCACGAATCGTACCTCTTTCCTCATCTAAACAAGAACTTACTCGTCCTTATTTTCAGTTTCAGCCGGAGCTTTTGCATCCTTGTGCGTCAGCACCAGCTTGTCGTCGGCGGCATCGAGCGTTACGCTGTCGCCTTTCTTGATCTTGCCCTCGAGGGACTCCTCGGCAACAAGATCCTCGACCTCGTTGGTAACGGCGCGGCGCAGCGGGCGGGCACCGTAAACCGGGTCAAAACCAGCCTTGGCAAGGTGCTTCTTGGCGGCTTCGGTCCAGTCCATGGTAATCTCCATGTCCTGCATACGCTCTGCGACCTTGCGGAGCATACCGTCGGCAATCTGTGCGATCTCGTCCTCGTTCAGACGGTTGAACACGATAATATCGTCGATACGGTTGAGGAACTCCGGACGAACTGCGGTCTTGAGCTCTGCCATAACATCGCTCTTGATCTGCTCGAACGTGCGCTCGGCGGCGTTCTCCGGCTGGCCATCCGCGAAGCCCAGCGACTTGCGGGCCGTGCCGGTGATCTTCTGCGCGCCGATGTTGGACGTCATGATGATGATGGTGTTCTTGAAGTCCACATGGCGGCCCTGACCGTCGGTGAGGATACCATCCTCAAGGATTTGCAGCAGGATGTTGAATACATCCGGGTGCGCCTTTTCGATCTCATCGAACAGAACAACCGAGTACGGGTGACGGCGAACCTTTTCGGAAAGCTGGCCGCCCTCATCGTAGCCGACATATCCCGGAGGCGAACCGATCATACGCGAAACGGCGTGTTTCTCCATATATTCGGACATATCGATGCGGATCATGGCGTTTTCGTCACCGAACATCGCTTCGGCCAGCGCCTTGCTCAGCTCGGTCTTGCCGACACCGGTCGGGCCGAGGAACAGGAACGAGCCGATCGGGCGCTTCGGGTCGCGCAGGCCGACACGGCTGCGGCGGATAGCCTTGGCAACTGCCGTTACAGCTTCGCTCTGGCCGATAACACGCTGATGCAGCGTATCCTCGAGGTGCAGCAGGCGCTGACCCTCGTCCTCAGTCAGCTGGGCGACCGGAACACCGGTCCAGCCGGAGATAACGGCGGCAATATCGTCCTCGGTGACAGCACCGTGCGACTTGGTCTGCTGGTCAGCCCACTCTTTCTTGCGGGCCTCCATCGCTTCGCGCTTGGACTTCTCCTCGTCACGCAGCTTGGCAGCGTTCTCGTAGTCCTGACCCTTGACAGCCTCCTCTTTCTTGGCGGCAACGGCGGCAATTTCGTCCTCCATCTGCTTCAGATCGGGCGGAGTAGTCAGCGTGGACAGGCGGACACGCGAGCAGGCTTCATCGATAACATCGATGGCCTTATCCGGCAGGTAACGGCCGGTGACATAGCGGACAGACAGCTTGACAGCGGCTTCAATGGCCTCATCCGGAATCTTGATGCGGTGGTGCGCCTCGTACTTGTCGCGCAGACCCTTCAAAATCTCAACGGCATCCTCGGCGGACGGCTCGTTGATCTGAACCGGCTGGAAACGACGTTCCAGAGCGGCATCCTTTTCGATGTTCTTGCGGTACTCGTCAAGCGTGGTCGCGCCGATGACCTGTACCTCGCCGCGGCTCAGCGCGGGCTTGAGGATGTTCGCTGCATCGGCAGCGCCCTCAGCGGCGCCGGCGCCCATCAGCATATGCATCTCATCGATGAACAGGATGGTGTCTTTCTTGGCGGTCAGCTCTTCGATGACCTTCTTAATGCGCTCCTCGAACTCGCCGCGGTATTTGGTGCCCGCGATCATGCCGGTCAGGTCGAGCGAGATCAGGCGCTTGCCTTTCAGGGTTTCGGGCACATCGCCGGAAACGATCTTCTGGGCCAGACCCTCGACAACGGCGGTCTTGCCGACACCCGGATCACCGATCAGCGCCGGGTTGTTCTTGGTGCGGCGGGACAAGATCTGGATGACACGCTGAATCTCCTTGGAGCGGCCAATAACAGGGTCGAGCTTGCCCTCCTTGGCGGCGGCAGTCAGGTCGCGGCCAAACTGGCTGAGCGCATCCTTGCTGTCCGCGCCGCCGGGAGCCGCAGCGCCGGGCTCGCCGGAAACGCCGTCCTGTACGCCGCCGAGCGCCTGATTCAGCTTCTCGACAAGGATTTGCGGGGTGATCTTCAGATTAGCAAGCGCGGTCAGTGCCACATTCTGGCCCTCGCGCAGAATGCCGAGCAGCAGGTGTTCGGTGCCGACATAGCCGGTGCCCATCTCGTTCGCGGACTGTACGGACAGCTCGACGATGCGCTTGGTGCGCGGTGTCATGCCCTGCGGCGCGGTGGAATCCGGCGTGCCGCGGCCGGACAGCTCTTCGATCTGCTTGACAAGGGCTTCGTCGGTCACGCCTGCGGCAGCAAGTGCTTTGGCAGCCGGGCCGCCGCCTTCACGCAGCAGGCCGAGCAGCAGATGCTCCGAACCGATATAGCTGTGGCCGAACGAAGCGGCCGCTTCCTGTGCAAGAGTCAGTGCCTGACGGGCACGCTCGGTAAAACGGTTTTGATAGAACATACATAACACTCCTTTCAGAGCAGGTAAAATCTTTTATAATTGAGAATTGAGAATGGAAAATTGAAAATTAAGGTTGCGCGAAGCGCATATTTAATTCGGCGCACTGCGCCGCACATTTATTCTCCATCCTCCATTTTCCATTCTCCATTTAGTTCTGCGGGTGAATACAGGAGGTATTCGCGCGCAGGATTTCCGCGCGTTTCTTATCGCGGTCCTGCGGTGCGCCGGTCAGCATGGCCGGACGGATCTTCTCCTCGAGTGCATACAGCGTTTGTGCGTCCGCACCGGACAGGAAACCCATCTGCAAGCCGATGAGCACATCGGAAATGCACTGCACGGCTTCGCTCGTGTCGATGAGGTACGCGCTCTTCAGCGTACCGGCTGCGCGGTAGATGCGGTCGCGCAGAGCCGGTTCGTTCTGGCTGCGTACCTGTTCACGCGCCTTTTTCTCGGCATCGATGATGGTGGTAGTGGTTTCGACCAGCTTGTCGGTCAGTTCTGCGGCGGAAGCGCCGAGCGTGACCTGATTGGACACCTGATAGAACCCGCCGACCGCCTGAGAGCCTTCGCCGTAAGCGCCGCGCACGGCGCAGCCGCGGCTGCCTGCGTAGCCGATGATGCGATCCATCTGCTCGGTGGCAGTCAGCATCGGCAGGTGCAGCATGATGGAGGCCCGCAGACCGGTGCCGATGTTGGTCGGGCAGGCGGTCAGGTAACCGAGGCGTTCGTCATATGCGAACGGCAGCGCCGATTCGATGAGCGCGGCAACGCGGTTTGCGGTTTGCAGACACTCTTTCGGGCAAAGGCCGGTGCCGATGACCTGCAAACGCAGGTGATCCTCTTCACCGATCATGATGGACACGCCCTTATCCTTGGAAACGATGAGCCAGCCGCCGTTCTGCGCCAGTTCGGGAGAGATGAGGTGTTCCTCGACCAGCTGCGAGGCCTCGGTAGAACGGGGGATGATCTGCTTTTTGTCAAATTCCGGGCCGACGGCCGGGTTTTCTTTGAGGGCCGCGAACACCTTGTCGGCGATCTCGCTGTGCTGCTGCTCGGTCAGACGGAACGGATAACCCTTGATATTTCGTGCAAGGCGGACACGGCTGGATGCAGCCAGACCGGTAAAGCCGCCGTGAATCTCAAACATACTCATTTCTGTTCGCCCTCCATTCTGCGGATCTCATCGCGCAGGCTTGCTGCGCGCTCGTAATCTTCGCTTTCGACTGCTGCCTTCAGCTGTGCCTTGAGGTCAGCCACCGGATCAGCCTTGGGCTGTTCGGGCGCTGCCGGTGCGGTGCCGATGTGGCGCGATGCGCCGTGGATCTTCTGCACATACGGATTGAGAATATCCGCGAACGTCGAGTAGCAGTCCGGGCAGCCGACACGGCCGGTGCGGCGCAGCTCGCTCTCGGTCATGCCGCAGGTCGGGCACTTGCGCTCGGTGCCGAGCATGGTCGCGGTCGGAGCCGCTTCGCCCAGCATATCGTTCCACAGGCTGCCGAAGCCGCCGCCGAGGAACGAATGGAACGGGTCGCTCCAGAAGTGGTTCATCGACTGAAACGCGCTTTCAAACGCGCCGCCGAGGTTCTCTTTCTGTGCACACTCCGGGCACAGGTGCATTTCACGGGTAACACCGTTTACGGTTTCCTTATAATACATGGTCGCTTCATTCTTGCCGCATTTTTCGCATTTCATAAGTCAAAACTCCTCTCTGAGAGATTGTATACTATATAATAGGTGGATTAGTTGCTCGTCATACAGTTGCGATGCCCATTACCGAACATCGGTAGATGGCGGCTCGCAGCCTGTCACGGTCGGCCTTATCGACCTCCGCCAGTGCACCGTCCGAGCACGCGGACAGCAGCAGCTGTCCCTCACGCTGGGTGAGCAGCTCGGCGGAAACGAGTGCGCGGGTCAGCCGCGCCGCATCGTTCTGGCTGAGCCGGCCGCCGATGCCGCGCGCCGCCTCGAGCAGCGTGCGCTGTTTGTCGTCCAGCAGGCGGATGATGCGGATGTAACCGCCGCCGCCGCGCTGGCTCTCTACCAGATACCCGTGCTCCGGTGTGAAGCGGGTTTCAATCACATAATTGATCTGGCTGGGCACGCACGAAAACCGGTCTGCGAGGCTTTTGCGCTGTAACTCGGCAACGCCGCCGCCGTCGGACAACATCTCACCGATGAAGTCGGCAATCAGATCGGACATTTTCATGGTGTTCACTTCCTTTCGAAGGTCGTTCTCTCTTTGACCTTTCCTGATCTTTGTCTATATTATATAGCGGAGGCCGTCCAAAATCAAGAGAAAAATTTGACCAATTCTGACTATTAAAACGAGATAGACGAGGCTAACTTGTTGTTTTCTCGTGAATGCTCTTGAAATCACGGTTTTTCTTTGATTTTCATAAAGTTACTGAAATTGTGGAGTATGATAAAAGTTACCAAAGACTAACCACCTGTTTTTGTTGCTTTTTTCAAAACTTGTGGTACAATAATAATTGTAAAATACATTTGGAGGTGCAAACCAATGGCATATGTTATCGGTGGCGGCTGCATTATGTGCGGCTCTTGCGCTGGCGAGTGCCCGGTAGGTGCAATCGCTGAGGGCGATGGCAAGTACGAGATCAACGCTGATGCTTGTGTAGATTGCGGTACCTGTGCAGGTTCCTGCCCGGTAGGCGCTATCTCTCAGGGCTAATTCCTGACACATATAAAGCGAAGTAGAAAACCCTGTTCCGTAAGGAGCGGGGTTTTTGCTTTTTTTGTTGCTGTCGCGAAACCTTCTCCCGATGGGCGCAGGCGCTTCCTTTATATAATAAGGTGCAAAGAATCTGCTTTTGCATGAAAAAATCAGGGAAAATTGAACATTGTCATTCCTCTCGAAAGGGCGTATAATAAGCCGGTTGACAAAATTTTGGGAAAGGTGCGCGTATCCGGGATTCAGCGCACAGGAAAGGGGAATGATTCAATGAATACCATGCAGATCATCTCCGTGGCGGTGTTTTTGATCGTAATGATCGCACTCGTGACGGAAAAGGTGCATCGCACGGTGGCGGCTATCGCGGGCGGCGTGGTTCTGGTCTGCCTGCACGTTCTGACGGTGGACAGCGCGGTCGGCTACATCGATTTCGGTACGATCGGCGTACTGGTCGGCATGATGCTGTTCGTCGCGGTGGTGAAGAACTCGGGACTGTTCGAGTATGTCGCCATCAAATCGGCCAAGCTGGCCAAGGGCAATCCGTGGAAGATCATGCTGCTGTTTGCACTGCTCACGGCGGTGCTGAGCGCATTTCTGGACAACGTAACGACCGTTCTGCTGGTCGGCCCGATGTCCATTGCCATCACGGGCATTCTGGGATTGGAGCCCGTCCCGTTCCTGCTGACACAGATCTTATCCTCCAACATCGGCGGCACGGCGACGCTCATCGGTGATCCGCCGAATATCATGATCGGTTCGCAGGCCGGTCTGAGCTTTATGGATTTCATCGTGAACACCGGCACGGCGGTCGTGTTCATCCTGATCGCGGCGTGCCTGTGCTTCTATTTTCTGTACGGCCGCAAGCTGTCGGTCGAGCCCGAGCGCATGGAGGCTGTCATGCAGCTGGATGAGAACCTGTCCATCAAGGACAAAGCGCTGCTGGTAAAGAGCCTCGTGATGATCGGTCTGGTTGTGCTGGGCTTTGTGTTCCATGCTTCGCTGGGCGTGGAGTCGTGCGTGATCGCGCTGGCGAGTGCGGTCATCATGCTGCTCATCGGCAAACAGGACACCGAGGAGATCGTCCTCGGCGTGGAATGGTCCACCATCCTGTTTTTCACCGGCCTGTTCGTCGTTGTCGGCGGCATGGTCGAAACCGGCGTTATCACTGCGCTGGGCAACGGACTGGTCGCCATCACCGGCGGCAATACCAAGCTGATGATGATCCTCATTCTGTGGGGTTCGGCGCTGTTTTCGTCCTTTCTGGACAACATTCCGTTCGTTGCGACCATGATCCCGCTCATCCTGTCCATGCAGACGGACGGCATGGACGTTTCCTCGCTGTGGTGGGCGCTGTCGCTGGGCGCGTGCCTCGGCGGCAACGGTACGCTGATCGGCGCCTCCGCGAATGTGGTGCTGTCCGGCATCGCTTCCAAGCACGGCCATCCGATCGGCTTTGGCAAGTATTTCAAGATCGGTTTCCCGATGATGATCCTGTCGGTAGCCATCTCGACGGTTTATCTGCTGATCCGCTTCCACTAAGCGGTGATAGAAAGAAGGAGCAATATGATTACAAGCAGTTTTTACGGCGATATTATCAATGTATCGCTGCGGCAGATGGGCGCGACCTCCATCAAGGAGATCCGCAACGGCATTCTGTACATTGCCAAGTTCGAGCTGTCCGATACGCTGACCATCCGCTATGTGTTCAACGTCACCAAGCGGGACAAGTTCTTCCTCCAGCGCGTGACGCCGTTCCCGCTGTCGCACGGCGAGTTCGAGGATGCACATGAGGTGGTCGAGTTCATCCGCAAGGACATCGCGAAGTTCCGCAACGCCATGCAGTCGAGCAAGTTCGACAAGTTCATGGAGGTCCGTCAGTCGCTGGCGCAGCTTTCGCACGCGGTCGAGCTGATGTTCCTCGAGCGCAACGTGCCCGAGGAGGCGCTGGACTACATCAACGACTGTATGCTGAACGGCCTGAAGAAAATGCGCGACATTCACGACAACGCGCCGCGCATCGACGGCCCGGGTCAGAGCGGTGTCGTAAAAAAACAGCCGTGGCATTTCTAATGTCAAGCTGAAAAAAAGAATGCCTTGCAAGCTTATGCTGCAAGGCATTCTTTTTTGCTGTTTTGTATTCCGCAGGCGCATGGGCGCGCGCCCGCACGCAAAAGAGGAGGAAGAACAGACAATCTCGGAAGAATTTGCTGGAGAATCCCATAAAATGCCATACAAGGCAGATTGCACAGGAAATGAACAACACGTTTAGTTATTTCGTTGAAAATCACGGAGCAAAAAATGAAATCTTAGCTGGTTCTTTGCACGAAAAAGAGTATAATAATTAATGCAAAAGGTTATCACATTAAGAAAGGGTGGGAACAATGTCATATGACTTTCTTTTGACAATTGCGATCATCATGCTGTTCACCAAGGTCTTCGGTCTTACTTCGGAGCGCGTGCATATGCCGCAGGTTGTCGGTGCGCTGATCGCCGGTGTGCTGGTCGGCCCGAGCTGCCTCGGCTGGGTAGGCGAAACGGATTTTCTGGTAAAGGCTGCGGAGATCGGCGTAATCATCCTGATGTTCAACGCAGGCATGGATACCGATCTGGACGAGCTGAAAACGACCGGTTTTGCCTCGTTCATCATCGCGCTGATCGGTGTTGTTGTGCCGCTCATCGGCGGTGTCGCGTGCTATCTGCTGTTCGACAACGATCCGTCCGACTCGATGAATATGCTGAAGGCGGCGTTCATCGGTGTCGTTCTGACGGCTACCTCGGTTTCGATCACGGTCGAAACCCTGCGCGAGATGGGAAAGCTGAAAAGTAAAGTCGGCACGGCCATTCTCGGCGCGGCAGTCATCGATGATATTCTCGGCATCGTTGTTCTGACCGTCCTGACCGCACTGACCGACCCAACTGTAAAGCCGGTTCTGGTGCTCGGCCGCATCGTTGCGTTCTTCGGCTTCGTGCTGGTCATTGGTATCGTTATGTATCGCGTATTCCTCAAGATGGAGGAAAAGTGGCATCGTCATCGCCGTATCGCGATCTATGCAGTTGCATTCGCATTCCTGATGAGCTATGTTGCAGAGCGCTACTTCGGCATCGCGGACATCACCGGCGCATACTTTGCTGGTATCGTTATGTGCCGTCTGGCCTCCGCGCGTGACTATGTTGCCAGCAAGACCAACGTGCTCGGCTATATGCTGTTCTCTCCGCTGTTCTTTGCCTCCATCGGCATCAAGACCAATCTGGAGGGCCTGACCTCCACCATGGCCATCTTCGCAGTGGTACTGACCATCGTGGCGATCCTGACCAAGATCATCGGCTGCGGCCTCGGCGCCCGCATCATGGGCTTCAAGACCTACGATGCATTCTCCATCGGCCTCGGCATGGTATCCCGCGGTGAGGTCGCGCTGATCGTAGCCCAGAAGGGTGAACAGGCCGGTCTGATCGACCCGCATATGTTCCCGCCGATCGTTCTGGTGGTCATCGTTACCACGCTGGTAACGCCGATCCTGCTGAAGCTTGGCATGAGCAAGCAGACTCCGGCGAACACCGAGTTCAATGCAAAGGAAGCGGCGCAGATGCCTAAGGTAAGCCAGCACTAAGCTGCTGCTGCGAACCCTCTTTTATGAATTTGCATAGCAGATTCGATCAAATATGCATGATGCACGGAAAACGGCCGCCTGTGGCAGAACACAGACGGCCGTTTTTTGTGATCACCGCGATATTGAAGCCTTGCGGCAAGTGTGCTATAATGATACTGTTTAATTCTATCTCTACATGGAGGAAACAACATGAAAGCAACAAAGCTGCTGCCGCTTCTGGCGGTCGTGCTGTGCGTTCCGGGTATCGCGCTGCGTGCGCTGCACCTGCTGAACGGATTTGATGTGAGCACCGGTCTGCCGGCGGCGGGCGATAAATGGGTCTGGACCGTGATCCTGCTGTTTGCGGGGAGCGCGGCCGTGTATGCCGTGCTGGCAAAGCCGCTGACAGCGCGAAAGGATGCTCCGTTCGAGCAGCTGCTCGGCACGCAGGAGGTCCTGTTCCGCATGGCGGCTGTCATTGCGGGCCTGCTCGTGGCAGCGGGCGGCCTGTTCTACCTGTATCTCACCATCACCACCACCGAGCAGGATGTGGCGGCATGGGCGCGTGTGCTCGAGATCGTGTACGCCATCTTCGGCGTGCTGACCGGCGGCTGCATGATCGGTCTGGCGCGCGCACAGGGTACGCAGATGACCGAAAACAGCGCCGTGATGACGGTCGTGCCGCTGTTCTGGAGCTGCCTGCACCTGCTGGTAAACTACCGCATGACCTGCACCGATCCCAAGCTGGCCTCGTTCGGCTTCGGGCTGGTGGCTGATGTGATGCTGACGCTGGCCTTCTACCAGCTGGCAAAGCTGCTGTTCGGCAAGCCGAATCCGGCGCTGCTGGCGTTTTGCAGTGCGGCGGCTGTCACCGTGTCGGTGTCCGACATCGGCGGCTACGGCCTTGCGATGCTGATGGGCATTCAGCCGATGTGGACCTCTAAAATGGTGCTGCGCGGTGTGCTCTCCGCGGCGGCGGCGATCATGCTGGCAGCGGAGCTGTTCTGCCTGTGCCGTTCGTCCGCATCTGCCGACAAGGCTGCGGAATAAGGAGGGGATACCATGCTGTTCGTATGCTATCCCAAGTGCTCCACCTGCCAGAAAGCGAAAAAGTGGCTGGAGGAGCAGGGCATCGCGTTCACCGAGCGTGACATCAAGCAGGATAACCCGACCGAGCAGGAGCTCCGTGCGTGGCACGAGAAGAGCGGCCTGCCGCTGCGGCGCTTTTTCAATACCAGCGGCCTGCAGTATAAGGCGCTGGGCCTGAAAGACAAGCTGCCGACGATGACCGAGGACGAGCAGTACGCGCTGCTCGCGACCGACGGGATGCTGGTCAAGCGCCCGCTGCTGGTGGGTGAAGATTTCGCTCTGCCGGGCTTCAAGGTGAAAGAGTGGGAGGAAAAGCTGTAATGCCTCTCGCATAAGCAAAGATCGAGCAAAGCGGCCTGTATTTTGCAGGCTGCTTTTTCTTTCGCGAAAAAAGGCTTGACAAAAGAGAAAATTCCCTGTATAATAAATCTTGCTTATCGGGCAAGACACGGAACGGTATCGAAGCGGTCATAACGAGGCGGTCTTGAAAACCGTTTGTCCGAAAGGGCGCGTGGGTTCGAATCCCACCCGTTCCGCCAGAACCTATGTGCGGGGGATTCGAGCAGAGAAATTCTCTGTACTCCCTCGCATACCATAACTTAACACCTTGACATGGAGACATACCCAAGCTGGTGAAGGGGCTCCCCTGCTAAGGGAGTAGGTCGAGAAATCGGCGCGAGAGTTCAAATCTCTCTGTCTCCGCCATGAAAGCTGCACTTGAAAAAGTGTAGCTTTTTTGCATTTATAGATAGAAAACGATAACTTTTAGAACGACTTAATTTTTCTTGACAGCAATCGTGACAGCAACGGGCTAATTTACGGCTCCCAAACTGGAGATCAGCTCCTCCATACGGGCGGCGCTGCTGCGCTGCATTTGATCGCTGACATGAGCGTAGGTTTTCAGCGTAAACGAAGCTGTACTGTGACCTAAATTCGTCTGTACGGTCTTAATATCATCGCCATCGCCGTTTTCCAGCGAAATCGCAGCGAATGAGTGGCGCAGAGAATGGAACGTGGAATCGTCCGTACCGCTTGTTCTCTGTCGGAGCAATGAGCGTATAGCTGTAATCGCCCTTCTTGCATTTCTGCTGAAGCTGCTTGCGTACAACAAGGCTGTTCCGGTCCCAGTCAATGTCTGCCCGGCGCAAGCCGAGAATTTCGGACTGGCGCATACCGGAGAAAATATCGAGGAAGAACAGATTGAGCAACAGCCCCTTTCATATTCCTATATAGACAGAATGAAAATATCGTGCTAAACTGAGGTTGAATGGGAAATATATGCTGTTGACACAGCGCATAGCGTTAAAAAGAAGCGGGGAAGGGGAAAAAGATGAAGCGATTAAAAAAACTGGTGAGTTTCCTAATGGTATTTGCTATGGTGTGGAGCATAGCCCCGCCGGTTGCTTTTGCGGCTAATACGGTTCGTTATGCTGTAGAAGGTGGCAATATCTATTTTGATACTAAGACTGGAACGATTACAAAGTGTGATACGAGTGTCACCAATGTAGTTATTCCGAAGCAGATTCAAGGAGTAAGGGTTAGTTCGATTGGATATGACGCATTTAGGGGTTGCACCAGCCTAAAAAGCATCGATATCCCCAATAGTGTTACTTCGATTAGAAGACGGGCATTTTTTGATTGTAGAAGCCTAAACAGCATCAATATCCCCGATAGTGTTACTTTAATTGAATCTGGTGCATTTAGATTTTGCAGGAGCCTGAGCAGCATCAATTTATCCAATAGTGTTACTGTAATTCGAGATGAGACATTTTGGTATTGCACTAGTCTGAGCAGCATCGATATCCCCAATAGCGTTACTCGGATTGCATCTCAGGCATTTCGGGATTGTACTAGCTTGCGTACGATTAATATACCCAATAGCGTTACTTCGATTGGAAATTATGCATTTTGTGGTTGCACCAGCCTAAACAGCATCAATATCCCCAATAGTGTTACTTCTATTGGAGATTATGTATTTGATAATTGTACCAGCCTAAACAGCATCAATATCCCCAATAGCGTTACTTCTATTGGAGATCATGCATTTGCGAATTGTACCAGCCTAAGTAGCATCAATATTCCTGATAGTGTGACATCTATAGCTGGTGCATTTTATCATTGCACCAGCTTAAGTAGCATCAATATCCCTAATAGTGTTATTTCTATTGGACGGTGGGCATTTGGTTATTGTACCAGCCTAAGTAGCATCAATATTCCGGATAGTGTGACATCTATTGAATCTGACGCATTTTCTAATTGCACCAGCCTAAACAGCATCAATATTCCCAATAGTGTTACTTCTATTGGACAGTATGCATTTTATAATTGTACTAGTTTGACAGATGTCTATTACGATGGCACCGAGACAGAATGGAAAAAGATTTCGATTGATGAATATGGAAATGGAAATATATATCTGACAAACGCAACTATACATTTTGCTGCTTCGACAAAAATCGCCCAAAATATCCCCACCGACAAATACGGCATCCTAGTCATCGACAGCGCGGGCAAGGCCATTTCCGGAGCAAAAGTACAGTGGAACAACAGCACACAGACAACCTCTGACGATGGCATCGTCTTTTTTGACAAGCTCACCGTTGGTCAGCCCAGCATCACCGTCACCTGCAATGGCTATGAGCCATACAGCAACAGCGGTATCAACTATGCAAAAAATGCCCAGGGTTATGATGTTGTCCGCCTGTATAAAGCAGATGAAGCCTCGTATAAGCTGAAATCGGCGGTATATACGGCCGGAAACAGTCAATGTGATGTACTGAACGGCACTAAGCGGCTCAGCACCAGCAGCGGCGATGACAGCTTTACACTCAGCTGCAAGGCGGATGGTGCAGATATTTCCAGCTATACGCTTTTGCAGAACGATACGGCTATCAAGACGTCCACCAATGGTGAATTTTCTCTGCGGGTCAATGAACTGAGTGTCGGCGGCAATGTGGATATCATGGTGACGAGCACCGGCGGCAAAACGGTGCGCACACACATCAATCTGGAGCTTGTCAAGGATCAGGCGCAGAAGTACAACTCCATCAAGCTGGGCGGCAGAAAGTTGACATTTACTGTGTCAAGTGATTTTCCATACGTCGGCGGCAGTCAATTGACGATCGATCTTCCGGAGTTTTCGGCAGAATGGATGGATGTGTATATTGCGGACGATACCGTTCATGTTGGCATCAATTGCAAGCTCGCAGGAGAAGATAAGGATAAATGGAAGGCGAATATCAAAGAAGCCAAAAAGCTGTTTACCAACTTAAAACAGGTGCAGAAGAATAATATCGGCGATTCCCTGCAGGCAAAAATCAACTACATGATGAAGGATAAAAATAAGGAAGCATCTGTCGGTCCGCTCAAGGTAAAATGTAATTTCATCGGCTACGGCGAAGGTAAGCTGGATAAAAACGGTCTGGCAAATGTAAAAGTTTATCTGTGCCTTACCCTATCCGGCTCAAAGAGTATGCAGGGACCGACCGTTGTGGTGGTATGTGTGCCCATGACCTATTCGATGAATGTATCCGCCGAGGGAAAACTGCTCGGTGAGGGAAGCTGGAACTTACGCACCGGAACCTTGAACGCAGACCTGAAAATGACGATAAAGCCGAAATTTGAGGCTTTTCTCGGCGCTGGAATCGGCAGTTTCACGGGTGCGGGTGCTTATGGCAGTGCAGAGCTTCCGATTGATATTCAGCTGCTGGGAACCACAACCACACCGGGCGTAAACAGTGTTGACCTTACCGGTAATCTGGGCCTGAAAATCTATGTGGGTGCGGTGGAATATAAGAAATCCTTTGCATACCAGACATGGCATCTTTACACCAGAACCAAAAACCAGAGCAGCAACGTGCGGATGTATTCTGCCAATGCGTTCGACTGGTCGGAAATGTTTGACGCAGACGCATACCAAACGGCAGATATCAGCTATCTCGCCGAAGAATCCGATTGGCTTGGTGAGCAGGCGGCGCAGGCTTACGCCGTGTTCTCGGTCGATCGTGCCGCAGTGAGCGGCAACGAATTGCAGACCTTGCAGATTGACACTTATCGCAATATGCAGCCCGTTTTGGGCGATGCGGACGGTACGCCGGTTATGGTCTGGGTGCGTGCCAACAAAGGACGCGGCGACTACGATTATCCGCAGCTGGTCTACTCGGTATATGGTAATACCGGGTGGAGTGCGCCGCAGCCGGTAGACAGCGACAACACCTGTGATGCTGCTCCGGTGCTTTACAAGGACAGCACCGGCAAATTGTGGTTGGCTTACCAGAACAGCAGTACGGTCACGACAGACAGCACCGATCTGGCGGATTACGCCGCAAAGCAGACGATCACCGCTGGATATTTTGACAAGGCAAGCGGAAAATTCACTGGTCTGACCACGCTGTCGGAGAACGGCGTATTCAGCCGTACACCGGTGCTCGGTGAAATGAATGGTGCCGTAACGGTGGCATGGCAGGCAAACAGCGACAGTACCGACTATTTCGGTCAGAACAGCACGAACGCACTGTGCTATGCAACGTACAGCGACGATTCGTGGAGTGAGGTACATACAGCGGGCAGTAATGTAAACGCCATCACGGAAATTGCAGTCGGCGATTCCGAACTCTATACAATCACCGACAGCGATAATGACCTCTCTACCACGGATGACAGACAGTTAAAGCAGTACGGCGCAGATGGCGTGTCCAGCAATATCGCAGAAGGCACTGTTTCCGCCGTGCAGTTCGCCAAACTGCCGGGAGCATCCAGCAAGGCATTGCTGTGGAGCGATGGCGAGGCACTGTGTCGCTATGATAGCGGCAAAACAGAAACCGTTGTGACGAACGAAGCGCTGAGTAACGGTTATACCGTTCTTTCGGACAGACTGCTCTATAATGCCGCTGATGAGGGTGGTTCTGAGCTGTTCGCGCAAATCTACGAAAATGGAAACTGGCGTGATCCGGTGGCGGCAACAGAGCAGGACAAGTATCTGCAAAGCTATTCTGCTGCGGAAATCGATGGAGTAACCTGGCTGACAGCGGTGCAGGCGGATGTCACGATCACCGAGGATGATGTGACGGATACCTGTGATCTGGTTTGGGCAAGACTGACGGGCCGCACCGACATTGCAATTTCGGCAGTGACAGTGGATCACAGCGCGGAAGCGCCGGGCGGTGAAGTGCCGGTAGAAGTCGATTTGACCAACTGCGGCGATACGGCCATAGATCAGGTGACATTGCGTATCAGCAATGGCAATACGCAGATTACAGAACAAACGGTAGATCTTTCCCTTGCGCCGGGCGAAACAAAAACCAAAAATATCTCTTTTAAGCTGGGAAATACCGTATCTGAAACGAATTACACGGTAACAGCGGTCGCAGCAAATGACGGCAATACGGAGAACAACAGCGCAGACTTTACGGCGGGCTACTGTGATTTGACAGTATCGGCGGAATTTTTGCAGGTGGGCGACAACCGCAGAGTGTTGGCCAAGGTGACGAATCAGGGTGCGGCAAGCTCCTCTGGCACGCTGGAGATTTCGGGCAGCAATGGCACGATTGTCAATACCGAGATTGCAAGCCTTGCCTCGGGTGAAAGCACCTATGTTGTGCTCAATCTGTCGCAAGCCCTGCTCGGTGCGTATTCCGATGTGCTGTCGCTGACCGCCAATGCGGTACAGACTGATGCGGACGAGCTGAACAACACCGAACAGCTGTATGTTGCGCTGGAGCATCCGGAATCGGCAGAGATAACGGATGTAACGTCGGAAGAAGTCAGCGTAGAGGTGTATAACAAGCAGCCTGCATATGTGTATCTGGCGATTTACGACAGTGAGGGAAAACTGCTGTATCACTTTGAACAGGCTGCGGCAGCAAATGCAGGAACCATCGAATTTCCGCTGGACGGTGCAGACCTGCCGGAAGGGTATGTTATGAAAGCGTTTGTCCTGCGGCAGAGTGACAGAACGCCGCTCATGGAGCCAGCGGTAAGAAGAGGACTCTGAAAGAAGTGAAAAGGTGACACGATTGAAAAAATTGGTGAAATGCCTGTTGGTATTGGCTATAGTATGGACCATAGCACCAACTGATGCGTTTGCGGCGAGCAATCTGGTCTCTTATCCCGTAGAGGGCGGTAAGATCACTTTTGATACTTCGTCAGGAACGATTATAGGGTGCGATTATAATATAACAGATTTGGAAATTCCAGAGCATATTGAAGGCGAGAGGGTTCGATATATTAGAGCTGGGGTATTTGAATATCATAGGAATCTTAGAAGCATTAGTATTCCAGACAGTGTTACTCATATTGTACGGGATGAATTTTACGGCTGTACGAATCTGAGCAGTATTCGTCTTCCCAATGGAATTACTTCTATTGAAGATGATGTCTTTGGCCGTTGCAGAAGTCTGAGCAGTATCACGATTCCGGATAGTGTTACTTACATTGGAAAGGGTGCATTTAGCCACTGTACCAGTTTAAGAAGTGTTAGTATTCCGGACAGCGTTGCTTCTATCGGTGACAGTGCATTTAGCGATTGTACCAGCCTGAGCAGCATTACGATTTCGAACGGTGTTGAGTCGATTGGAAAGAGTGTGTTCAGCGGCTGCACTAACCTGAACAATATCAATATTTCAGACGATGTTGATTCTCTTTCTATTGGAGATTATGCATTTCAAAACTGTACTGGTCTGAACAGCATCTTTATTCCGAAGGGTGTTGCTGCTATTGGAAAAGGTGCATTTATTGGTTGTACCAATCTGGGTGATATTGAAGTAGCGGAGGATAATCCCAACTATAGCGTAGTAGATGGTGTGTTATTCAGCAAAGATATGACTTATCTGCTGCAATACCCTACAGGAAGAAATCCTACAGCCTATGTAATCCCGAATGGCGTGAAAACGATTGGCGATAGTGCATTTTATCAGTGTACTGATCTGAGTAGCATCACGATTCCGGATGGTGTTAAGACGATTGAAGATAATGTATTTTATCAGTGTGCCAGCCTAAGCAATGTCCATCTTCCAGAGGGAGTGAAATCGATTGGTGTCAGTGCGTTTTCTAATTGTACGAGTTTGAGCAGTATCAATATTCCGGATGGCGTTGGGTATATTGGAGGCAGCGCGTTTGAAAATTGCACCAATCTAGGCAGTATCGAACTTCCCGATAGCGTTGGGGCTATTGAATATGGTACGTTTTGCGGCTGTACAAGCCTGAGCAGCATCCGCATTCCCGAGCACATTGACACGATTGAATATATGGTGTTTAAGAACTGCACCAGCTTGAGCAGCATCAATATTCCGGATGGCGTTGGGTATATTGGTGGCAGTGCGTTTGAAAATTGCACTAGCCTAGGCAGTATTGAACTTCCCGATAGCGTTGTAGACATTGGTGATTATGCCTTCCAGGGCTGCACCAGCCTGCGAACCATTCGTGTTCCGTATACACTTAAGAGTATTGGAAAATATGCGTTTAACGGATGTGAAAGTTTGACTACCAGCCCCATTTCGTTTGGTGTCACATATATTGGGGATGCGGCACTTCAAAGTTGTACCAGCCTGAGCAGTATCGAACTTGGTAATGATGTGATCGAAATCGGAAACTCGGCATTTAATAACTGCACAAGTTTGACTGCCCTCGAGATTCCATATAGTGTTGTTTCTCTAGGAGAGGCGGTACTGGCAAATTGCACCAATCTACAAAGCGTTACCCTTTATGATAATATTACAGTTATCCCGGCATGGATGTTTAATTGCTGTTCTAATCTGCGTACTATTACGATTCCATCCAGTGTTACGACTATTCAACTGGGAGCGTTTATCGGATGCAGCAGTCTGAGTAGTATTTATATTCCGAGTAATGTTAGGGTGATTGCCGCTTCTGCATTTGAGGATTGTGCAAGCCTGAGCAGTATCAGTATTCCGAGTGGTGTTGCTTTTATTGGAGACAGCACGTTTAGCGGCTGCACCAGTCTAAGTCGGATTGACATTCCGAATAGTGTTACTGTGATTGCCGGCTGGGCATTTTATGAGTGTCCTAATTTAGCAGATGTATATTACGACGGTGCTGCATCAGAGTGGGAAAAGATTTCGATCGGCGTGCATAATGAAGGGTTGGACAATGCCCTGATACATTTTCTGAGATCGGTAACGATAACGAAGGTAACGCCGGAAACTGTCGGTGTAGAGCTGTACAACAAGGAGCCTGTTACGGTATATCTGGCGATCTGCAACAGTGCCGGAAAACAGTTGTATCACTTTGAACAAAACGTGGAGAAAAATGTAGGAACGATCGAATTTTTGCTGGATGGTGCGGTCGTGCTGGAGGGCTATATCGTAAAAGCGTTTGCCCTGTGTCAGAGCGACAGCACACCGCTCATGGAGGCGGGAGTAAAAAGCGCATAACGGTAGATATTTTCTCTGCCATATTGCATGAATTCTTCAATAATAGTATTGCTATTTTCGGCAATATGGAGTAAACTCAAAGTGGAAAATGCTTCATTTCTTATGTGTATTGGAAAGAAAATGGGGAATAGGAACAAATGCGATGGGCATGCCCATTGCTATGGTTATCTAACCATAGCAATTCTCTTTCTGATAACATAAATACACGGTATGGAGGTATGCGGCAAAGAATAGAAAAAAGTTCAGAAAGGAGATTATTATGGGGTTAAAAAGAATGACTTCATGGCTGGTAAGCATCTTCATGATCGCAGGGATGCTTCCGGCGGCGGGCGCGGCAGGCGCAGAGCTTGCTCTGACCGTACCGGACAAGCTGCCCGCGGCGGGACAGAGCTTCTCAGCGACCGTTGAACTGAAGAACAATCCGGGCGTGAATGCGGTGCAGTTTGAGTTGACGTTCAACAAATCAGCGGTAACGTGTACCAAGATCACGAACGGCCCAATCCTGCGGGATATGCTGTCGGCCTCCAATCCGGACACGAGCAGCGGCGCGAAAATCGCGGCAGCCGGATTGACCACTGCAACAGCGGACGGCAAGATCGCCACGTTCGATTTTACGGTGAAAAATCCGAATATCAACGCAGATTTCGCGCTGGATGATGTGATCCTGTCGGATATTGACGGTAACTCGATCGTATATTCGATAACGCTTAACGGAAAAGCAGGCAGCACGGGCGGCAATAGCGGCTCGACCGGCGGTTCTTCCGGCGGCACGACTGCACCGAGCAAGCCGGACATCACGCCGGATGTACCGGACACCAATCCGACTACGCCGGATACCGGCGCAGTTTCGACCGAAAAGGTTTTTTCGGATGTGCCGAGCACCTACTGGGCGCATGATTCCATCAGCAAGGCGGCCAAGCAGGGGATTGTCAGCGGCTATACGGACGGCACGTTTGGCCCGGATAAGCGCGTAACTCGTGCACAGTTCGTAACGATGCTGTGGAATCTGGCAGGCAAGCCGGATGCGGATGCGCGGACGGCGTTCACCGATGTGCCGAGCACCTACTGGGGTGCAAAGCAGATCGCATGGGCGGCCAAGAACGGGTATGTGACCGGCAAGACCATATCGACGTTCGAGCCGGAAAGCAGCATCACCCGTGAGCAGGCGGTGGCGATTTTGTTCCGATACAGCGGCGGACAGAGCGGCGCAGAGCTTGGGCTGACCGGTATCTACGATGCACAGTTCACCGACAGCAGCCGTATCAGCGGATACGCGAAAAACGCGGTGTACTGGGCGGTTTACAACGGTGTTGTCAGCGGCGTGACCGATAAGACCATCGTGCCGGGCGGATACGCAAGCCGCGCACAGACGGCGGTCATGTTCCTGCGATACGCAGATAAAATCGCATAAAGGAGGAACGGCATGAAAAAATGGATTAAGACGGCTCTGCTGTCAGTCGGTGCGGCGGCGCTGATGTGCGGCGGTGCATT
Organism: uncultured Agathobaculum sp.; assembly: GCA_934504345.1. GTDB lineage: Bacteria > Bacillota > Clostridia > Oscillospirales > Butyricicoccaceae > Agathobaculum. Next base: position 105,902 of record CAKSVR010000001.1, on the reverse strand, counting down.
TGCGGCAGATGCCTCGACCAGCGGCGTGTACGATGTAACGCCGGAAAGCGGCTACACGCTGACACCGCAGACGGCAGATAAAACGGCTGTTCCTGCGGAAAAAGCGCAGGTCAACGGAAAAGAAACACAGTTTTATGCCGATGCAGTGCGGTTTGAACTGACCGGCACGGGCACAAACGGCACACAGTATGTTGTGTTTGCGCTCAGCGGAGAAAAGGCAGTGCCGACTAAGAGCAATATCGCGTATATTGATCAGGATGCGGCATCGAATGGAACGATTTCGTTCAACCTGTATCCCGGTTCGCTCAGTTCGGGTACTTATAATGTGTATCTGGCGGCCGGCGGCGGCAATGGCCTGGAAAAAGTGGCGGCGTTCAGCTACTATCAGGCGTATACGCTGGGGGATGTGGATGGAGATCAACTGATTAATATCAATGATGCAATGGCGATTTTGAATCATTTGGTGGAAAAAGACGGATGCATTTTGACTGGTTCAAATTATCTTGCAGCAGATATTAATGGAGATTCAACTGTTAATATCAATGATGCGATGGAACTGTTGAATTTCTTAGCCGGAAAATCGGGCGATTATCTAAAAAACAAGGGGTGAAGTAAATGAAAAGACTAATATCGTTTATTCTGACACTCGCTATGATTGCTTCTTTAGTGGTGGTACCTGTTTCAGCAGTAGATGAGGGTGTTACCTTGGGCTTCGCAGACGGAGCATGGACAGAAATTGACGGTACAAATTATTATACTGTAGGCGTTACATTAAGCGGTGAGAGTTCTGTAACAGGCTTCTATAGTTCTGAAATTTATGTTAGATTTGATAAAAATGTACTCAGTTTTGTAATGGCGGAGAAAGGTGAGATTCCTAAGGCCAATAATAAACTGAATAAGCCAACATACGATATTTCTTTTACAGAACCGGATGAAAATTCTGCAAATAGAAATGGATTTATTCCTATCATTTTTTCCGAAAGCAACGCTGTCAACCATGTGACTCCTGATGGAACGACAATTGTCACTCTGTATTTTGTAGTGGCAGATGTAGAAGTGGAAAAATGCAATACAACACTTAATTTCGATGCTGGTTCGAAGCAAAATATCGTTGGTTATTATCAGAATGGTAATAAGAATTATACTGTTCATGGTGATGCAGTAACGACAGTTAGTGTTGATGGTGCTACCCCGACTATCAAGACAGTTTCTCTGGACAACCCCTCTGTAACCGTCAACGGCACCAACGGTGCCACCGTCAAGGCAACTGCGACCTCCGCAAAGGGTACAGACCTGACGAAGAATGTCGCATGGACTGTTTCCGGCGGCAATGGCGTTTCCATCGATAAGGATACCGGTGTTATCACCGTTGCGAACAACGCGGCGGCTGGTTCTTACACCGTAACGGCTTCCGGCAAGGGCAATACCTCTACGGGCAGTGCCGATGCAAAACTGACCGTTACCCGCGAAGCAGCAAAGGCAAAGACTGTTACCATTTCCGGCGGCGTGGATTCTCTGGACATTCCGATTACCGGAACGGTAGATACCACGTTCACCGCGGCGGTAACTGACCAGTACGGCGATGCAATGGTCAGCGAGATTGAGTGGAGCATTTCTCCGGAAATCACCGGCGTAAGCATGGCAGACGGCAAGGTCACTGTTTCCGCAGATGCGAAGAACGCTATCACCGATTCGCGGGCATTTACGGTTACTGCAAAGTCTGGCAGTGTAACGGACTCCAAGACGATCAACGTTAAGCGCGAGAAGTCTGTAACCAAGCGACTTTCCATTGCTTATGCAGATTCTGCAACCGTTCCGGCGGATGGCGGGAAAACTGCCGGTGCAACGCCTGCGGTAACGGCATATGATCAGTATGACGTAGAAACCAATATGGGCGATGACATCAACGAGCGTGAGAAGATCACATGGAGCATTGCACCGCAGGTTGAAGGCGTTCTGATCGCAGACGATGGCACGATCAATATTAAGAACAGCGCTAAGGCTGCGATTAAGGACACCACTGGTATTGTATTTACCGTAACCGCTGAATACGGCGATGCAAAGGCTACACGAGAAATCACTATTAAGCGCAGCCTGCCGGTTGCGACCACAATCAAGATGTATAAGAATGGTACCGAGTTGACCGGTGCTACGGATACTGTGGTCGTTCCGACTACCGATACGGCAAATGAATATATCTATACTGCAAAGGCATTTGACCAGTACGGCGAAGAACTGACAGGAACCAATGTTGCGGTAAGCATCGCACCGGCAAGCGGCGAAGGCGTAACAGTGGTCGGCAATAAGCTGATTGTCAGCAAGGGCGCGAAGAAGGATGTATCCTATACAGTAACGGCTGCACTGGATGAAAACTCCAAGCAGACCATCACTGTAACGGTTAAGGATATCGACATCACCTGGCCGACCGTAACGGCAAAGTCCGGCACTTACGGCCAGAAGTGGAGCGAGATCGTTAAGTTCAACGGCGGTTCCGCAGTCCTGAACGGCAAGAACGTTGCAGGTACGTTTACGCTGGTCAATGCTGACTCGATTCCGAATGTCGGCGATAAGTACCAGTTTGTATTCAAGTCCAACGATGGCCAGTACACCGTGACCAGTGCAAAGGCGGATGCAGTCATCGCAAAGGCATCGCTGACCATTACCGCAAAAAATGCGACTGTTGCGTACGGCGAAGCACCGGCAAACAACGGCGTAGAGTATGCTGGTTTTGTCACCGGTGACGAGTCGACAAATTCGCTGACCGGTAATCTGACCTATACTTACGGCGATTATGCTGCTGGTAAGGATGCAGGAACCTATCCGATCGTTCCGGCTGGCGTTGAAGCAGAGAATTACGAAATTACATTCAAGAACGGCACCCTGACCGTTTCTCCCAAGGCGCTGCCTGCGGATGCGATTGCCGCAATTGATGCTGTAACCTACAACGGCAAGGCACAGGCACCGGCACTGAACGTTGTGGACGGCACGAAGGTTCTGACGACTGGCACGGACTACACCGCAGTATACAGCAATAATACCAATGCGGGCACTGCAAAGGTCGTTATCACCGGTAAGGGCAACTATTCCGGCACCGCAGAGCAGACGTTCACCATCAATAAGAAGCCGGTTACGGTTACAAGCGGCATCACCGCAAAGGACCGTGAGTACAACAGCACAAATGTGGTTGAGTTGGACTGCACCAAGGCAGTATTTGACGGCCTGATTGCTGGCGATAACCTGACTGTTGCCGCAACCGGTGCAATGGCAGATGCACACGCAGGCAGCAATAAGAAAGTTACCATTTCCGGCCTGACGCTGGACGGTACTTCCGCAGGCAACTATGTTCTGGCGGAAAACGGCAATCAGACTACGACCACGGTCAATATCAGCAAGCAGGCGGCAACCGCGCTGACTCTGACGGCTAAGAATGCTGTCTATACCGCTGCGGCTTATGATGCAAAGAACGTTACTCCGAGCAGAAATGCAAATGATGTTCACCTGACCTATTATGCAGATGATAACGGTAAGCAGGGTGCTGAAATCAATGCTCCGGTTAACGTCGGCACTTATTGGGTATCCGGTAAGATCAATGAAACCGAGGATATTTCTGCGGCAGTTGCTGCGGCAGTCAAGTTCCAGATTACCAAGGCACCGCTGACTGTTACCGCAAACAACAATACGATCACTTACGGTGCAGAACCGGCGGCAAACGGTTATACCGTTTCCGGTCAGCTGGGCAGCGATACGGAAAGTGTTGTTTCCGATGTAGAATATGCGTACAGCTATAAGCAGTACGGCAATGTCGGCGCTTACGACATCACCCCGAAGGATGCAAAGGCTGCCAACTACGAAATCAAGTTCGTATCCGGCGAGCTGACGGTTGAGCCGAAGGCTGTTACGGTAAGCGGCATCACCGCAAAGAATCGTCAGTATAACGGTGAAACCGCAGTCGAACTGGACTGCACCAAGGCAGTATTTGGCGGCGTTGTGAACAACGATGCACTGACTGTTGCCGCAGTCGGCACAATGGCAACCGCGGATGCCGCACAGGGCAAGGAAGTTTCGATTTCTGACCTGAAACTGGGCGGCGCTTCCGCAGGCAACTATGTGCTTGCAGAAACCGGTCATCAGACTACGACCACGGTCAATATCAGCAAAAAGACAGCAACCGAACTGACCCTGACGGCCAAGAATGCAGCATATACCGGCGTGGCTTATGATGCAACCAATGTTGTTCCGAGCAGAGATGCCAAGGACGTTGTACTGACTTACTACGCAGATAACAACGGTCAGCAGGGCGGTGTACTGACGGCGGCGCCTACCGCAGTCGGCACTTACTGGGTATCTGGTAAGATTGAGGAAACCAACAATATTGCAGCAGCAGTTGCAGCGGCGGTCAAGTTCCAGATCACCAAGGCACCGCTGACCATCACCGCAAAGGACAAGACCATCACCTACGGCGATGCACCGGCAAATGACGGCGCAAAGTTTGAGGGTCTGGTAAACAATGAGAGTGCAGAAACCGTTGTTTCCGATCTGACCTATGCGTACAACTACGAGCGGTACGGCAATGTCGGCGCTTACACCATCACCCCGAAGGATGCAAAGGCCGGCAACTACGACATCAAGTTCGTATCCGGCAAGCTGACCGTTTCGCCTAAAACCGTTGGTCTGGAATGGACCGGCGCAGGCACGCTGTATTACGACGGCAAGGCCAAGAACGTTGCCGCAGTGGCCATCGGCCTTGTAAACGATGACAAAATTGCCGTTACGGTTTCCGGCGGCACGCAGACGGCTATCGGCTCGTACAGCGCGGCGGCAACCGGCCTGACGGGCGCAAAGGCTGGCAACTACACCCTGCCGGAGAACAAAACGGCACCTTATACGATCGAAGCAGCGCTGACTTCTGTCACCGTTACTCCGGCCACCATCACCGCGACGATTGACGGCCTGACCATTAAGCTGGTCGGCTACAAGACAGCAACGGAAGTTGTTGAGATTTCCGCCGATGGCGCGACCGTAGACGGCAACAAGCTGACCATCAACGGCGTAGAATACACCATCGACAAGTCCGGTGTAAAGGATATGCCGGCAGAGGTTGAGATCCAGCCGGAGGAATCTGAGGTTGCATCTGCATCGACTGAGCTGCCGCAGGAAGAGCAGGATAAGCTCAATGAGATTAACGATGCTAATACTAAGGGCGAAGGCCTGAACGAAGCCGCAGCGGATAAAATCGCTGCAGCAGACAAGACCATCACCGAGCAGGACAAGACCGAGAACGAAGTAACCAAGGTACAGGTCAAGATCACGCTGAACATTCAGCCGAAGTCCTTCGAGGAGAAGGAAGGCAAGCACGAGCTGACCCTGAACATCGAGCCGAAGATTACCTACACTTATGTCAATAAGGATGGCGATGTTGTAACTAAACTTACCAAGACCGATAAGTTGGCAAACAACGACATCAAGGCACCGGTTACGATCAGTGTCAAGCTGCCGAACGGCTTCATTCCGAACTTTGCAAAGCATCATAACGAGATGATTCCGGTAACGGTAGATAATAGTGGCGTAGCAACCTGGCAGCAGAGCAGCTTCTCGGATGTAACGCTGGTATCCGATACGCGCGCAGCAGTTCTCACGTTCCAGTTTGAGGATGGCCACACCCAGACCATCACTTACACGGCGGCTGACATCGGCAAGGAATTCCCGCGCGACAGCAAGAGCGGTTTCACGTTCAAGGGCTGGTCGGACGGTACGGACACTTATACCTCGCTGACCGATGCAGCGCTGACGGCACTGAACGGCACAAAGACGCTTACCGGCAGCTTCACGCAGAAGAGCAATACCGGCAGCGGCTCCAGCTCCGGCGGTTCTGCTGTAAGCAGCACCTATGTCATCACGGCAAAGGCTGGCAACGGCGGTACTATCAGCCCGAACGGCAGCGTAAGCGTTACCGGCGGCAAGGATCAGTCCTTCGCCATCAAGGCAAATGACGGCTATAAGATCGAGGACGTTCTGGTAGACGGCAAGAGCGTTGGCGCAGTTGCATCCTACAAGTTCACCAAGGTAAAAGCAAAGCATACCATCGAGGCACGCTTCGCCAAGACCGAGGATGTAACCCCGTCCACCGGCTTCACCGATGTAAAGACGACGGACTACTTCTTCAACGCAGTAGACTGGGCAGTCAAGAACAACATCACCAACGGTCTGACCAGCACCACCTTTGGCCCGGATGTAACCTGCACCCGTGCCCAGACGGTAACGTTCCTGTGGCGTGCGGCTGGTTCTCCGGCACCCAAGACGGCTAATAATCCGTTCACCGATGTAAAGGCTTCGGATTACTACTACAACGCTGTTCTGTGGGCTGTTGAAAACGGCATCACCAACGGCGCTTCCGCAACCACGTTTGCACCTGATGCGACCGTTGAACGCGGTCAGGTTGTAACGTTCCTGTGGCGTGCGGCGGACAAGCTGGCTTCGCAGGCAGACAACCACTTCACCGACCTCAAGGACGGCGCATACTACACGGATGCAGTCCTGTGGGCAGTCGAGAAGGGAATCACGACTGGTACTTCTGCAACTACCTTCGCACCGGAGGCAGGCTGCACCAGAGGCCAGATCGTTACCTTCCTGTATCGCGCAGCACAGTAATATTGCGGATGCTGACAGGGAGAATTCCAATCTGACGGCATGATACGGCGGTCACGCATCCTTTTACGGTGCGTGACCGCTGTTTTTTATCAAGGGGGTATTTTATGCGATCATTGAATCGAATCCGGAAAACGATACTGGTCGGTCTTGTGCTTACGATGATGCTGTGCGGCGCATCGGCGCTGACACCGGAAATCCAGCAGATGCACATCCCGCTGCTGCAATACGGCGAGCAGACGACTGTGCATTTCCGCCCGGCGGGTAGAGAGGACTACACAGAGCAGGAACAGACACTAATTGATGTGCTTGACAGTGCATTCTCCGATAATCGTCTGTCAGTGGATATTTCTGCTGCTGGGTATGACGATACAGAGGCACTCACGGACTTCCTGAGTGAATACTTTAATACCCGCGTCGTACTGCCGGATGGATTTCAGGGCGATATTGTGCTGCACTGTACGGTAAACGGTGTGATCGATCGATTAGAATGTGAAATCGAACAGATATCGTCCTATACGGCGGTACAGTCCGCGCTGGATAATACGCCGGATGTCATCAACTCGGTTGAGCAAGGGCGGGCAGAGGCGCTCGCACAGGTGCAGCCCGGCATGAGCAATGTCGAAAAAGCACTGGTGCTGCACAACTATATTGTGCGTACTTGCGATTATGACTATGAAAATTACCAGAACGGCACAATTCCCGCCGTGTCCTATGAGGAATACGGTGTGTATGTCAATCACAGAGCGGTATGCTCGGGTTATGCCCGCGCATACGGTGCACTGATGAGCGCTGTCGGCATTGACTGTTACTATGTCGCCTCCGACCAGATGGATCATGCGTGGAACATCATTCGGATTGACGGAAACTGGTATCATGTAGACTGCACATGGGACGATCCGGTCAGCACCAACAACAGCCGCGGCGGCGGATTTGTTTCCTACAAGTATTTTCTCCGCAGTGATGACGAGATGAGAAACTGTCTGGAGCATTACGGCTGGGGTTCTTCGGTCAAAGCGCAGAAGAGCGGCGCATTTGTCGGCTGGAGCTTCCGTCCGGTCGAAGATGCCGATATATCCGGCAGTAGCTATACTCGCTCCAATTGCGTGGATCACAGTCTGGAGTATTATAATGGCCTATGGCATACGCTGGCGGACTATTTCGACTGCAAAAATATCTACGGTCAAACCGATGTGCAGAGTACATCTTATGTTGTTGCATCGACCATTGACGGTCAAAACCGGACGATTACGGCGCTCGATGAGGCATATAAATACCTGTTTTTCCATGACGGTGCATTTTATGCCAGCGGCAACACCTCGACAGGCGGCTGCCGCGCCAGTGAGATCAGTCGGTTCTCCACAGACTTCTCACAGAAAAAGCGACTGTACCTGAGCGATGCTGTAATCGAGAATTTCAATATCCGTCAGAATGCGTTTTGGATCATCACAGAAAACGACATGGCAGAACGGCTTGTGGATTTCGCACAGAGCTGTCAGATGCTCACAAACGGTGCTGCACAGGCCATTTATGACCCAGCGACGAAAAAATGCACGCTGGTGCGGTATTCCGGCACGGAGAAAAACATGGCACTCCCGGCTTCTGTGCAGGGATACACGATTACTGACATCGGCTCGTCCTTTCTGGCTGATAATTGGACAATGTGCGATGTTGTGATACCGCAGGGCGTGACAACCATCCGCGACAGAGCATTTGCATCCTGTTTTGCGAAAAGCGTATTCATTCCGGCGGGCTGTACGGAGATTGGCAAAGACGTATTTGGCAGCACAGTAACAAAGATTCTCGTTGACGGGAACAACCCCAAGTATTCCTCCGTTGAAAATAATCTGTGCGATAAGGCTGGAACAACGCTGCTCGCGTGTGTACAGCCGATGCGCTATTTTTACAGCATTCCGGATGGTATCCGCCGCATTGCAGCGGATGTTAAGCTCAATTCCCAAGTAAAGACTTTGATCGTACCGGCATCGGTCGAGGTTCTGTCCGATACGTTTTTCTCGACCTATCTGGAAAATGTCTGCTATGCTGGCTCGGAAAGTGAATGGAATACAATCTTCCGGAAGGAAGAGCCATATCCGCAGTACCATTGCACAGTGCATTACAACACCACGGTATATACGATCGCGAGCGGAGCCTGTGAACTGAAAGACAGTGCCAAAACAATGGTCAGCTGGACGTTGGATTCGACTGGTCTGCTGCATATCATGCCGTATCAGGAGGGTGATGAAACCGACACAGACTGGAGCCGTTATGAAGAAGCGGTACAGCGCATTGTGGTGGAGCCGGGCATTACCGGTTTTGATTTGGGGAGCTTTGAGGGCTGCATCAATGTGGAGAGTATTTCGCTTCCGGCAGATTGTACTGAGATCTCTTTCCCAGTATCAAATGCACTGCCAAAGCTGCGGGAATTTGCCATTGCGGAGGGCAATACAGCGTATCGCTCCACAGGGGATACCGTGCTCACGGCGGACAGCAGTAAGCTGATGCTTTATTTGAATACGCAGTCCATAGATTACAGTGTGCCGGAGGGCATTACCAGCATTGAGAGCGGTGCATTCAGCCATGCCGCTGTCCGGTCGGTACACTTGCCGAAGAGCATCACAAACGTTGATTCGAGGGCGTTTGAACATTGCAGTTCGCTGGCAGCTGTTACAGTGGCAGATGGCTGTCGGTACCGTTCGATAGATGGCGTGCTGTATACGCCGAGTGGGACCCAACTGCAATTTTATCCGCCTGCACGCGCAGCGGAGAACTTTGCAATCCCTGAGGGTATTACTTACGTTTTGGGTGAAGCATTTTCCGAAACCAACACGCTGAAACGCATCGTCATTCCATCTACGCTGACATGGACACTGGATGCCGACACCTTTTCCGGCTGTCGCAATGTAGAATGGTACGAGGTTTCCGAGAACAATACCGCTTACGCCGGGCAGGACGGTGCAATTTACTCCAAATCGTTGGAAAAGCTGCTTGTGTATCCCTGCGGCAACAAGCGGACTGAGTATGTGATACCGGACGGGACAATCTCTATTGAGCGGTATGCGCTGTTTTATCCGATCGATTCTGCTTATACGGATGTTAAGGACAATACCTGTGCCTTGCGAATGCTTATAATCCCAGCTTCGATCCGGAAGATTTCTACCTATACGCTGCTGAATTCGACGGTTGATGACATTCGCTACTGCGGCACGCAGGATGCGTGGGAAAGTCTGATTCCGGCTTACGAACGTTCCTATCTGGAGTATAACGAAGTAACTACGACTTATGGCGCAGAATATCCGCGAGAACAGCGTATCGGTACGGCGCGGTTTATCTATTCTGCGGACGGAACGAGCGTTACCGCCTCGCTGGATACTGAACAGGAACACGGCTATGCAGCGTTCTACACCGCAGACGGCCAGATGCAGGGTCTGACAGAGTTAAATCGGCTGGATGCCCAGACCATCACCATCCCGTCGGGATGCCATGCGAAATTTTTTGTGCTGAACCGGGATTTTATCCCGCAGGAAAGTAGATAAAAGACAATAAGAAAGGGGCAACAACATGAATCACAAACGGTTATTGAGTGCGTTTCTGGCGGCCTCGATGCTGGCCGGTGTGATACCGGCCGGTGCGGTGAACGAGCAGCCGGAAACCGAGATCGACACCGCGCAGGCAGATGCCGAACTGGAGGCCTATCTGTCCCAGCTGGGGTCGATGACGATACGCGATGCGAATCCGCAGAGCACGGAGGAGCAGAGCGCGGAGGATCAGCCCTCCGCAGTCGCGGAATACAGCGCCGATGAGCAGCCTTCGGCGGATACCGAGCGTACCAGCGGCGTAGTGCTGTTCAGCACAGAGAAAGGCGTTTCGCTGGAAAAACTGCACGCTAAGCTGGCGGCACAGGGCGTAAACAATGTACAGCCTGTTCTGCCGGATGCAGATTTTGAAACCGAGGAAGTCTGGTACGAGGCGCAGTGCGCCGCCGGTCAGGAGATTACAGTATCCGAGCGCCTGAAGATGTTGGACGGTATTGCTTCGGCAGAGCCGGAGTATATCTATCACACTGACAGCATTGGTGTGCCGGAGGAAATAGAAACCCAGGATAACTGGGTCATCAACGATCTGCACAGAAAAACCGGTGAATGCTGGTGGATGACCGAACTCAGCGAGGATAAAAATCCCGGCGAGGGTGCAGTGGTTGCAGTCATTGATACAGGCGTGGACTACACCCATCCCGATCTGAAAGCCAATATGTGGGTCAACGTGGCGGAGCTGGAGGGTCAGCCTGGTGTGGACGATGACGGTGACGGCTATATTGACGACATTTACGGTGTCAATGTTACCGCATCCGGCACAAAGGCGGGCGATCCGATGGATGACCACGGCCACGGTACACACGTTGCCGGCATTATCGGCATGAGCGGTAACGGCGAGGGCGGTATCGGCCTTGCGTGGGGCACAAAGATCATGGCGATCAAGGCCGGACAGTCCACAGGTACGTTCACCTCGCGTGATATTGCCAAGGCGATCAACTATGCACACATGAAGGGCGCGGACGTTATCAATATGTCGTTCGGCGGTACGGAAAAATCACTGCTGGTAGAGCAGGCACTCGCAAGCGCATTTCAGGACTGTGTTCTGGTGGCCTCGGCGGGCAATGACGGCTTGCCGACCACGGATGCGCCGGGCGATTTCGTCAAGAAAGAGGACATCTATCCGGCGGGTTACAGCTATGTGCTGGGCGTTATGGCAACCGGTCAGGACGGCAGTCTTGCCTCGTTCTCCAACTGGGACTACACCAATAATGCCAATGCAGAGTACGAGCTGACCGCGCCCGGCGTGGATGTGTACTCCACACTTCCCGGCGGCCGCTATGCAAAGTGGTCGGGCACCTCGATGGCAGCACCCTGTGTCAGTGCGGCGGCGGCCATCATTCGCAGCCGGTTTGAGGACAAGAACACCTACAACTCCCGGTTTATCATGGGTCAGCTGGCCTCGGCAACGGAGCAGAGAACCACCTATACCGACAAGCTGGGCGACGGTCACACCTACGCCGCGCTGGATATTTATCATAGCTGCACCAAGCTGCTCAAGCCGAACCTCGCAGTCAAGCAGGTGTTCGCGCTGGATAGCGAACGCGCGGACAACGAAGTCAACGACGGCGACGGTGTAATTGATGCAGGCGAAACCATCGACCTCGGTGTGTGCATCCGCAACCAGTGGGGCATGACCGGGAAGATCACCGTCAAGGCGGATGCTGTATCCGAAGCCGGCGTGAAGAACCCGTATATCGAGTTCGTGAACGACACGGTAACGCTGGATGCAGCGGGCACGTTCGCGGAGCGCGACAACGGTTTTGTATGGGATGACAGCTATCTGGAATCGGTTTCCAACCCTATCACGTTCAAGGTGAGCAAGGATACGCCGAATGATGCGGAAATCCGCATCAACCTGACGGTTACGACCACCAACGGCTTTGACGAAAAGGACACGGAAACGTATACCTGCAAGGGCAAGTACACATTCCGCGTGCTGAAAGGCCGCGCCATCAGCGGCGAGCTGGAAAGCGATTTTACGCTGACCAATGACTATTACTGGATCATTGAGAACACGCTGTATGTACCGGAGGGCAAAACGCTGACCGTTGAGCCGGGTACGCAGGTGCAGTTCTGGGGCAGTGACCCGACCGGCCCTTATGGCAGTAAGACCATGGCGGGCATCATCAACAGCGGCACGCTGAATATGATTGGCACGGAGGAGCAGCCTATCGAGTGCTTCCCAAGCAGGGAGTTCTCCAATTATGTGGTTGAGATTGCCGGTGACGGCGTGGAAACGCTTAAGTATTGCGATATTATTAACCCGCGGTTGGGGTATACAGGTAGTGGTAGTGCTAAAAAAATTAATATTATGGACCATTGTAAATTGACACAAGATCAAGGTGTAAATTATGTAAGATATATTACACAAGGAAAAGTTAAAACAACGGATACACATTATTATACGCATGGTTTTTATATCGACCAATTAAGTTATTCTCAGATAAATGGTTTTAGATATTCTTACCAATCTGTCGCTTACCCGAGAAATATATGTATCAATCATGACTTGGAAAATTGCTATAATAATTGTAGTTTGCAGAAAGGCTATGATGGAGGTTGGAATAACCTAAAGAATAGTGTATTAGAAATAGGTCATGGAGGCGGTGCGGGTGCAGGTACATCAGCACAAGCAGGAACAAGCGTATTTGCTTTCGAGAAACCACAATTTATAGAAAATGCAATTGCTGAATACAATGGTAGTAAATATGTATTCTTAAAGTCATTTGGTGGTGGAGAAATGTCGTATTATGGCTATACCTCTAGGGTATATGCAGTAATGCGTGCGCTAGCAAAGTCAATGGGTGGAACCTTAGCTTGCATAGAATCAGATGACGAAAAGCAGTTCCTTGTCAATAAGATGTACGACATAGCAGAAAATGGACGTCCTGACGGAGATTCTTCGGAACGCATTGCTGAAGCATGGCTGGGATATTCTTGGGACTACACGAAAAATTGTTATATCTGGGACAATGGTGGAACATATGATCCGGGAATGTCGAATTATACAGGGAATAGTGTTGAAATTAAGGTTTACTCGCGGCCAGATCGTAAAAGTTACAGCTTTATTCCTATAAATAACAGCGGATTAGCTTGTATGGTTCTTGAAGTCCCTAATAATCTTTCGGACGAAACCATTATTCAAAATGTACAGAATTTTGATTATGATGGCTGGCTGTTTGACTACTACAAACCCACCTTCACGAACTGTGCTATCCTGAACCCGGTACTGGACACCAATACCTCCAAGTGGGCGACCTTTACCGCGCCGAACTACGACAAGGACATCAAGTGCTACAACCTGTCCGGCAACTACTGGGGCACGGAAAACAAAAAGCTCATCAATGAAATGATTACCGACGCGGATGATTTCGCCGGTACGCTCGGCAACATCGTGGAGGACCCCATCCTCACCACGAATGACGACCTTTCTGACATTTATCCGTTCGTCACCTCGGTGGCGCTGTATGATGCAGACGGCAATATCGTCACCACCGCTTCGCCCGGCTCGACCTACACCGTCCGCGTGAAGTTCAACCGCGATATGGAGCAGTCCGTTCAGCCGACTGTCACCTACGGCCCGGCTGAACCGTACACGGATTACAGTGTCAGCGGCAGCTGGGCAAGCGCCCGTGAATGGGTCGGCACGGCCACCATTTCGCCGGTGCTGACCTCCGGTGTGCAGTATTTCCGCACCATCGGCGGCTGTGCGGCGGATGACAACTGGCTGGTCTGCGGCGAGGATATTCTGCGGTTCGGCTTCCATGTCAACACCACCGGCGCGCTGGCAATGATGCTCAACGCAGAGGGCGGCGCGAATAAGGTAACACTCAGCTGGGCGCAGAACGACTACGCCACCCTTGCGGGCTACAACCTGTACCGCTCCGAAAAGGAAAACACCGGTTTCACCAAGATCAATACCTCGGTGCTGACGGATACCACCTATGTGGATACCAACGTAAAGCCCGGTGTGACCTATTATTACTACTTCAAGGTAGTCAACACCGCCGGTGTCGAGGAGAAGAACCAGTCCAACACCGCTTCTGCGGCTCCGATCGACAACATCAAGCCGACCTTGACCCATACGCCGGTCAAGTCCGCACGAGCGGGTGTCGGCGTGACGATTTCCGCCAAGGCAACCGACAATATCGGTGTTGCGGCGGTCAAGCTGTACTACCGTGCGGCGGGTGCTGACGAATATCAGTGCATGAACATGGTCGCAGGCGAGAATAACCTCTACGCGGCAACCATCCCGGCGGCGGCTGTCAAGGGCAGCGAGCTGCAATACTATGTCACCGCCGAGGACGGCGACGGCAACACGGCATCGAGCGGTACGGCACTGCTGCCGAACAAGATCGCCATTAACAGCAAGGCTTATGTCACCGGCCTGACCCCGACCTCGGTCAAGATCGACGGCGGCACGGCTGTCACCATTCTGGGCGGCGGCTTCACTGAGGGCATGACATTGACTGTCGGCGGCAAGAGGATCGACTCGTATACGCTGGTGGACGATGGACAGATCCGCTTCACTGCACCTGCAATGCCGGTCGGCGCATATCCGGTCAAGCTGACTGCCGCAGACGGCTCGGAGATCGCTTCTGTAAGCCTGAACTACACGGATGCGGCACTGTTCGCTCAGATTCCGACCGATATGGAGATGGTTTCGGGTGAAAGCTATCGTATGCCGCTGTATGTAACGGCCAAGGGCAATATGACCTCGTTCCACGCAGAGATTGATATTCCGTATGGCACGTTCACGAGCGTGAAGGCAGTCAAGGCGGATGCCGATGCATCGTTCGCGTTTGAGCAGAATTATACCGGCGGTACGCTGTATATCGGCGCAAGTGCGGCGGATAATCTCAATCCGGGCAATGAGCCGATCGCGTATATCGAACTGATCCCGACAGCGGTCAGCGAGGACAAGATGGTTGAACTAAAGCTGCACAATGTGCAGGTCAACGGCGCAAACATTGATAATGTAACCTCGGGCCGTGCAGCCATCAAGCCGAATTTCTCCCTCACGGCAGATGCCAAGTATTACGCGAATGATGCGGCAGTCGAGGGTGTTGCCATCACAGCAGGCGGCGTTTCCGCAGTGACGAACTCCACCGGCAAGGCTCAGCTGAGCGGTATCACCACACCGAATGTGACCGTGACGGCCTCTAAGTCCGGCCGTGCGGAGAACGCAGTCAATGCAATGGATGCTTCGCTGACCCTGCAATACAGCGTAAAGCTGAAAGACCTGACAGAATTGCAGCGTGCTGCCGCAGATGTAGACGGCAACGGCGTTATCAATGAGCAGGATGCCGCACTCATCCTTCAGATGGCAGTACGCAATTACGATAATATCAGCCAGCCGCTGTGGAAGTTCGTGCCGGCCTCTATCAACAAGGTGCTGGGCAATTCTCAGAATACGGCTTCGTTCCATGTCATCCTGCTGGGCGATGTAGACGGCAGCTGGAAGTGATGTGTATGAAGATGAAACGTATAGCAGCCGCGATACTCGCGGCGCTGGCAGTCAGCTCTGCGGCATATGCCGCGGAGCCGACTGACTATCCGGTGACGCTCTGCGAAAAGCAGCCGGTAACAGCCGTGGATTTCTGCTATCGGGTAACGGGTGACAATGCACCGGAGGTGCTTTTCGGAAAAAATGGTCTGTATGCCAGCCGTTATGAACCGGAAACCGGTCTGCTGCGTGTCAGCATCGCCTCGGCAGAGCCGCTGATGCTGGCAGAACCGCTGTTCACCATCCGGACGGATGGCACGGCAGAATTGGAAAACCTGCTGGTGAACGGCGAAATCGAAACAAATCCGGTTCTGGCGCACACGCCGAAAGAAGTCCCCGCTGCTGCACCGACCTGCGACAAAGACGGCAGAACAGCGGGAAGCATCTGCGAAGTATGCGGTACCGTGCTGAAAGAACAGCAGAGCATTCCGGCGACCGGTCCGGTCGTGCAGGCCGCACTTGCCGAGGATGGTGTATTGACGGTACACGGCATGGTCTGCGACAACGAAAGCGATACGGCACATTTGCTGCTCGCTGTGTACGATGCAGACGGGCGCTTGCTGCAAATGTCCGACTTGAGCGGCCAGCCGCGCAATGCGGTCAGCGCTGCGGTGGAGAACTGCGGCAGTGCCGCACAGTGTAAGCTGTTCCGTTTGTCGGAAACATATGCGCCGGTGTACAGCGCAGTTGCTGTAACCGTTGTAAAATGAGCACAAAACCTCGTATCTCACCCAAGATACGGGGTTTTGTTCACTATGGCGGCGAAAAAGATTGAAAACAGCATCCGTTATGATATACTGGATACAGGACTGAAAATATTTCCTGCTGAGGAGGGGACACGATGAAGAAGAAACTGTTCTCGTTCTGCCTTGGGCTGTTTGCGGTGTGTCTGGTGCTGGGCTGGAATGTTCCAACGGCGGGCGCTGCCGAGGAAGAACCGATGACCCGAGGTTCGCTGGCACAGTTTTTGATGGATACGCTGGAACTCGAATATGACAGCAGCATGACCATCCCGTTTACCGATGTTTCGCCGAGCGACCCGTATTATGAGGCGGTTTGCGTTTGCTATAATAAAGGATTAGTAAGTGGATACTCTGGTGGAACCTATTATGACTTGGATATGTGCGTACGACGCTCGGAGCTTGCAAATATTTTTTATCGAACCGGTTTGCCAGAAAAATATCCAGATATAATTCCGTCAGATATATCATCTAACTTGTGGTACTATGAATCAGCTTGCTCAGTGCTTGCTAACAACATTATGAGTGTTGATGAAAACGGCAATTTTAACCCCAGTGGTTATGCTTATACTTCGGGCATCAATGCTGCTGCTCTGAAACAGTGCTATGTGCCGACAACAGCGGATATGGTAAGTCTTGATCTTGCGAAAGGCTCTATTGTAATCAAAGAGAATGTTAAGGGCGTAACCGTATTTCAGCAGGGCGAAAATATCATCCGAACGGAAAATGCAACGGCTATTATTCGACAGAGCACTGCGGCGGCTACGGAAAATACGATTACCGTAGAAAGCGGCCATATTGCACTGACAATTGCTGGATTGAATATTCTGTCGGAGAGTACGCCTATTCAAATCGATGAGGAGGCGGAGCTTACACTGAATTTGGTAGGGACAAATATATTAAAAACCAATAAATCTTCTGGTATTCAGATTGATGAAAAGGCGATGCTGACAATTCAAGGAAATGGTGGATCAAAGATAACTTGTGATGGTGACTTGGCAGGTATTAATGTTAAAGGATCATTTATTATCAACAGCGGTACAGTAACCGCTATCGGCAGAGGCCTATCCGGAATTGCATTATTGAATAATTTTTCAAAAAACGATGTCAAAGTTGCTATTCATGGCGGTATAGTTACAGCCAGTGGACATTCAGGTATAGGCTTTGATGATTATAATACGCACGGAACGCTCGTAATTGATGGGGGTATTGTAAAAGCCAAAGGCATATATAATTCCGGTATCAATATGAATGGATCTGATCCTACTGATGTCAATTCACTTATCATAAAAAATGCGGATGTCACAGTAGTCAGTCATTATCCTGATGTTGGTATTCGCGGCACTGGCTGTAAAGTGTATATCGAAAATTCAAAAGTATCCATAACAGCTTATCTCTATGCTGTTGGAGGATACTATGACTACAATGAGGATGCGTGCAGCGAAATCACAATCCTCGACTCTGAAATAACCAGTTCATCGACCGAAGAAGATACTCCTATTTATAACTGTCAAGAAAAGATAACCTACTCCTCCGTCGCTCCGCAGGCGTCGCTTGCGGGCAACAATGCCCTGTTTTCCATCACAGCCTCCGGCCACAGCGGCATTTCGTACCAGTGGCAGGAGTCGGCAGACAACACCACATGGACCGATCTTGAGGGACAGACTGCCGCAACGGCTTCCATCCCGATGAGTGCCGCCAACGATGGATATTACTACCGCTGCAAGCTGACAAACGGCTGGGACAATGTAGTCTATTCCGATTCTGCACAGGCACACATCCTTGCTTACACACAGCAGCCTGTCAGTGTGGAAACCGGACTGAACAATGCTGCCTCGTTCAACGTTGCATCCTCCTGTCCAAACGTGACTTATCGCTGGGAGCGCAGCTATGACAACGGCCAGACATGGAATATCATTTCCGGCGAAACGTATCCAACGCTGGTGGTAAATGCAACGCTGTCCGAGTCTAAGGCGAAATACCGCTGTGTTATCACGGCAGTAAACGGTGATGAACTGGCTTCCGATATGGTCGAGATCAACCTCGATACGGATAAACCGGTCACATACACAGTGCAGACCTATCTGCAAAACACGGATGGCAGCAGCTACACCCTGTCCGACCAGAAAATTATTGAGGGCACAGTTGGCGATACTGTGACTGTACCGGGCGTTTCCGTAAACGGTTTTACGGAGAACACAGAAAAGAGCGTGCCATCCGGCACTGTCACAAAGGACAGCAGTCTTGTCCTGAAACGGTACTTCGACCGAAACATCTACGAAATTACCTTTGCCATGAACGGCGGAAGCAGTCTGCCGTCTATCAAAGCGCTGTACGGAGCTGCGGTTAAAGCACCGAGTGCACCGGCGCGCTACGGGTATCGCTTTATCGGCTGGTATGCGGATGCAGAGTTTAACAAGCTGTATGTATTCGACACCATGCCGCTGAACGGTGCGACCGTTTATGCGAAATGGGAGGCCATCGGCACAGGACGGGGAACGGAATACCAGCTCAACGGTATTTCTGTTCGGGACAGCAATTCTTACGAGCTGTTGAACGCCATCCCGACAGGTGATTTTCTGGCGGAGGTCAGCATGACGAATCTCAGCGCTTCGTCTGCGGATACGCTCGTTCTGGCGTATTACAATGCCAACGGACAGTTTATCGATATGCAGTATCTGTATGCCAATCCACAGATTGGCCAGACACTGACGTTCGGTGCTTACGTCAAGAATGATGGCAGTATCGCTAAAATAAAGGCGTTTGTTATGCCGACACTGGGTTCTCCTGTACCGCTTGCGGAAAGCATGACCTATCCGCAGCCACAATAAGACAGTCGATTTGAAAGTTATATTTGACCGCTTTCTGCAATAACTAACTTAGTATTGCAGAAAGCGGTTTCTCTTCTTCTGCATTTCAGTACGCAAATCAGGCTTTTCGTGCGGCTGTCCAAAAAAGACGGGAATAACGTGATATACTATCCTTGCAGAATTTATATCCGCACAATATCTTTTTGAGGGGGAGAGGTTATGAAAAAACAACGGTTATTATACAGAGCCTTTAGCTTGCTTTTGTGTATTTGCATGGTGATACCGTTGCTGCCGATACAGGTATCAGCAAACTACGAACCGCCAACTCAGGTAGTCGTTGCAGGAACAGATGTGTTTGCAGGCGGTTACTGGCTCAATGACGGCAATGGCGGTATTACATCGAAAGGCGCTTCTGAAAGCAATTATAACGTTGCTTTTCAAAAAAAGAGCGACTCGATGTATGTTCTCACGCTGAACGGCGCGAACATCACCCAATACAGCCAGGTTGTCGGTAAGCTGACTGTTGGTATCGGTTCAGATACTACGAGATATTCCGCAGGTATCTGGTCAAACGGCACGCTGTATATCGAACTGATCGGTGACAACACGGTTGATCTGTCGGGCAATGACACCGTTTCGGATACCTCGTGCGCGGCGCTGTATATCGGCAGCTATGATTATCCGAAGGTCTATCCCTATCTGACCTTTTCGGGCAGCGGCAGCGCGACTTTCAAGGGCGGCAGTAGTGATAAGAACAGCTGCGGCATCTACTCGATCTCCAATGCGATCATGAGCGGAACCGGCACCGTTACCGCTGAGGGCGGTACCTGCGGCGCAGGCGGCTATTATGGCTACGGCAGCTATGGTATCTATCTGGGCGGCACAACGGATGATTACGCTTCGTATGTCGGTTTGAACAAGGGTAATGTGGTCGCAATCGGCGCAAACGGCGGCAAGTACAGCTACGGCGTTTACGGTAAGATCTCGTTCCCGAAGTTTGATACCTATGCAGGCGAATTTACGGCGCACAGTGCGGAATCTACTTACTCTGCCGCAATTTCGCAGATGCCGCTGTATGAGATGAACGCTTCTGACCGTGTGCTGGTCGGCAGCACGGAATATGATGGCTCGAATCTGATCGCATTTGACCCGGTCTATACCAATATGTATCGCTATCTGACGGTGCAGAGCGCAAGTGCAGGTGCTCGCGTGACAGGCGATCTTACGGCAAAGGACTGGACAGCAGATACCCTGACCGTTACACCGGTGAAGCCGGTCAGCGGCGATCAGGAGGTCGAATATGCTATCGGCCAGAGCAACAGCGGGGACAAGCCGACGCGCGGCTGGCAGACGGATACCACGTTTGTCGGTCTGGTCCCCAACACCTATTATAAGGTATGGGCGCGCACCAAGGCGACAGCCGACCGCACCGCTGGATCGGCGATCTGCTCAGACCAGCTTCATGTTGGGCTGAAGTCCTATGCCGGCGGTTTGTATATAGACGGTGTTGACTTGGGTACCTCCAGCGGCACCTATTCGGTTGCGGGCGGTACGGCAGTCTATGATTATGCTAATCGCACGGTAACGCTCAGCGGCACCATGCATATCACGCACGGCACGACCATCCCGAACGGAACGGAAACCGCTGTATACGGTATTTTTACCAACAGTCAGGAGCCGTTCACCATTGTGCTGGCGGACGGTGCGGACATCAACATCGATCTTACAAACTATCTGCGTGATGACAGCCTGACGATGCAGCTTGAGGCAAAAAAGAACGCCTACCGGCTGACCGGTAAGACGGTTGGTATCCGTGCGCTGTGCGGTCTGACCATCCGCGTGCCGGAGGATGTGGAAACGGTTCCTACGCTGACCGTCAACGTCACCGGTACAACGGCGGATGGCATCCGTTCCGGTCTGCAAGCCTCGGGCGCGGGCCAGAATTATCCTGCGCCGCTGTACATTGATGCCAAGGATCGGCTGGATGTGAATATCACCGCCACGGCGACTAACGGCATGGCAACTCCGCTCAGCGCAGGCGGCACGGAGTACGATGCGGCAGATAAGAGCAGCATCACCATCAACTGCCGCACGCTCAACGCAACGATCACTGAACGCTCTTATCAGCAGAGCGGCGGCGCTACCATCTATCCCTCTGACAGAACCGGCACGCTGCCCGCCGATATGACCATCGGCAGCGGTACGGTAACGGCAAAGGTGCTCAACCGGGGTGGCGAAGCCCATGCGGTTGCAATGTACATGAATCACATCTATTATGGTGATGATAACTATACCGTAGAGGATGAAAACGGCGAGATCGTTCCGGAGGAGTCGCTGCAAGCTGCACGGACGTTAATCTTCCGTCCGAACAGCAAGCAGTCTTTGACGGGCACGGTCACACTGTCCGGCGCGTTCCGCGTTGGTGCGATGGTTACAGCAGAACTTGCTGATTCTAATGCTGTTGGCACACTGACCTATACATGGTATCGTGTTGCAGATGATAATACCGAAACAAAGATTACCGCTTCGACGAAGAACACTTATGTTCTGGCGGCAGAGGATAAGGGCAAGCGTATTTACTGTGCGGTTTCCTGCCCGAACCGCAAGGGTACGGTGAAAAGTGAACTGTGTGAGTTGGTACAGGAAAGTGTTATCCCATCGTCTATTTATATTGACGGCTACGAAGTAACCGCACAAAACTGTACGGATATTAAAGGGGATGGAACCATCTCCTTTGATCCGGATACCGGTATGCTGTACCTGAAAAATGCCAAGATGCAGCCGAAACAATATTCGGTGAAGCCTCGTATTTATACGGAAGATGATTCCATTGATCTGACCATCTGCCTGATTGGCGATAATGTTGTTGCATCGGACAGCGGTGCGGCGATCAAGGTAAAGAATGTGAACTTCGTTGGCGAAGGCACGCTGGCGGTATCGGCTTCGGGACTCGGCAGCAGCAGCGATGACGGCGCCATTACGGCGGATGCTCTGCGTATCGGCGGAACCTGCAAAGTCACATCGACAACTGAGTATACCGGCCAAAAGACCTTCAGCGCCACTCGGCTGGAGCTGACTGAAAACGCACGGCTGGAATCTTCTATGGGTTATGTCCGCACCGCCACCCTTGCCATTTCGGACGAGGCACATCTGGAATCGACCTCGGCGGTATCGGCCACCACAACGCAAATCTCCGGAAACGGCAGTATGAACGTGGTGAAGGCCGGCGATGCGATGTCCGGCAGCGAAATCGTGCTTTCGGACAATGCCGCACTGACTGTGGATAACAGCGCATACGAAAACAACAATACTGTGGCACTTTCTGTCAATCAAATCACCACCAGCGGAGATGCAACGCTCACTGTCCGTGCCAATCTGTGTGTGGGTATCACTTCTCCCGGTACTTCCGGCAACGGCACGACCTTTATCATGAACGGCGGCACGATCGATGTACAGAACGTCGGCACGGCCAGCAATTTTGGCAAAAGTGCTGTCTGCATGGGCGACAAGAGCGTGTTCAGCAGCGGTACGTTCACGGCGTATTCGCGGGACTATTACGGCATCTATCTGACAACAGCAGCAACGAATATTACCGTGGGCAAGGGTGTATCCTTTACCGGCAGCTCGGCTAAAAGTTCCGGTATCTATATCAGTACCTCCAACGGCTTTACCGCACAGGGCGATGGTACGATCAACGCCATCTCGACAGACGGCAACGGCTTGTCTGCAAGGTGCAGACTGCTGACCGTAGACGGCGGTCTGGAGATTGCTGCTCAATCGGAAAGCAAGTACGCACTGTCTGTCACGAACACGCTGACGCTGAATGACGGTACGATCAACGCAGAATCGACCAGCGGCTATGGCATATATGGAGAGAGGCTGATGATGTACGCCGGTACGATCAACGCCGTTTCTCAGACCGGCAAGGGCACCAACATCCAGCTGTATGTCAATGGCGGTACGGTCAACGCGAAATCTACGGACGGTGATGCGCTGTATCGCTCGTCGGGCAACAATAATACCGCACTGACCTTGAACGGCGGCACTGTCAATGCGGAGTCGGAAAACGGTGCGGCGGTCAGCGGCAGAGTGACGGTGCAGGTCGGCACACTGAACGCAAAATCGACCGGAGGCGCGGCCATCGGTGGTGACATATCGAAAAAGGTCGGTTCTACCGAGATAACCGGCTGTGAGCTGACCCAAAACGGCGGCACGATTGTTGCGGAATCCGGAAGCGGCAATGCGATTGTCGGTTCGGTTACGTTGAAAGATGGTGAAATTCAGGCAAAATCGGACAGCGGTATTGCTATCAGCGGCCAGATTGAGCAGAGCAAGGGCAAGGTTACAGCGGAATCCGTAAGTGGTCTGGCCTCCGATGCCAAGATTACGATATGGGACGGTACATTTACCGCACATTCCGTGCAGAACACCGCTGTTCAAAGCAAATACGCAATCTCGGCATACGGCAAGTTCCTTGCTTACACCGATGACGCAAGCAAGCCCGCGGTTTCCAACTCTTTTAGCAGTTCAACTGTGTTTGCAAGCAAATCCACAAACGGAACGAATATTGCAAAGATTGAGAACAAGAGTGCGACAATCCGGCAGTATCCCTATGTGACCGCGATGCTCAACTATGAACCGTATATTTCGCTTACAACCAACTACGTCAAAGACCGGATGAAGTACAATGCGGCAACGAAAACAGCTACGATTGCTATATCTGTGATAGCCGATACCTCGCGGACAGATAACTGGAGAATCGCTATTGCACATTGCGATAAAAATGGTAAACAGTTGGGATTGCAGTATTTTTATATTTCTTTTGCAAATACTAAAACATATACGATAAATGGAGAAAAAGTGAAAATGTGGCCTAACAAATTCGATTTTCCTAACGCAAGTCCTACGGATACTTTCAAAGTGTTTGTACTGGAAAAAGATAGTCGTACACCTGCGTGGCCGGTGACAACATACCAGTTTAGCTGATTTCTTACCCCGCGCTTATCTTCGGATAGGCGCGGGGTTTTTATCTTACTCCGTTCGCCGTTTTTTTTCCGGATAAGCGGACGTACTGATGGATAGCGTATAATTAAGTTCGCAAAAGCAAACAGGAAATAGACAAGCCATTAGGGCTCCTGTAAAATGATAGTTGTCGAAAAATCATCAAGTAAAGAAGAAACCCTAATGGCTGACAAAAAGAATACCACAAATCTGACAGAATTGCTGCTGCAATGTGTAACGCAGCCGGATCCGATGTTGAGTATGCTGGAATGGCTATGTACGCACCTCATGGTGCCCAAGGTTCGTCAGGGCGGCTGCATTCCGTTCTTCGTCACAGAGCGCAAGCGCAGTGAAGCGATGCTCGTACAGGTAGTACAGGAAGCCTTTGTGCAAGGCGTGTCTACCCGGAAAATGGAGAAGCTGGCGCATAGCCTCGGCATTGAAAATCTATCCAGAATCCAGGAGTTCCTATGGAGTGCTGTTTCAGAATCTGAAAGACCGTGGTCTGTCCACGCCAAGGCTTATCATTTCCGATGCACACGCCGGGCTGGTTTCGGCAATCCGTGAGTCCTTTCCCGGCGCCTCGTGGCAGCGCTGCAAGGTGCATTTCATGCGGAATATTCTGGCCTATGTGCCGCAGAAAGAGAAGAAATCCTTTGCCGTGGTACTAAAGGAAATCCGGCTGGCACCCACGGCGGAGCTGGCGAGAAAGCGGGCATATGATGTGATCGACACCTATGCCAAACGCTTTCCCAAGGCGGTTCAGTGTCATGAAGACGGATTGAAAGATTGAATCGTGAAATTCGGAGACGTACCAGCGTGGTCGGAATCTTTCCGAAAGAAAGTTCCTATGTTCGCCTGGTGACAACGTATCTCATGGAATACGCTGAGGACTGGTCTGTCTCCAGAGCTTATCTCAGCCAGGAATCTATTGCGGCAACACTGCTCGTTGCTGCTTAACTTCATTTTTCAGGAGCCTTTTTGCGAACTTTACTTGACGCGGTCGGTGTCCTCCTTGCGAACCCGTCGAAAATGCGGGTCAGGAACGATTGGCTCGTGCCAATGCCGGTATCTGCGGCGTGTGCGAGAGCCGGACAGAACAGCGCAGGCAGCAGACTGAGCACTCCGGTGCAAAACCGCTGCATCCGGGCAAAAGATATACAAAAAACGGCACCGACTGCGGTCGGTGCCGTTTTTTGAACCCCTGAAAATGCGGATTTATTTCCAGAAATCGGTGTCCTCCTTGAGGCCGATGCTCTTGGCGAGGAACTGGGGATTTTCTCCGCGCTTGCGGCTGGCGACGTAATCATCCAGACACTTGATAGCCGTTTTGCCGAGGATCAGGATGGTCGGCACGTTGACGACAACGATCATGCCCTGAAGCATATCGGCGGTATCCCATACGAGGCCCGCATTCGCGATCGCGCCGACGAACACGACGGCGGTGGCGAACAGACGGAAAATGAGCAGCTCGTGGCTCTTGATGTGGCGGCCGAGGATGAACTCGAGGCAGCCCTCACAGTAGGAGTAGTTGCCGATGAGCGTAGTGAACGCGAACAGCGTCATGGCGGCCGCGAGGAACACCGGGCCGATCTCACCGAGGGTGGAGGCGATGGCGTTCTGCACATAGACCGCACCGGCGATGTCTTCGGTCGGGACAATGCTGGTGGACAGGCACATGAATGCGGTAGCTGTGCAGATGAGCAGGGTGTCGATGAATACGGAGAGCATCTGCACCAGACCCTGCTTGGCCGGATGGGAAACCGAAGCGGTCGCTGCCGCGTTCGGCGCGGAGCCCATACCGGCCTCGTTGGAGTACAGGCCGCGCTTTACGCCGTACATGATGCAGCTGCCCGAGAAGCCGCCGAAGATGGACTTGAAATCAAACGCATTGCGGAAGATGGAGGCGAACATACCCGGTACGTTCTTGAAGTTGAGCACGATGATGAGCAGCGAAACCAGCACATACAGGATGCCCATGAACGGAACGAGGATCTCGGTGATGCTGGCCAGACGCTTTGCGCCGCCGAGCACCATCACGCCGAACAGGAACGCCAGCACGATGCCGAGAAATGCGGGCGTGATGGTCGGGTGGTAGAATTTGAATACCGAGAACGTGGACTGGAGGTTGTATGCCGCCAGCATATTGTAGCCTACCGCATAGATCAGAATGATGAGCACGGAGAAGATAACGCCCATCCAGCGCTTGCCGAGCGCATCGCGCATATAGTAGGCCGGGCCGCCGTAGCAGCTGCCGTCCGGCGCTTTTTTCTTGTAGATCTGCGCGAGCGTGGACTCGATGAACGCAGTCGCGCCGCCGAGCAGCGCGGTCAGCCACATCCAGAAGATAGCGCCCGGGCCGCCGAGGCAGATGGCGGTCGATACGCCGATGATGTTGCCTGTGCCGACACGCGAGGCGGTCGATACCATGAGCGCGCCGAACGAGGAGATGCTGCCCTCGTCCTCAGGCTTTTCCATGATGACCTTGCAGGCATCCTTGAACAGGCGGAACTGGATGAATTTGCATCGGATCGTGAAGTAGATGCCGGAGATAACGAGCAGCAAAGGCACGAACCACGGCTGATACAGCACGTTCGAAATGGCCGCGATAACGGCACTGATGGTTTCCAACATGATTCTTTTTCCTTTCTCATTTCCTTTTCGCACGGCGGAAATCAAAAGCAGAAGCGGTCGGCTTCTGCTCTATATTCTCTCTATATGCGAAGTATTTATTATAGTGTACACGAAATTCTCACATTAGGCAAGGGAAAAGCGGAAAACAACTTTCCTTTTTTAAGGAAGCCGACCATAAAACTGGGATATGTAAATGCTGGAACTCCGGCTTTACGTTTTTCGCACAATGTGGTACACTATAATAAGTGGAAAATGCCTGTCGATACGATAAGGCGTACAGAAAATCGTTTCACGGCAGAGAAAAAGGGGAAAAACATGAAAGTCAGCAGGAGATTCATCGCCGGTGTGACCGGTGCAGCCATGCTGGCCGCGCTGTGCGCGGGCTGCGGTGCGAAAAAGGAACCGGTGACGATCACCATCTGGAATTACTATAACGGCGGTCAGCTCGAAACGTTCAACGACATGGTGCAGACCTTCAACGACACCGTCGGCAAGGAGCAGGGCATCACGGTCGAATGCGAGAGTCAGGGCAGTGTCAACGACCTCGAGGTGAACGTGATGAACGCCGCGGAGGGCAAGGTCGGTGCAGAGGAGCTGCCCAACATCTTCTCCGGTTACGCGGATACCGCGTATGCGCTCGACCACCTCGGCCTTGTGGTCGATCTGAACGACTACCTGACCGATGCGGAAAAGAGCGCCTACATCAAGGGCTATCTCGAGGAGGGCGATTTCGACGGCTCGGGCGAGATGAAGATCTTCCCGACGGCCAAGTCCACCGAGATCCTGTGCCTGAACGATACCGACTGGCAGGCATTCGCGCAGGCGACCGGCGCGGCCTATGACGATCTTGCGACCGTCGAGGGCGTGACGGCCACCGCAGAGAAATACTACGACTGGACGGATGCACAGACCGCCGCACCGGATGACGGCCGTGCGCTGTTCGGCCGCGATGCGATGGCGAACTATATGCTCATCGGCGCAAAGGAGCTCGGCTGCACCATTTTTGATGTACAGGACGGCAAAATGACCCTGCACTTCGACAAGGACGTTATCCGCAAGCTGTGGGATAACTACTATGTGCCGTTCGTCAAGGGCTATTTCGAGGCCACCGGTCACTTCCGCAGCGATGACATCAAGACCGGCACCATCCTGGGCTATGTCGGCTCGAACTCGAGCGCAACGTTCTTCCCGACCGATGTGCTGACGAGCGACACCGACAGCCACGAGATCACGCTCAAGGTGCTGCCCAACCCGCATTTCGAGGGCAGTGCGCCGATCTCTGTGCAGCAGGGCGCGGGCATGGTCGTCACCAAGGGCGACGAGGCCGAGATCAAGGCCAGCGTGACCTTCCTCAAGTGGTTCACCGCGCCGGAGAACAACATTGCGTTCTCGGTCGGCTCGGGCTATCTGCCGGTGACCTACGAGGCCAATCAAGAGGAAAAACTGCTCAGCAGCGGCGTGGAGATGACGAAAGCCGTGCAGGATGTGCTCAGCATGGCCGTCAAGACCGTCAATGAGGACGAGATGTACACCACCCGGGCCTTTGCCGCAGGCAAGGATGCCCGTAAGGTGCTGGAATACGCGATGAGCGATCTCGCCGTGGCGGACCGCGACACCGTAGAGCAGCGCATTGCCGCAGGGCAGAGCGCGGAGCAGGCAGAGGCAGAGTTCCTCTCGGATGCATACTTTGACGGCTGGTATCAGGATACCCTGACGCAGCTTCAGGCGTTCGAGGGATAAAAGAAGGGGCAGGCGGCGCGCGTGAAGAAAAAACGCAATAAACCAGCGGAAAAGCCGGAGCGTTCGGTCTTTTCCACCATATTCATATCGGTTCTGGCGATACTGGTGGTCGTTGTCGTGCTGCTGATCGGCTCCATCGCGGTCAGCCGCGTGCCGCAGCAGCTCGACCGCAACGCGGAGGACATCCTCGCCAAGCAGGTCGAGAACCGCCGCAGCTATCTGGAGAGCTTCCTGCTGGATGCACAGAATCTGGACGATCTGCCCGCATACATCAATGCACAGACAGAAAAGCTGCTCGCGGACGGCACGATCGCGCGGGACACGCTGGGCACGAACAGCGCGGCGAGCGAGCCGCTGCTCGAGGCCATCTCGGACAAAGTGGTGGCGCAGCTGCGCCGTTCGTCGGTAACGGGCGTGTTCGTGGTGCTGAATACCCGCGATCTGGACGATTCCCGCACCAATGCCCGTCTGCCGGGCCTCTATGTGCGCGACCTCGACCCGGATGCGGTGGCCTCCGAGCGAAATGAGGACCTGATGCTCGAGTTTGCACCGGCCTCGCTCGTCAAATCCATGCGTATCTCGACAGATGCGTGCTGGCAGCCCGCGCTGGATTACACCGAAGCCGGTGATTTCGTGTACAGTCCGTTTCAGGCGGCGTATCAGGATGACGACAGGCTGCTGGCGGCACAGTACGGCCGCTGGACGACCGCGCCCTACACGCTGCCGGGAGATAACCGCGATGCAGTCGCGTATGCACAGCCGCTCATCCTGTCGAACGGCACGGTGTACGGCGTAGTGGGCGTGGAGCTGCTGACCAGCTATCTGGCCGAAAAGCTGCCGCTGACCGAGCTCCAGAATGACGGCACGGGCACTTATGTGCTGGCCGAAACCAACGGCAAGCTGACCGACCGCAATCTCACGCTGCAAACCGTCCTGCTGTCCGGCAGAGATGCGACACTGAAAAAGCAGAAAGGCCACATGACGTTCCTTAATGAGAACGGCAGCGGCAGCATCATAATAGAGGGCGTGAAGTATTTCACCAGCGCACAGCCGCTGGTTCTGTACGACCGCAATGCGCCGTTCTCGAGTGAGCGATGGCTGCTGCTCGGCGTGGTGCCGGAGAGCGCGCTCTACCGCTTTTCGAACGATATGCAGACGCTGCTGATGCTGGCCGTGGTCCTGACGATGATCATAGGTCTGCTGTGCAGCTATTTCGTCAGCCGCAGACTGGCGCGCCCGATCACGCAGCTGTCCGCCGAGGTGGCCGCTGCACAGGACAATAGCAGCACCATCCCGCAGCTGTCGCGCACGGGCATCCGCGAGCTTGACCGCTTTTCGACTGCGATCACCCAGCTCAGTCAGGATATTCTGGATACATCCACCAAGTTCCTGCGTATCATGGACATGGCGAGCATCGAGCTGGGCGGCTACGAGCTGCGCGATGACAGCGACAAGGTCTATGTCACCGAAAACTTTTTCCCCATGCTCGGTATGCCGAAGCCCGATAGGAACACGCTCGATACGCACCTGTTTGAGATGCTGATGGAGGATCTGGTGCTCCAGCGGGAGAGCTTCGGCCTGCTGGACGGCGGCTGCGTGTTCACCATCCCGCAGGAGGACGGCTCTGAGCGCTATGTCATGCTGCGTATCACCTGTGAAAAGGGTGTGCAGGTCGGTCTGGTCGAGGATGTGACCGTGGCCACCGTCGAGCGCCGCCGCATCGAGCACGAGCGCGACTACGATGTGCTGACCGGGCTGTACAACCGCCGTGCGTTCGACAGCAAGACAAAAACGCTGTTCCGCACGCCGGAAAAGCTCAAGCACGCCGCGCTGCTGATGATGGATATGGACAATCTGAAGCGCATCAACGACACGTTCGGACACGACTGGGGCGACCGCTATATCAATTTGGCGGGTCAGTGCTTCGCGGAAACGCTGCCGCAGAACTCTATCTGCGCCCGCCTGTCGGGTGATGAGTTCGTCGTGCTGTTTTACGGCTACGACAGCTGCGATGCCATCCGCAGCGAGCTGAAAACGCTCAGCGCGGCCATGCAGGCGCGCACGGCGGTCCTGCCGGACGGCGGCACCATGCATATCAGCATTTCGGGCGGCATCGCGTGGTATCCGGACAACGGCACCGATATGATGACCCTGAAAAAGTACGCCGATTTCGCAATGTATCAGGTCAAGCGGGCCACGAAGGGCACGATGGGTGAGTTTGACATCGGCGCCTATAATCAGGAGGCCTACGCGGCACAGCTGTGCAGTGAATTCCTGCAAATGCTGCGCGACAGCAGCGTAAACTATCATTTCCAGCCCATTTTCTCGGCGTTTAACGGCAGGGTGGCGGCGTATGAGGCGCTCATGCGTATCGATATGCCCATCCTGAACTCGCCGCTGCAGGTTATGAAGCTGGCGCGTGAGATGAACAAGCTGTACGAGGTGGAGCACCTGACGGTGTTCAAGGCCTCGGAAACGTTCCTCGCCATGCGGAGCAAGGGCCATCTGCACGAGGGCGCGAAGCTGTTCCTCAACTCGATCGCGAACATCAGCCTGACAGACGAGGATGCTGCCGCGTACAGCGAGCAGTTTGCCGAGCTGATAAATGACCTTGTTATCGAGATCACCGAGGAGGAGGAGATCGACCACGAGGCGCTCGACCGCAAGCGCAGGACACTGGCCGGGCAGGGCGAGCTCGCGCTGGATGACTGGGGAAGCGGTTACAGCAACAGCAACAGCCTGCTCGAGCTGACGCCGGATTACATCAAGGTGGACATCACCATCATCCGCGACATTGACACCGACCTGGACAAGCAGCAGCTCGTTTCGAACATCACGGATTACGCGCACCGCCGCGGCATGAAGATCGTTGCGGAGGGCATCGAAACCGAGAACGAGCTGCGTAAGGTGATTGAGCTGGGCGTTGATCTGCTTCAGGGCTATCTGCTGGCAAAGCCGGCGGCCATGCCGAGCGAGATCAGCCCGAAGGCGATGTCGGTCATCCAGCAGATGAATCAGTATTGATGCCGGGCGGCAGCGCGTTCGGCGGCAGCCGCTTTCCGTGGCACACGAGGCGCGTGAGCGCTGCGCCGCAGATGGGCGGCAACCCGTTCCTCGGCAGCCGTTACGTGGTGCATACGAGTCGCGTAAGCGATACGCCGTTGCCGGGCGGGGGAGTTTCGCGCTCTGCGGAGCGCGGGAGAACGGCGCTCCCGCGCGGGGCCTAAGAGGGTAGACAACCTACGGTTTTCCACCCTCTTAGGAAGTTCCCCTTTTCCCTTTTGGGATACCTCGGAGCGACGGAACGCAAGCGTTCCTACTTAGAGGTGGGACCGAAAAAAGGAACGGCAGTACCGCTACCGTCTGATAGGCTCGGCTTAACGCCGACCATTCCTTTCACAGCTGCGCTCAAGCCGTTAACGGTCTGCTACACCCAGTTACGCAAAACCCGAGCAATCTGCCGTGATTACGCCGCGACTATGCGGAAAACGTCAGCTGATACCCGTTCCTTTATGCGAGTTACTTACGAAGTAGGGCCGCAGGCCTGTTCGCGAGGTTGCCGAGGGAAAGGTAGGAGTTCAAAGAGGGAGGGAAACCGTAGGTGTCCCTCCCTTTTTGCGCCCGCCGCGCGAGCGGCACGTTCCCGCGCTCCGCAGAGCGCGAAATCCCCAGCCCGGCAACGGCGTATTGCTAACGCAACTCGTATGCACCATGTAAAGAGTGCCGAGAAAAAGGCTGCCGCCCGGAAAGGGCGTATTGCTTCGCAACTCGGTTGCACCGGACGGCGGCTGCCGGGAATGGCTGCCGGAAAGGGAATACACACGAATTTGCAGGGGATAGACGGACACTTGTCCATCTATCCTTTGTTTTTTAACAAAATGCCCAAAAAACATAGGTAAATTTTTAACAAAGTAATTGTTAAAAAATCTACAAATGCCCTTTGCAGAATGCCCTGTTTATGGTATCCTGTTATAAGAACTCGTGCGCTCTGCCGGGAGCGCTCACAAGATAGCATGACAGGGACGACCCGATTTTCCGGGTCGATATGGATTAGGAGGATAAAACAAGCTATGGCTATGAGAGGTGTAGAAACCCGTATTCAGGAGATCCGCCACCGCATTTTCACCGAGGTTGCGCGCATGGCGTACCATACCGAGTGGCCGACCGACCGCCGCATCGAATCGCTGCCGTTCGACATCATGCCGGGCGAAGTGGGCAATATCCGCAACGATATTTTCCTCGAGCGCGCTATCGTAGGCGAACGTCTGCGTCTGGCGATGGGTCTGCCGTGCCGCAGCGCCGCCGAGCACGCGCCGCTGTCCGACAACATCGAGGCCGCCACCCGCGAGGAAACCTACTACACGCCGCCGCTCATCAACGTGATCAAGTTCGCGTGCCACGCCTGCAAGGAGAACGAGGTCATGGTCACGGACGGCTGTCAGGGCTGCATGGCGCATCCGTGCGTTGAGGTATGTCCCAAGGGCGCAGTATCGCTCGACCGCTTCAACGGCCGTTCTGTTATCGATCAGGAGAAGTGCATCAAGTGCGGCCGATGCATGGATGTCTGCCAGTATCACGCCATCATTCGTCAGGAGCGCCCGTGCGCGGCAGCCTGCGGCATGGATGCCATCCACAGCGACTGCAATGGCAGAGCCGATATTGATTACGAAAAGTGCGTTTCCTGCGGTCAGTGCCTTGTAAACTGCCCGTTCGGCGCGATCGCAGACAAGTCGCAGATCTTCCAGATGATCCGCGCCATTCAGGCGGGCGAGCGTGTTTACGCCGCTGTCGCACCGGCGTTTGTCGGCCAGTTCGGCCCGAAGATGACACCGGGCAAGCTGCGTGCCGCGATGAAGCGCCTCGGCTTTGCGGATATCATCGAGGTCGCGATCGGTGCGGACCTGTGCGCCGCACAGGAGGCCGAGGACTTCGTAGAGGAAGTACCGGAGAAGCTGCCGTTCATGGCGACCTCCTGCTGTCCGGCGTGGTCGATGATGGCAAAGAAGCTGTTCCCGGAGCAGGCCAGCTGCATCTCGATGGCGCTCACGCCGATGACCCTGACCGCCCGTTTGGTCAAGCACCATCAGCCGGGTGCAAAGGTGGCCTTCATCGGCCCGTGCGCGGCAAAGAAGCTCGAGGCGATGCGCTCTGATGTACGAAGCGAGGTCGATTTCGTGCTCACGTTCGAGGAGATGGCCGGCATTTTCGCAGCCCGTCACATCGATGTGGAAAACCTCAAGGAGGATCCTCACGGCATCAACGATGCTTCGTCCGACGGCCGTAACTTTGCAGTTTCCGGCGGCGTAGCCAAGGCAGTTGTCAACGTCATCAACGAGAAATACCCGGATCGTGAGATCAAGGTCGCCAACGCCGAGGGTCTGCGCGATTGCCGCAAGCTGCTGACGGCCGCCAAGGCCGGCAAATACAACGGCTATCTGCTCGAGGGCATGGCGTGTCCGGGCGGTTGTGTGGCCGGTGCAGGCACGATGCAGTCCATCAAGAAGTCCGCGACCGTGGTTGGCCTGTATGCCAAGCAGGCGGAGCACCAGACCGCGACCGGCACGCATCACGTTGCCGAGCTGGATAAGCTGGTCGATTAAGAGAATGCAAAAGACACCGTATCGGTTGGTACGGTGTCTTTTTCTCGTTATCGACAGTTTGAAAGTCTGTTCTCCGGTGCACGCGAGGCGCGTGAGCGCTACGCCGTGACTGGGCGGCAGCCCATTCCTCGGCAGCCGTTTTCTGGTGCAACCGAGTCGCGTGAGCGATACGCCGTTGCCAGGCTGGGGATTTCGCCGTCTGCGGACGGCGGGAACGGTTTCCAAAAGGATAGACACCCCCTACGGTGGTTTGCCCGTAGGCCGCTAAACCTTATTCCCGCGCCGTGCGCGGATTAAATGAGTGCTATCCTCTTGGGACTCCATCTTCCGCTCTTTTTGGGATACCTCGGCGCACGGAACGGCTGCGCCGTTCCTATTTGTGCTCGGGACCGAAAAAAGGAACGGCAGTACCGTTACCGGCTCGTAGGCTCGGCTTAACGCCGACCATTCCTTTCACAGCAACGCTCAAGCCGTTAGAGCTCTGCGACACTCGATTTACGCAAAACCCATGCAATCTGCCGCGACCACTCCGCGACAGCGCGGAAAACGTGAGCCGATACCGTTCCTTTATGCGAGTTACCTATGAAGTAGGGCCGTCAGGCCCGTTCGCGAGGTTGCTGAGGGAAACGGGGAGATTCAAAAGAGGGGTAGAAACCGTAGGTGTCTACCCCTTTTTTGCCCCAGCGCCGGGGCGGCGCATCCGTTCCCGCCGTCCGCAGACGGCGAAATCCCCAGCCCGGAAACGGCGTATCGCTTCGCAACTCGTCTGCACCACAAAACGGCTGCCGAGAAAAGGGCTGCCGCCCATGGACGGCGTTGCGCTCACGCGCCTCGCGTATCCCGAGGGAAGCCCGTACCGAACAGGCTTACAGCGTGCCCAGCACAGGGAAAAACCGCGCGAGAAAGAAAAACAGCACCGGCAGGAAGATAGCGGGCAGCAGATTGCCGACACGCAGCTTCTTTTCGACGATCATATTGTAGCCGACCGCGAAAATGAGCACCGAGCCGATGCACGACATCTGGCCGATAAGGGCATCGGTGAGCCACGGGCGGATGAACCGCGCGAGCAGCGTGATGCCGCCCTCGTACACCAGCAGCGGCAGCGCGGACAGGTAAACGCCCTTGCCGAGCGAGGCGGCAAAGATCACGCAGGCGATGCCGTCGAGAACAGACTTGGCCAGCAGCGTGGATGGGTTTCCGGTCAGACCGTCCTCGAGCGAGCCGACGATCGCCATCGCGCCGACACAGATGACCAGCGAGGTGGTGACAAAGCCATCTACAAAGCCGTTGTCGCCCTTGGCGAACTTATTCTGACAAAACGTGCCGAAATCGGTCAGCTTTTGCTCGATATTGAGCGCCTCACCGATAAACGCGCCCAGCGCAAGGCAAAGAATGAGCAGCATGGTGTGCTGCGTGCCGACTGCGCCGTTCGTCACGGTGAGCATACCGCTGAGCGCACCGCCCATACCGATGAACATGGTACACAGGCCAAGGCTCTGCATGATAGTCTGGTTGAACCGCTCTGACAGGCCGTTCTTGAGCAGCACGCCGACGGTCGAGCCCGCGATAACGGCACCGGCGTTGATAAGCGCGCCTGTTCCGATCATAAAAATCCCCTCGTTTCACTTTACAATGCTAAAGTAATTGTAAAGCAAATCGAGGGGATTGTCAATTCAGCGCAGACAGAACGGTGTTTTGCGGAAATGTCCGCCGCCGGTTCGGAGCGCCGGAGAGGGGAGCGCCAGCGCGAACAGGTCGTCCGCGAAGGCATCGCGGCAGAGCGCCGTTTGCAGATTTTCGGGCAGGCGTTTTTCCGTCACCGGTTTGACGATAACGGGCAGGGAAGCGGTTTTCAGCACAGAGCGCCCGCGCGGGCCGAGCGCCAGCACGCGCAGATACGCCGGGGACACGGATGCATCCGCCTCGATGTCGAGTGCCGCGCGCAGCAGCGTGCGGCGCACCCGCGCCGCCGGAAAACGGCGTGTCCGTGCCTTTTCTACGGCATCCGAGAACGAATGTGCGGCGTATACGGCCTTTTGCAGCCGTTCGTCAAAGCCGTCTGCCGAGCCGGTGGACAGCCGTCCCTGATACAGCGCTGTCCGCAGCAGCGCCAGCAGCGTATCCTCGGGCAGCAGCACCGGTGCTTCGCCGCGGCTGACGGCCTCGTTCCACACCGCGCGGCACGGCGGCGGCAGGAACGGCGCACAGAACGCGAGATCTCCGGCTCTCAGGTGCGTTCGCAGCAGGCTGGCCGAGGCAAAGCCGCTGTTCGGCGCATTTGCATCGTGCGCTGCGCCCTGCCGGAGCACCGCAAGAGGGCGCATCCCGAACGGGTGCATCGCGCGGCAGTATTCCACCGCGAGGGTATTGTTGGGGTTGTCCAAAAGAGCGGCGGCCTGTTTGTCGATCCTGCTGAGCTCCTCCTGCCGGCGGGCGGCGTAGGACAGGTGCGGTGCAGTCGGAGCTCCCTCCATCGGCAGGGCGTTCAGCGCAGCAGCGGCCCGCAGGAGCAGGTCTGTATCTGCCGTTTCCGCGCCGAATGACACGGTATCGCAGCCGAGCGCGTGCAGCGTTTCGACCGCGCCGCGGGCGAAGCTCTCCGCCGAGGACAGCGCCGCCGCGAGCGGCAGTTCCGCAACAAGGTCGGCGCCGCAGCGCACCGCCATCTCGGCGCGGGCGTACTTGTCGAGCACGGCAAAGTCGCCGCGCTGGACGAAATTGCCGCTCATCACACACACGATAACGGCATTTTCGCCTAGAATGCGCCGCGTTTCGGTGATGTGGTGCAGGTGTCCCGTGTGGAACGGGTTGTATTCGGCGGTGATGCCGCAGACGGTCATGGCGGTGCTCCTTTCAGCGGGATGACAGGGCTTCTCGAGGTAAAAACCTCGAAAAAGGGGTTGTGCATTTATAGAAAATCGTGTAGAATATAAAATATAGCATTATTATATAGGCTTCCGCGGCTTTATGCAAGCCGCCAAATACGGCATAAGGGAGTTTTTGCAAATGAAAGTATTGGTAATCAACGCTGGCAGTTCTTCGCTGAAGTACCAGCTGCTCGACACTGAATCGGGCGAGGTAATGGCGAAGGGCCTGTGCGAGCGCATCGGCATCGACGGCGTGCTGACTCACACCGGCAACAAGACCGATGAGAAGTTCAAGTTCGACATCGCAATGCCGACTCACAAGGAAGCGATCCAGTCTGTTATCAACATTCTGCTCGATCCCGAAAAGGGCGTTATCTCCTCCATGAGCGAGATCGACGCAGTCGGCCACCGCGTTGTACACGGCGGCGAGTTCTTCTCGGACAGCGTTATCATCACCGAGAAGGTCCTCAAGGCGATCGAGGACTGCGTACCGCTGGCACCGCTTCACAACCCGCCGAACCTGACCGGCATCGAGGCTTGCCGCGAGGTTATGGGCCCGGATGTTCCGATGGTCGCAGTATTCGATACCGCATTCCATCAGACCATGCCGCAGTCCCACTATATGTACGCAGTACCGTATGAGTATTACGAGAAGTACAAGATCCGCCGCTACGGCTTCCATGGCACCAGCCACAAGTACGTTTCCCAGCAGGCTGCCGAGATGCTCGGCCGTCCGCTCGAGGAGCTGCGCCTGATCACCTGCCACCTCGGCAATGGTTCTTCCATCTGTGCCATCAACGGCGGCAAGAGCTTTGATACCTCCATGGGCTTCACTCCGCTGGACGGTCTGCCGATGGGCACCCGTGCCGGCAACATCGACCCGGCTATCATCGAGTTCCTTGCTGAGCACGAGCACATGGATGCACATGAAGTCATCAACATCCTGAACAAGAAGTCCGGTATGCTGGGTATCTCCGGCGTATCCTCCGACTTCCGCGATCTGGATGCTGCTGTTGCTGACGGCAACGCGCGTGCAGCGCTGGCTAAGGATATGTTCAACCTGTCTGTTAAGAAGATCATCGGTTCTTACGTTGCCGAGATGGGCGGCGTAGATGCGATCATCTTCACCGCAGGCGTAGGCGAGAACGACCGCTCGGTTCGCTGGGATGTCTGCGAGCACCTCGAGTACCTCGGCATCAAGATCGACCCGGAGAAGAACAAGTACCGCGGCAAGCAGATGGATATTTCCATCGACTGGGCTCGCGTTCGCGTTCTGGTCATTCCGACCAACGAGGAGCTTATGATCGCCAAGGACACCGAGCGTCTGGTAAACGAAGCCAAGGCTCAGTAATCAAAACCGGCATTATATGGGGGCGGGGCGGCAAGCTCCGCCTCCGTTTTTGCCCCGTGAGGGAATTTTTATGGAGCAAATCGATCTCCCGCAGGAGCGGAAATACTGTTCGAGGCTGGGATTTTCCCTGCTGGC
The DNA here is from genome assembly GCA_934504345.1 of uncultured Agathobaculum sp. Classification (GTDB taxonomy): domain Bacteria; phylum Bacillota; class Clostridia; order Oscillospirales; family Butyricicoccaceae; genus Agathobaculum. The sequence continues at coordinate 67,277 of CAKSVR010000001.1, read as the reverse complement.
GGTGCTGCTGTGGTCGTATGTGTGGCAGTACGGCGTTTACTGGCTGGACGGATACGTTCTGCCGTTCTATATGCCGGAATCCGTGTATTATCTGCTGATACTGGTCGGACATTACGCGGTTTCACTGCCTGTCCTGTTCTGTCTGTGGCGGAAAACGCCGCCGCTGCCGTTCTGTAAGGAAAAGGCAGGCGCACGGCGGCTGGGCCGCTGGTATGTCATCGGCTGCGGCCTGATGTGGTTCGGCTCGATCATCGGTTCGAGCCTGAACGAGCTGGCCTACGGCCTGACCGGGCGTGAGCCGGTGACGATGGTGGACGATATGTTCGATCAGCTTCCGATGAGCATTATCGTGCTGGGCGCGTGCATCATCGGCCCGCTGTGCGAGGAGCTGGTGTTCCGCGGCCTGCTGGCCGGCCGGCTGGCGCGCTATGGACAGAAACCGGCCGCATTCATTTCGGCGCTGCTGTTCGGCCTGTACCACGCGAATATGGAGCAGTTCTTCTACGCTTTCGCGCTCGGTCTGCTGCTGGCGTATGCGTATTATCGCACCGGTATGCTGCGAACCTCGGTGATGCTGCATATGCTGTTCAACTTCACCGGCTCGGTCGTGCCGTCACTGCTGCCCGATGCGCTGTGGGCCTCGGCGCTGCTCGGCGTGTTCTGGCTGGTAATGGCGGTATGCAGCGTGGTGCTGCTCGTGCGCGGCCGGAAAGAGCAGGTCTGGCTGCACGGCCCGTGCGCTCCGGCGATGAACGCCGTGCTGGGCAATCCGGGCATGATCTGCATTATCATCGCGTGCTTTGCCGAAACGGCAATCAACTTTATGTGAGGAGGAACGCCTATGCGGGTCGATCTGCATATGCACACCGGATACTCGGAGGATGCCCAGTATCCGCAGACCATTGAGGACAAGATCAACGCCTGTGAACAGGCTGGGCTGGACATCATCGGCATCACCGACCATCTGGACTTTCTGCGGGCGGGCGGCACGCGCGACAACCGCGACCCGGAGGCCTGCGTGCGCGATGTCTGGGCGAAGCGCCGTCCTGCCGGGAACGGCGGCATCGAGGTGCTGGCCGGTATCGAGATCGGCCAGATACACGCTGAACCGGCGGCGGACGATTTCGTAAAGAACCATCCGCTCGATATGGTCATCGGTTCGCTGCACGCGATGCCGAACGACCTCGATATTTACTTTCACGACTTCCCGAACATGGACTGCGATGCCTTTCTGCACGAATATTTCGATCAGGTATTGCTGATGGAGGAGCACGGCGGCTTTGATGTGCTGGCGCATATCGATTATCCGCTGCGCGTGATGAAGCACGGCGATTATATCCCGTCGTTCGACCAGTTCATGGATCGGGTGGAGCAGGTGCTGCGCTCGTGCATCGAGCACGGCTATGCGCTCGAGCTGAACGCTGCCGGCATTGCGGGCTGGCAGAAAAAGGTCGGCCCGCCGCAGAATATCCTGTACGAGTATAAGCGCATGGGCGGCGAACGCATCTCCATCGGCTCGGATTCGCACACGCTGGATACCGTTGGGCGCGGCGTGAATGACTGCATGAAGAATGCATTCGAGGCGGGCTTCACGCACGTTACGGTGTTCCGCGAACGCAGACCGGTGCGGATAAAACTGGGATAATTACAAAATAAAGGCTGATTGACAATGCTTTTTGGAAAAAAACAGGAAATCACGCACGCCAGCACGGATGTACGGGCGCGTGCGAAGATCAATTTAACGCTGGATGTGACCGGACGGCGCGAGGACGGCTACCACACGGTCGAAATGGTGATGCAGTCGGTGGCGCTGCACGATACGGTGCGCGTTACCGTTACGCACGGCGAGAAAAAGCCGCGCGGCATCGTCTTAACGTGCAGTCTGCCGTTCCTGCCGACCGACGAGCGCAATCTGGCGTACCGCGCGGCGGAGCTGTTCTACAAGCAGACCGGCGTGCTGCTCGAAACCTGCGAGATCCACATCGAGAAGCGCATCCCGATGGCGGCCGGACTCGCGGGCGGCTCGGCGGATGCGGCGGCGGTGCTGCGGGCGCTGAACGCGCTGCACGAGGCGGGCCTCACGGATGACGAGCTGTGCGAAATGGGACTGAAGCTCGGCGCGGATGTGCCGTTCTGTCTGCGCGGCGGCACTATGCTGGCACGCGGCATCGGCGAGGAGCTGAGCGCCCTGCCGGAAATGCCGCACTGCTGGGTCGTGCTGTGCAAGCCGCCGTTCGCGGTGCCGACCAAGGAGGTCTATCAGGAGATAGACAGCGTGGACATCCTCACGCATCCGGATACCAAGGGCATGATCGCCGCGCTCGAGCAGGGCGACTACGAGGGCATCTGCGGCCGCCTGTGCAACGTGATGGAAACGGTGACGGCAGTCAAGCGCCGCCAGATCGGCGAGATCAAGTCGTTCCTGACCGAAAACGGCGCGGACGGCACGCTGATGAGCGGCTCGGGCCCGACCGTGTACGGCCTGTTCTCGGACGAGAACCGCGCAAGGACCGCAGAGAAAATGCTGCGCCGCCGCTTTGCGGATACATTTTTGACCGAGATCTACAATTAAACGGTATAAAAGACCGCCTTTCGGGCATACTGAGTTCACCAGATGCGGAAAGGCGGTTTTGTTATGGATAAACAGGATAGAAAGGCGCTCGCGGCGGTGCTGACGGCGTGCATCGTGCTGTTCTGGTCGGCGTTTGCGCCGCAGAATGCCCGCGCGGCGTGGTGGTGTACGGCGTTTTCCATCACCTGCGAGGAGGCGGCGGGAGAGAGCACAGGAAACGGCGGAAAACCGGAGTTCCGGTGCTTTCTGGCCGATTTGCTGCTACACAAAGATAACACCTGAGGCAATCCCGCACAATTGCATCTGCGGAACTTTGCGGAAATTTTGTGTGCTGATTTTGTTGCGATTTTTTGTAATACACCAAGTATTCCTGCAAAATCGCGCCGCATCAGTACGCAAAATTTACTCGCAAATTTCTCTTGATGAATTATGCGGTATTGCCTTAACTTTTAACCTACTCTATGGTATAATGGTGCAGTGAAATACGCAAATCATTTACCAATGGAGGAATTTATGAAGATCATCAACGAAAAGGGCAAGCTGTTCGGCATCATCAATGTTGTCGATCTGCTGGTGCTGGTCGCAGCCATCGCCGTAGTCGGCGGCGTGGGCTACAAGCTGTTTGCCAAGCAGATCAAGGAAGTCGCTTCGCCGCAGGTATCGCTCACCATGACCGTGCGCGTGCGCGGTGCATCGCCGTTCCTCGTTGCCGAGGCTGAGCGCAACAGTCAGGTCGGCAAGTCGCTGGTAAGCGGCAACTCCTACATGAACGCATCCATTACGGACATGAAGATCGAGCCGTATCAGCAGCAGGTCACCACCGCGGACGGTGAGATCGTCACCGCGACCGACCCGGACAAGAAGGACATCATCTTCACCATCGAAACCAAGGTTTCCAAGGGCACGCCTGCGCCGGCCATCGGCACGCAGGAGGTCCGTGCAGGCCGTACCTACATCGTAAAGACCAACGATTTTGAAACGACCGGCATCATCGATACCGTGGACATCGCGGATAATTAAGGCCTATGAAAGCGATTTTTGAAAACAGTCTGATCGTGCGGCTGCTCGTATGCCTGCGCGCATGGTACCACAACGGTGTTATCGCGGGCTTCTTTGACCGCATCCGCGCTGCGTATCCGTACTCGGCGTTCCGCCGCTGGTGGGACCGCTTCTGTGCGGCGCCGCTGTGCACCGCCGCGAACAGCCTCTACGCCCGCATTCTGGCGGCGCTGCGCCGTTTGGTCGAACGGCTGGGCGACATCGCGGCGAACAGCCTGATCTATCGGCTGTGTCTGGCGATATGGAAGCCCATCGCCCGTGCGGCGGGCGGCGGCGTGATCGGACGGGCGTGCAGCTTTGTCGGCGTGCGCGGCCTGCTGCTCATCTGTCTGGCGATGTATCTGCCGCTCGATTCCGCCATCCGCTGGGTGTCGGATGCGGGGTATCTCCCATCGTTCGTCGCCTCCGTGTGGGACGAGTGCCTGATGATGGCTGCACTGGCGTACATCCTGTGGCACATCGCGATGAAGCGCGCGCCGCTCGGCTCGCGTGCCACCCCGGTGGATGCCTATCTGCTGCTGTTCATCGCAGTCGGCTTCTTTTTGATGTGTGCGGTGTCCCCGAATACGTCTATCGCCGTTGCGGGTTATCGCGCAGTGGTGGAGTACCTGTTCTGGTTCTTCCTCGTCACCCGTTTGATCGAGAATGACCGCGATTTCTGGGTGTTCTACGGCGCGCTCATCGTCATGGCGCTGTGCATCACGATGCACGGCATCTATCAGTTCATCGTGGCCGCACCGATCCCGTCGAGCTGGGTTTCCCAGACCGAGGCAAGCGTGCGCACGCGCGTCTACTCGCTCACAGGCAGCCCGAACATCATGGGCAGCCTGCTGGTGCTGTTCGCACCGATGGTGGCGGGTCTGGCGTATTACAGCGAGAAAATGTGGCTCAAGGTGTCGGCTGTCTGCGCGACCGGCCTGATGTGCCTGTGCTGCATCTTCACGTTCTCCAAGGGAGCGTGGGGAGGTCTGGCCGTGGCCGTTATCGTGTTCTCCATCTTCCTTGACCGCCGCCTTATCGCGCTGATGGGCGTGGCCGGTGTCGGCGCGCTGGTGGCCATCCCGTCCATCGCGAACCGCATCACCTATATGTTCACCGCGGATTACGTTGCGGCAAGCCGCCGCGCGGGCCGTATGGTGCGCTGGGACAAGGGTCTTAACCTGCTCGAGGAGAGCAACCGCTGGCTGGGCTTCGGCCTCGGCCGCTTCGGCGGCGCAGTAGCCATGCAGAACAAGGTCATCGAGGAAACCAAGGATTTTTCCTACTTCTACATGGATAACTACTACCTGAAAACGCTGGTCGAGATGGGTTATATCGGTCTGGCGTTCTTCATCCTGCTGCTGTTCGGCATGGTGCTGTGGAGCCTTCGCTCCATCGGCCGCACCGGCTATACCAAGGGCGACCGCACGCGCGTGCTGGCGGTATCCATGTTCGCCGGAATGTGCGGCGTGCTGGTGCACTGCTACTTCGAGAACATCTTCGAGGTGCCGTACATGATGGCCTATTTCTGGAGCATGGCGGCAGCGATCCTGTACCTCGGGTATTTCCGCAAGCGAAAAACGTAACTTTTTGAGAACTCTCGAAAGAGGGTTCTCTTTTTTTGCAGTAATTTTGATTTACGCATCCGTTCTCCGGTGCACGCGAGGCGCGTGAGCGCAACGCCGCATCTGGGCGGCAGCCCATTCCTCGGCACTCTTTACATGGTGCACACGAGTTGCGTTAGCAATACGCCGTTGCCGGGCTGGGGAGTTTCGCGCTCTGCGGAGCGCGGGAGCGTTGCGCCGCCCCGGCGCTGGGGCAAAAAAGGGGTAGACACCTACGGTTTCTACCCCTCTTTTGAATCTCCCCGTTTCCCTCAGCAACCTCGCGAACGAGCCTTGCGGCTCTACTTCATAGGTAACTCGCATATAGGAACGGTATCGGCTCACGTTTTCCGCGCTGTCGCGGCGTTATCGCGGCAGATTGCACGGGTTTTGCGTAAAGGCAGTGTCGCAGAGCTCTAACGGCTTGAGCGCAGCCGTGAAAGGAATGGCGCTTTGCGGCCTATGAATCGGTAACGGTACTGCCGTTTCTTTTTTTTTCGGTCCCACCTCTAAGTAGGAACGCTTGCGTTCCGTCGCTCCGAGGTTTTCCAAAAGGGAAAAGGGGAGCTTCCTAAGAGGGTGGAAAACCGTAGGTTGTCTACCCTCTTAGGCCCCGCGCGGGAGCGCCGTTCCCGCCGCTCGCAAGCGGCGAAATCCCCCGCCCGGAAACGGCGTATTGCTTCGCGGGCTCGGTTGCACCATGAAAAGGGTGCAGAAAAATGGGCTGCCGCCCGGAAAGGGCGTATCGCTCACGCGACTCGCGAGCACCGGAGAACGGCTGCCGAGAAAAAGGCTGCTGCGTATCGACAAATCGAAATCCCCCGAATTTAACCTCGATTTAACAAGGTTTCTCTTTTGCATTTTACACAACTTCCGTAAGATAATCTTGTAACAAAAAACGAAAGAGAACATCAAAAGGAGAACACAACATGAAAAAGAGCATTTCCATCCTGCTCGCAGCGCTGGCGCTGACCGGCGCACTGACCGGCTGCGGCAATTCCGCTTCCACCTCGACGGATTCCCAGAACAGCGGCGCAGAGAGCACCGGCGTTTCCGGCGCTATCACCGTAATCTCCCGCGAGGACGGTTCGGGCACGCGCGGCGCGTTCATCGAGCTGACCGGCGTTGAGGAAAAGAACGATGCGGGCGAGAAGATCGACAACACCACGGCAGATGCCGAGATCGCCAACAAGACCGACGTTGTGCTCACCAGCGTGGCGGGCAACGAAAAGGCTATCGGCTACATCTCGCTCGGCGCACTGAACGACACCGTGAAGGCGGTCAAGGTTGACGGCGCTGAGGCGACTGTGGACAACGTCAAGGCCGGTGCCTACAAGCTGTCCCGTCCGTTCAACATCGCGACCAAGGGCGAGCCGACCGGCGTAGCAAAGGATTTCATCAACTTCATCCTGTCCAAAGAGGGTCAGGCAGTTGTAAGCGACAACAAGTACATCGCCGTTGACGACAACGCTCCGACGTTCACCTCGGACGGCTCCTCCGGCCAGATCGCAGTCGGCGGCTCCTCCTCGGTATCCCCGGTGATGGAGAAGCTCATCGAGGCCTACAAGGCCGTTAACCCGAACGCGAGCATCGACCTCCAGACTTCGGACTCTACCTCCGGCATGACCGGCACGATGGACGGCACGTTCGCCATCGGCATGGCCTCCCGCGAGCTCAAGGACGAGGAAGCCGCAGAGCTGACCGGCACCTCCATCGCACTGGATGGCATCGCAGTCGTTGTCAACCCGGCGAACACCATCGATGACCTGTCCATGGACCAGATCAAGAGCATCTACGTCGGCGACGTCACCGACTGGGGCGACCTTGCCTAACGCATCACAGACAAAACAGGGCGAAGTGATTCGCCCTGTGCCTGTATAGGAGAACGATTTTTATGAAAAACCTTCGGGAAACTCTGATGCACATTGTGTTTTTTCTCTGTGCGCTGACTTCCATCCTCGCGGTGGTGCTGATATGTGTGTTCCTGTTCGCGAACGGCGTACCCGCGATGAAAGAGATCGGCCTGCTGGACTTTTTGACCGGAACAAAGTGGAAGCCGGGCAACGACATTTACGGCATCCTGCCGATGATACTCGGCAGCCTGTACATCACCGCCGGTGCGATCGTCATCGGCGTGCCGGTCGGCCTGCTGACGGCTGTCTTTATGGCATTCTACTGCCCGAAAAAACTGTACGGTATCCTGAAACCCTGCACCGAGCTGTTGGCCGGTATCCCGTCTATCGTGTACGGCTTCTTCGGCATGGTCATCATCGTTCCGGCGGTGCGTGCCGTCGCGGGTCTGTTCGGCGCGGATATTTCCGGCTCGTCCATCCTTGCGGCCTCCATCCTGCTGGGCATTATGATCCTGCCGACCATCATCGGCGTGTCCGAGGCTGCACTCCGCGCCGTCCCGCCGTCCTACTACGAGGGCGCGGTGGCGATGGGCGCACGGCATGAGCGCGCGGTGTTCACCGTCATGCTCCCGGCGGCGAAGTCCGGCGTGCTGGCGGGTATCGTGCTCGGCATCGGCCGCGCCATCGGCGAAACCATGGCAGTCATCATGGTCGCGGGCAACCAGCCGCGCCTGACCGGCAGTATGCTCAAGGGAATCCGCACGATGACAGCGAACATCGTGATCGAGATGGGCTACGCCACCGGCCTGCACCGCGAAGCGCTCATCGCGACCGGCGTTGTGCTGTTCGTGTTCATTCTGCTCATCAATCTGGCATTTTCGGTTCTCAAAAGGAGGAAAGAGGCATGACAAGAGAAGCGGTTTCCGCGGCAAAGCCCATCGCCCGTCCGGCGGACAAGACCGAGCGCGTACACGGCGCAGCCTCGGCGGCGGTATGCAGAGGGCTGGTATACGGCGCGGCCGCGCTGACGTTCGGCGTGCTGCTGTTCCTCATCGGCTATATTCTGGTGACAGGTCTGCCGCATCTGAGCCTGTCGCTGTTCGACTGGAATTACACCTCGGAGAACGTATCCATGATGCCCGCCATCCTCACCACGGTGGAGATGACTGCGCTGGCGCTGCTGCTGGCCGTGCCGCTCGGCCTGTTCACGGCAGTGTACCTGAATGAATACGCCAAACGCGGCAGCAAGCTGGTAAGCGTTATCCGCATCACGACCGAAACACTGTCCGGTATCCCGTCCATCGTGTACGGCCTGTTCGGTATGCTGTTCTTCGTCACCCGGCTGCACTGGGGATACTCGCTGCTGGCAGGTGCGATGACGCTGGCGATCATGATCCTGCCGCTCATCATGCGTACCGCAGAGGAGGCGCTCATCGCCGTACCGGATTCGTTCCGTGAGGGCTCGTTCGGCCTTGGCGCAGGACGGCTGCGTACCGTGTTCCGCATTGTGCTGCCCGCCGCCGCACCCGGTATCCTGTCCGGCGTGATCCTCGGCATCGGCCGCATCGTCGGTGAAACGGCGGCGCTCATCTTCACCGCCGGTACGATGGCACAGCTGCCCGGTCTGTTCCAGTCCGGCCGCACGCTTGCCATCCATATGTATGTGCTCTCGGGCGAGGCCCTGCACATGAATGAGGCACAGGCCACGGCGGTCGTGCTGCTCATCGTGGTGCTGATCATGAACACGCTTTCTGCGCTGGCGGCGAAAAAGTTAACGAAGAAGTAAATGGAAAATTGAAAATGGAGGATGGAGAATTAAGGTATCGCGCTGTGCGCGATGATTCAATAATCGCGCAAGGCGCGATACAACAATTATCCATTATCCATTATCCATTCTCAATTATAAAGAGGTTGTACAATGAACAATAACAAAATCGAGATCCGCAATATGAACCTGTATTACGGTGATTTCCATGCGCTGCACGGCATCGATCTGGATATTAAAGCAAATGAGATTACTGCATTCATCGGGCCGTCCGGCTGCGGCAAGAGTACGCTGCTGCGCTCGCTCAACCGCATGAACGATCTGGTCGAAAACTGCCATATCACGGGCGATATTACGCTCGACGGGCAGGATATTTACAAAAACTGCGATGTAAACCTGCTGCGTAAGCGGGTCGGCATGGTGTTCCAGAAGCCCAACCCGTTCCCGATGTCGATCTACGACAACATCGCCTACGGTCCGCGCACGCACGGCATCAAGAGCCGCGTAAAGCTGGACGAGATCGTCGAAACGTCGCTGCGCCATGCCGCTATCTGGGACGAAACCAAGGATAACCTGAAGAAATCCGCGCTGTCCATGTCGGGCGGCCAGCAGCAGCGTATCTGCATCGCGCGTGCGCTCGCCGCTGACCCGGAGGTGCTGTTGATGGACGAGCCGACCTCCGCACTCGATCCGATCTCCACCGCGAAGATCGAGGACCTTGTGCTCGAGCTCAAAAAGGATTATACTATCGTTATGGTCACGCACAATATGCAGCAGGCCACCCGTGTTTCGGATAAGACCGCGTTTTTCCTGCTCGGCGACATGGTCGAGGTGGACGATACGGAGAAGCTGTTCTCCATGCCCAGGGACAAGCGCACCGAGGACTACATTACGGGGAGGTTCGGCTGATATGCGTAATCGTTTTGATACCCAGCTGCTCGAAATGAACAACGAGCTCATTTCCATGGGCGCACTGTGCGAAAATGCCATCGCCAGCGCGGTAAAGTCGCTGCTCGAGGGCGACATCAAGCTGGCGGCGGCCGCCATCCGCATCGATCAGGAGATCGACCACAAGGAACGCGAGATCGAGTCCATGTGCCTGAAGCTGCTGCTCCAGCAGCAGCCGGTGGCAAGCGACCTGCGGCTGATCTCGTCCGTGCTGAAAATGATAACCGACATCGAGCGCATTGGCGATCAGGCCAGCGACATTGCCGAGATCGTCACCTGCCTGTCCGGTGCGTGCGGACACAACGCGCACATCGACCGCATGGCGCAGGCGACCATCAAAATGGTAACCGAAAGTCTGGATGCATTCGTGCGCCGAGACCTGACCCTTGCGTGGAGCGTTATCGAATATGACGATGTGGTGGACGACCTGTTCGACCAGTGCAAGAGCGACCTCATCGCGGAGATCGCGCAGAACCCGGACGACGGCGAGCGCGTGCTGGATGTGCTGATGATCGCCAAGTATCTCGAGCGCATCGGTGACCATGCGACCAACATTGCCGAGTGGGTGGAGTTCTCCATCACCGGCACGCATAAAAGCGAGGTGCACGGCGCTGCGGCGGCGGCACAGCGCTGAACCGGAACGGAGAGAAAACTATGATCTACTGTGTGGAAGATGATGCGGGCATCCGCGAGCTGGTGGTGTACACGCTGCGTAATACCGGCTTTGAGGCCGACGGCTGTCCGGACGGCGCGGCGCTGACTGCCGCACTGCGAAAGCAAACGCCGCAGCTCATCCTGCTGGACATCATGCTGCCCGGCGAGGACGGCATCACCATCCTGCGCCGCCTGCGCGCCGCACCGGACACCGCGGACATCCCGGTCATCCTGCTGACGGCGAAGAACACCGAGTATGACAAGGTGGTCGGGCTGGACACCGGCGCGGATGATTATATCGCCAAGCCGTTCGGCATGATGGAGCTCGTAGCCCGCATCCGGGCCGTGCTGCGCCGCACCGAGGCCAGGGCGGAGAGCGAGGGTCCGCATCCGCTGGTGGCGGGCGGCATCTGCGTGGACGAGCGGGCGCACACTGTGTTCGCGGACGGGCAGGAGGTGCAGCTCACCCTCAAGGAATACCAGCTGCTCACGCTGCTGATGAAGAACCGCGGCGCGGTGCTCACACGCGATGTGCTGCTGGAGAACATCTGGGGCTACGGCAGCGAGAATGAAACCCGCACGGTCGATGTACATATCCGCACGCTGCGGCAGAAGCTGGGCGCGGACGGCGTGCTGATCGAAACCGTGCGCGGCGTGGGCTACCGCATGGGAGAGCACACATGAGAAAGCGCGTTTTCGGCAGTATCTTCCTCACGGCGCTCGTCACGCTGCTGCTGACGACCGGGCTTCTGCTGGCTGCCGTCCATGCCGGGCTCACGCGCGATATGCGCGAAAGGCTGGTGAGCGAGAGCGGCTATCTGACGGCGGTGGACAACATCGGGCAGGAGCTTGCGGCGTTCGGGCCTATCTACGACGACCGTCTGACACTGGTCGCGCCGGACGGCACGGTGCTGTACGACAACCGCATGGATGCCGCTGAGATGGAAAACCACGCGGTCCGTCCGGAGATCGAGCAGGCCATGCAGAACGGCACGGGCGAGGACAGCCGATTGTCCGAAACGCTCTCCAAACAGACGTTTTATTACGCAGTACGGCTGGAAAACGGCGATGTACTGCGTATTTCCGCTACGGCGGACAGCGCGGTCGGCGCACTCTCGGCGGCCTCGCCGTGGATCGTGCTCATTGTGCTGCTGGCGCTGCTCGTTGCGGCGGTGCTGGCCGGTCGGCTGACCGGAATATTCCTCAAGCCCATCGAAACGCTCGACCTGCACGACCCGTTGGGAGGCGAGGCCTATGATGAGCTTTCGCCGCTGCTGCACCGCATGGACAAGCAGAATCGAAAGATTCAGGCGCAGATGACCGAATTGCAGCGCCGTCAGGCCGAATTTGACGACATCACCGCCCGCATGGACGAGGGATTGGTGCTGTTTTCCGGCACGGGCACGATTTTATTCGCCAACCACGCCGCGCGGGCGCTGTTCCCACAGGATAAGGCGGAGGGAAGTTATCTCACGCTGTGCCGCGATGCGGAATACATCCGCGTGGTCGAGCAGGCACTCGGCGGAGAGGGAGCACACGGCCGACTGGAGCGCGGCGGGCGCGTGTATGCGCTCACGGCCAGCTCGGTGGAGGAGAACAGCGCGTGGCACGCCGCCGTTCTGCTCATCGTGGACATCACCGAGCGCGAACGCGCCGAGCAGCAGCGGCAGGAGTTCACGGCCAATGTGTCGCACGAGCTGAAAACGCCGCTCACCAGCATCATGGGCTACGCCGAGCTCATCGCGAGCGGCATCGCAAAGCCCGAGGACGTTGCACCGTTCGCGGGCAAGATCCGCACCGAGGCCCAGCGGCTTCTGGCGCTCATCGAGGATATTATCCGCCTGTCGCAGCTTGATGAGGGCGGCGAGGCGGCTTCGTTCGAGCCGGTCGAGCTGTACGCGCTGTGCGGCACGGTGTACGACCGTCTGCTGAGCAAGGCCGAGCAGCGCGGCATCGCGCTGACGGTTTCGGGCGAGGCGGCAACAGTGTCCGGCCAGCGGCGCACGCTCGAGCAGATGGTGTTCAATCTGGCGGATAACGCCATCAGCTACAATAAGCCGCACGGCAGTGTGGCCATCACCGCCGGAACAGAGAACGGTGCGCCGTTCGTGCGCGTTTCGGATACCGGTATCGGCATCGCGCCCGCCGACCAGCAGCGCGTGTTTGAGCGGTTCTACCGTGTGGACAAGAGCCACAGCAAGCTGACCGGCGGCACCGGACTGGGTCTTTCCATCGTCAAGCACGGCGCGGCGCTGCACCACGCCGAGGTCGAGCTGCAAAGCCAGCTCGGGGAGGGCACGACGATTACTGTGCGGTTCGCAGAACAATAAATCGTGAGCTGTCGATACGCAGCAGTTGCTTTCCAGTGCACGCGAGGCGCGTGAGCGCTACGCCGCAGCCGGGCGGCAGCCCTTTTCTCGGCAGCCTTTTACTGGTGCATACGAGTTGCGAATGCAATACGCCGTTGCCGGGCTGGGGAGTTTCGCCGCCTGCGGGCGGCGGGAGAACGGCGCTCCCGCGCGGGGCCTAAGAGGGTAGACAACCTACGGTTTTCCACCCTCTTAGGAAGCTCCCCTTTTCCCTTTGGGATACCTCGGAGCGACGGAACGCAAGCGTTCCTACTTAGAGGTGGGACCGAAAAAGGAGAACGGCAGTACCGTTACTGGCTCGTAGGCCGCAAAGCGCCATTCCTTTCACAGCTGCGCTCAAGCCGTTAGAGGTCTGCGACAATATTTACGCAAAACCCGTGCAATCTGCCGCGATTACGCCGCGACAATGCGGAAAACGGAAGCCGATACTCGTTCCTTTATGCGAGTTACTTACGAAGTAGGGCCGCAAGGCCCGTTCGCGAGGCTGTTGAGGGAAAGGTAGGAGTTCAAAGAGGGAGGGAAACCGTAGGTGTCCCTCCCTTTTTGCGCCCGCCGCGCGTGCGGCCCGTTCCCGCCGTCCGCAGACGGCGAAATCCCCCGCCCAGATGCGGCGTAGCGCTCACGCGCCTCGCGTGCACCGGAGAACGCAGCTGCATAGGTAAATGAAAAACCACCACAAAATGTGGTGGTTTTTCTTATCCGATTTTACGACAGCCGTCGCTTAAAATCCTCATACCCGAACATCCGAACGACTTCGTCTGTGCCGTCGGCGCGGCGCACCGCGATGAGCGGCAGCGGCATACCGTTGAATGTGTTGGTCTTTACCATGGTATAGAGCGCCATATCCTCGAACACGACCTGTTCGCCGGCGTGGAGCGCGACATCGAACGAATATTCACCGATGACATCGCCCGCCAGACAGGAACGGCCGGTCAGCAGGTAAGTGAACGCTTTCTGGTTGGGCTCGCCGCCGCGGTAGACGGGCGGGCGGTAGGGCACTTCGAGCACATCGGGCATATGGCACGCCGCCGAGGTGTCCAGAATGGCGATCTGCTTGTGGTTGTGCATCACTTCGAGCACGGTGGATACCAGATAGCCCGCGCCCAGCACAACAGCCTCGCCGGGCTCGAGATACACCTGCACCTTGTACTTCTTTTGCAGGTAGTTGATGCACTGCACGAGCGTTTCCACATCGTAGTCCGCGCGGGTGATATGGTGGCCGCCGCCGAGGTTGAGCCACTTGAGTCCGTCCATGTACGGGCCGAAATTCTGCTCGAATGCCGCAACGGTCCGCACGAGATCATCCGAATTCTGCTCGCACAGCGTGTGGAAGTGGAAGCCCTCGATACCGTCCATCAGCTCAGGCTGGAAGTTGTCCAGCGTGATGCCGAGGCGCGAATACGGGCCGCACGGGTCGTACATCGCGTGCTCGGAGGGCTGGGTGGAGCACTCCGGATTGATACGCAGACCGCAGCTCTTGCCCGCTGCGCGGGCGAGATTGCCGTAGGCTTTCCACTGGGTGAACGAGTTGAACACGATGTGGTCGGCGTAATGAAGAAGCTCCTGAAACTCGCCCTCGGCGTAGGCGGGCGCGTAAACGTGCGTTTCGCCGCCGAATTCCTCATGGCCGAGGCGTGCCTCGTACAGACCGGAGGCCGTTGTGCCCGCCAGATATTCGCGCAGCAGCGGGTAGACCGAGAACATCGAGAACGCCTTCTGCGCCAGCAGGATCTTCGCGCCGGTACGCTTTGCAACGTCCCGCAGAACGGCCAGATTCTGCACCAGCCGGTTCTCGTCCACGATATAGCAGGGAGTGGGAAGTTCTGTAAATTTCATATCAGTCCACCAGCACCGGCTTGTCATTGATCTGCCACGGCAGGCCCCACTTGTTCAGCGCCTCCATGTACGGATCGGGATCGAACTCCTCGACCGTGTACACGCCGGGCTTGTTCCACTTACCGGTCAGCAGCATGGCCGCGCCGATCATCGCCGGAACACCGGTGGTGTAGCTGATGGCCTGAGAGCCGACCTCGCGGTAGCACTCCTCGTGGTCGCAGACGTTGTAAATGTAGGCAGTCTTTTCCTTGCCGTCCTTTTTGCCGGTGAAGATGCAGCCGATGTTGGTCTTGCCCTTGGTGCGCGGGCCGAGCGTTGCCGGGTCGGGCAGCAGAGCCTTGAGGAACTGGATCGGCACGATCTGGTGGCCCTCAAACTCGATGGGCGTGGTGGACAGCATACCAACGTTCTCCAGACAGTTCATGTGGGTCAGATAGGACTGGCCGAACGTCATAAAGAAGCGGATGCGCTGTACGCCCGGGATATTCTTGGCGAGGGACTCGATCTCCTCGTGGTGGAGCAGGTACATATCCTTGTGGCCGACCTGATCGAAGTCGTACTCACGCTTGATGCTCATGGCCGGGATCTCGACCCAGTGGCCGTTCTCCCAGTAAGAGCCCGGCGCGGATACCTCGCGGAGGTTGATCTCCGGGTTGAAGTTGGTCGCGAACGGATAGCCGTGGTCGCCGCCGTTGCAGTCCAGAATGTCGATGGTGTCGATCTCGTCGAACAGGTGCTTCTGGGCATACGCGCAGTACGCCTGCGTTACACCCGGGTCAAAGCCCGAGCCGAGCAGCGCGGTCAGACCGGCCTCCTCGAACTTTTTCTTGTATGCCCACTGCCACGAGTAGTCAAAGTATGCGGTGAAGCCCTCGTCCTTGCAGCGCTTCTCGTAGATGGCGCGCCACTCTGGATCATCGGTGTCCTCCGGCTCATAGTTGGCGGTGTCCATGTAGTTTACGCCGCACTTGAGGCACGCATCCATGATGGTGAGATCCTGATACGGCAGGGCAATGTTCATCACGATGTCCGGCTTGTACTCGTCGATGAGCGCACACAGCTCGTCCACGTTGTCCGCATCCACCTTTGCGGTGCGGATTTTCGTTGCGGTCGTGCCGTCCAGCTTCTCCTTGATGGCATCGCACTTGCTCTTGGTGCGGGATGCGATCATGATCTCCTCAAAAACATCGCTGTTCTGGCAGCACTTGTGAATAACTACGCCGGCTACGCCGCCGCAGCCGATGATAAGAGCTCTTCCCATTTTTGTTTCCTCCTCATTGTTTCCTGTTAAACTTAAATGGTTCAAAATGATAAAGCGTGCAAAGGGATAACGTTATTCTTCCACCTTTTCAAGCAGTTTCTGCACATAATTCGGCAGATAGAACGCGCCTTTATGCAGGTTGGTGTTGTAATATTTGGTTTCCAGTCCCAGACTGTTCCACCAGTCCGGATTCAGGTCGCGCACCGGATGTACGCCGCGGGACGAAAAGCCGAACAGCCAGTGTCCGGACGGATACGTCGGGATATGCGCCTGAAACAGGCGGCTGAGCTCGAACGAGTGCACGATATTGCGGTGCGCCCGCTGACACGCCAGCGCATCGCCCTTGTAGAACGGGCTTTCGTGCTGGTTGACGAGAACGCCGTGCTCGTGGAGCGCCTTGTAGCAGTTGCCGTAGAACTCCATCGTGAACAGACCCTCGCCCGGGCCGAACGGGTCGGTCGAGTCGATGATGATGAGGTCGTATTCGTCCTCGATGCGGCGGATGTATTTCAGGCCGTCCTGATAGAGGATGTGTACGCGCGGGTCATCGAGCGAACACGCCACACCGGGCAGATACTCCTTGCAGACCGCGACAACGCGCTCGTCGATCTCCACGAGGTCGATGTGCTCGATGTGGTCGTAGCGGCACAGCTCGCGGACACAGCCGCCGTCGCCGCCGCCGATGACGAGCACTTTCTTGATCTTCTCGCCCAGTACGGCCAGCGGAACGTGTACCATCATCTCGTGATAGATGAACTCGTCGCGCTCGGTCAGCATCATGTAGCCGTCCAGCGTGAGAAAACGGCCGAACTCCTCGCACTCGAATACGTCGATGCGCTGAAAGTCGCTCTGTTCGGTGTAAAGCTGACGGTCAACCTGAATTTGCAGCCCGACCGTCGGCGTGTGCATTTCGGTAAAGGTAAGTTGCATGAATGAAACGCTCCTTTTATTCCGGGCTGACAACGCCGCGGATGACTTGCAGGCTGTTGACCTCGGGGTCCTCCGTGCCGAGCAGCATACAGTTCTTTTCCTTGGCGTAGCGAATATAATCAAGAATATCGCGGGTGATGCGCTCACCGGGCGCGAGGATCGGGATGCCGGGCGGATAGCACATGACAAACTCGGCGCAGATGCGGCCGATGGACTCCTCGAGCGGCATGGCCTTCTTGTCCGCGTAGAACGCCTCCTGCGGGCCGGCGACCACCTGCGGAGAGATGTACTCCTGCCGCATGAGCGTTGCCTTGTCGCGCTTGTAGCGGCGGCGGATGTCCGCGAGAGCGGCCACCAGACGTTCGAGGTCGCGCTCTCTGTCACCCACCGAAACATAGGCCAGCAGGTTGCCGAGATCGCCGAACTCGGTCTGAATATCGTAAAAATCGCGCAGGATGTCGTACACCTCGATGCCCGCCAGACCAACGTCCAGCGTGTTCACGGCCAGCTTGGTCGTGTCGAAGTCGTACACGGTGTCGCCGTTTATCAGCTCGCTGCCGTAGGCGTAATAATCGCCGAGCGCGTTGATCTCCTCGCGGGCGTAGGTCGTCAGGTCAACGACTTTTCGGAAAATCTCTTTTCCGTGCAGCGCAAGGTTTTTGCGCGAAATGTCAAGACTGACCATCAGCAGATACGAACCCGAGGTCGTCTGGGTCAGGTTGATGATCTGGCGAACGTGCTCGGCGTTCATCGACGGGCCGCACAGCAGAAAGCTCGACTGCGTGAGCGAGCCGCCCGACTTGTGCATGGACACGGAAGCGAGGTCAGCGCCTGCCGCCATCGCGGAAACCGGCATATTCTCGCCAAAGTAGAAATGCGTGCCGTGCGCCTCGTCGGCCAGCACCTTCATGCCCGCCGCGTGCGCGAGCCTTACAATCTCGCGGATGTTCGAGCAGATGCCGTAATAGGTCGGGTTGTTGACGAGCACCGCCTTGGCGGACGGATGCTTCTCAATCGCCGCCTTGACGTCCGCGACCGACATACCGAGCGAAATGCCCAGCCGGTCGTTCATCTGCGGGTTGACGTAAACCGGAATCGCACCGGTCAGCACCAGCGCGTTGATAACGCTGCGGTGTACGTTGCGCGGCAGGATGATCTCGTCGCCGCGTTTGACAACGGACAGAATCATCGCCTGTACGCTGCTCGTCGTGCCGCCCACCATGAGGAAGGCGTGCGCCGCGCCGAACGCATCGGCGGCCAGCTCCTCGGCCTCGCGGATAACGCTGGTCGGGTGGCACAGGTTGTCGAGCGGCTTCATCGAGTTGACATCCACCGTCATGCATTGCTGACCGAGGAATTTCGTCAGCTCCGGCGAGCCGCGTCCGCGTTTGTGGCCGGGTACATCGAACGGCACAATACGCATATCTTTGAAGTTTTCGAGCGCCTCCATGATCGGCGCACGGGATTGGTCCATAGGTAAAACCTCTTTGAAATAAAAGTTGGTATGATAGAACTGAAATCGTAGGGCGCGACGACTCGGCGCGCCGTCTATAACGATTGGCACTCGTTATTATCGTAGGGGCGACCATTGGTCGCCCGCACACAGCCTGTGGGCGGCCAATGGCCGCCCCTACGGTTCGATAAATGTATGTGATTTACAAAACGGCGCGCCGGGGTCGTCGCGCCCTACGGAAAAATATGCCCTGTTAATAGATATTCTTGCCCGAAAAAATCTCGATCATCTCTCTTCTGAGGTCAGAGTGGATTTTCAGCCGGGTCTTGGGCGGCAGCTCATAGATGTCGGTATTGAACAGGTAGTTCTGAAGATCGACCTCCTTGAGCAGCATCCTTGTGTGGAACAGGTTGGACTGATAGACGTTAATGTCGTAGGCATCGTAGCGGTCGAGCGTTTTCGGGTCGATAAAGTCCTGAATGGATGTCATATGGTGATCCATGAACAGCTTTTTGCCCTCAATATCGCGGGTGAAGCCGCGCACGCGGTAGTCCATCGTGATAATATCCGAGTCGAACGAGCCGATCAGGTAATCGAGCGTGGACAGCGGCGTGATCTCACCGCAGGTGGCAACGTCAATATCCACGCGGAACGTGGCAAGGCAGGTATCCGGATGGTATTCCGGGTAGGTATG
Source organism: uncultured Agathobaculum sp. (assembly GCA_934504345.1). GTDB lineage: Bacteria > Bacillota > Clostridia > Oscillospirales > Butyricicoccaceae > Agathobaculum. The sequence goes on along the minus strand of CAKSVR010000001.1, from coordinate 48,300 downwards.
CACGGTAACGTGGCTCTTGTCGAGGTGCGCGACGATGGTATCCGGCTCGAGCGCGGCGGGCTTCATGTGCTCCTCCGCGATGAGGAACGTAACGGATGCGCCCTGCGGGTCGTAGTCCTGCTTGGAAATGTGCAGAACGTGTGCGCCGATCATTTCGGTGACGCGCTCGAGGATGCCGGTCAGTCGTTCGGAGTTATACTGCTGGTCGATATACTTGATGTAGTCGCGCTGTTCGCGCTCGGTCTTTGCGTAGCAGACATCGTAAATGTTGAAGGACAGCGCCTTGGTCAGGTTGTTGAACCCGTAAAGTTTGAGCTTGTTCTGCATTTCATATCCTCACAATACCAAAAATCCCCAAATGAAAGGGGTACGCACGGTACGCTCTCACTTGGGGATGATCGTTCTCTTTTTGCAGATGCTTCTGCACATTCCGTAGGTTTTATGGAAGAGGAAAGAGTCTATATAGCAAGAATCGTTACTTTTAGGCAATACCGCATAATGAAGCAAGAGCGATTTGCGAGTAAATTTTGTGCTCTGATAAGGCGTGGTTTTGCGGCAATACTTGCTGTATTGCAAAAAATCACAACGAAATCAGGGGGCAAAATTTCCGCAAAGCGCCGCAGTCTTAATTGTGCGGTGTTGCCTTTGTACTCTTATTGATCGTTTCACAAGTGTGATGCGCTCGCGGCACACGGCTTTTAGTCAGCCAACTTATAAAATTCAATAAGGCAACAAAGTTGCCAGTTTCGGCATTTGACCCGGCTGTCCGTATGGCCTTGGCACCGTCTGCACAGGGCAGGCGGGCGGTCAAAGAAATTCTGCTGGAAGGCTTCGCCTCTCCGAGTATCTTTTATTATACTGGAGTGCGGGTGCAAATGCAAGATTATCTTGCAGATTTTACGGATTTATGACCGAGATTTTCTCTGTACACAAAAAGTTTACAGTCTTTGCTTTGAAAACACGGTCGAAACGTAGTACAATGGAAGCCGATAGAACAACAGGAGAACAGCGGGGGAAAGCATGGCAGCAAAACGAAAGAAAAACAGCATATCGGTGAGCATCATGCTGATGGTCGGGCTGATGCTCGTATCCTTTGCGGGCGGGATGCTGGCGCAGAAGGCGCTGAGCCGCACGCCGCAGACCGATGCCTCACTGACCTACATCGAGGATATTCCGGTGCTGACGGATTACATCCCGGAGGGCACGCGCGCCCGTCCCGGACAGACCCGCGAGATAAAATATCTCGTCATCCACGAAACGGATAATCCCGGTGAGGGCGCGAACGCGGCGGCGCACAACTCTTTCATCCACCAGAACGCCAACGCCGCAGAGGGCGTCGTTTCGTGGCACTACACGGTGGACGATCACGAGATCTACCACCATCTGCCGGACACGGAAACCGCCTATCACGCGGGCGACGGCATGGAGAAGAACGGCGGCAACATGAACGGCATCGGCATCGAAATGTGTGTCAATTCGGACGGAAATTACGAGCAGACACTCATCAACACGGAAAAACTGTGCGCGCGGCTGCTGATCGAGTACGACCTGAACCCATCTAAGACGCTGAAAAAGCATCAGGACTTTTCCGGGAAGATCTGTCCGTCCACGCTCATCAATGAGGGCCGCTGGGACGAATTCTGCGAGGCCGTCAAGGCGAAATACAAGGAGCTCAAGGCCGATGGACAGTAAGCTGTCGGTTAGCAACATATAACCGTGTACAAAAACGGTGGCAAATAAAAGGGCGATTTGTCGTAAATCGCTCTTTCTTTTTACCCTCTGATATGGTATACTGCCAATTGTACGCTGCAAAAACTGAAAAAATTTAAGCGTACCGTAAATCTTGCTTAAAATTTATCACATTGTGAAGGAGTGAACTGAAATGATCGTTGTACTCAAACAGAACAGCGACAAGGAACGTGTCGAAAAACTGATGCAGCATTTCACGGATATGGGGCTGCGGATCAACTATTCCCAGGGTGCGAATACACTTATCCTCGGCCTGATGGGCGACACGACCCGGCTCGATGAAGGGGACATTATGGCGTATGACGTGGTCGAGCGCGTACAGCGCGTGACCGAGCCGTTCAAGGCTGTCAACCGCAAATTCCACCCGGAGGACACGATCATCGAGGTTGCGGGCCGCAAGATCGGCGCCGGCTACTTCAATGTTATGGCAGGCCCGTGCTCGGTAGAGAACGAGGCACAGATCGTCGAGTGCGCCGAGCGCGTCAAGGCGGCCGGTGCATCCTTCCTGCGCGGCGGCGCGTTCAAGCCGCGTACCTCTCCGTACTCGTTCCAGGGCCTCGAGGCCGAGGGCCTCAAGCTGCTGCTCGAGGCAAAGCGCCAGACCGGTCTGCCGATCGTAACCGAAATTATGAGCGAAAAGCACCTCGACCTGTTCGCGGATGTGGATATTATCCAGCTGGGCGCACGCAATATGCAGAATTTCATGCTGCTCAAGGAGCTCGGCCGCTGCAACAAGCCCATCCTGCTCAAGCGCGGCCTGTCCGCCACCATGGAGGAGTTCCTCATGGCTGCCGAGTACATCTTTGCGGGCGGCAACACCAACGTTATCCTGTGTGAGCGCGGCATCCGCACCTTTGAGAAGATGATCCGCAACAACCTCGACCTGTCGGCCGTGCCGCTGGTCAAGATGTTCAGCCATCTGCCCATCATCATCGACCCGTCCCACGCAGCGGGCCGCCGCGATATGGTGCAGCCGCTGTCCCGCGCAGCCATCGCCGCAGGTGCGGACGGCCTCATCATCGAGGCGCATAACGACCCGAAGCACGCGCTGTGCGACGGTGCACAGTCGCTCGACCTCGACCAGTTCGACAACGTTATGGAGGACATCAAGCGCCGCGCCGCGTTCGAAGGCCGCACGATGATGCCGTAAACAATCAAAACAAAAACCTCTCCTCTGGAGAGGTTTTTATTTTATCGTGCCGTTTTTCGTAGGGCGGGGTGACCTCACCCCGCCGTATGTAATGATGTGCAGATGGGATACGCGGCGGGATGAGGTCATCCCGCCCTACAATTCAGTTTACGGCAGAAAGGTCTGTCAATGAACCGAATTGATAACCTGCACTCTCCCATTTGGTAAGCAATTCATCGAGGATACGCGCATTGGTGGTGCTGGTCGAGTGCAGCAGCACGATCGCGCCGTTATGGATGCGCGGCAGCAGCTTGCTGAAGGCCTGTTCATCGGTCGGCTGGTTATCCGTGTACCAGTCCACATAGGCCAGCGACCAGAAAACCGTGGTATAGCCGAGCTCCTGCGCCTGCTTCAGGTTTTCCTCGCTGAACTTGCCCTGCGGCGGCCGGTAAAATTTCTGCATGGGCTGACCGGTCAGTGCGGTGAATTTTTCCTCCAGTCCGGTCAGCTCGGCGGTGAATGCGGCCTTATCCGCGATGCTGGACATATCCGGGTGGTGCAGGGTGTGGTTGCCCACGATATGTCCCTCCTCCGTCATGCGTTTCACGAGCTCCGGCGCGGTGTCGATGAAGTTGCCCACCACAAAGAAGCAGGCGGGCGCGTTATGCTTTTTCAGCGCATCGAGGATGGCGGGTGTACAGCCGTTCTCGTAGCCTGCATCGAACGTCAGGTAGATGGTCGGCTTGCTCGTATCGCCGACGTAAAAGGCGTTCCACTGTCGCAGTTCTTCGGCGGAAACATTGCCGACGGGCGGCTGTCCCTCGGTCTGAAACGACAGTCCCCAGTCGCTGACAGACGCGGGAACGGCCTGTTCGGCGGCAGTCGGTGCGGCATTTTCGCGCGGGAACAAAACAAAAATGGCTGCAAGCACGGCAAAAACGCCCGCGCAGAGTCCGATCCGGCGCAGCATTCGGCGGGTGATGGTGATAAACATAGCGATGCCCTCCCTCACAACACGGTATGCCGTTCGATGGGCAATATGCCGGTTTTTCTCTGCCAATTTGCGGCAGGTTACAGGTAGACAAACCCTACCGGTTTCCTGTACAATGGTAATAACACCAACGTGAGGGGGTCACGACATGAAAAAGATGAAACGATTTGCTTCGGCGGCGCTGGCCGCGCTGATGCTGGCCTGTTCGGTGCCGAGCGCGCTGGCGCTGGATGCCACGCCGCCGCTGTACCAGCAGTTCGGATACGACAATGCCGATGATTATATGGAGCAGGAGGCATGGTTCACCATGCTGGACTATGATGCCGCGAGCGACCTGTACCGGCAGTATATGGATACCATCCATAAAAAACCGCAGGTGGCGCTGGATTACTACGGCTATGAAACGCTGGCTGCTCTGGATGAGGAAATTGAGTGGGGCGCGTGGGAGAGCCGCGAGGATTTCTATCGTTACGCGGCCATCCAGATGGTAAGCGATGATGACTGGGAGCTGCACAGGCAGCTCACGGTGCAGCTGAACGGCGATATGATAAAGTTCCCGGATGCCAAGCCGGAAAAGGTGAACGGGCGTGTCATGGTGCCGTTCCGCGCCATCGCAGAGGCGCTGGGCGCTGAGGTGGACTACAATGTGGGCGCCATCACCGCGAAAAAGGACGGCGAAACGCTGTCGTTCGCGCTGGGCGGCAAGCAGCTGACCGTGACGGACAGCACGGGCAAGGTGGTCAAGACCACGCCCATCGATACCGCGCCGTACAAAAAGGGCGGCCGCACCTATGTTCCGGTGCGCTTTTTCGCGGAGGGCTTCGGCCTGACTGTGCAGTGGGACGGCTATTATCAGACGGCCGTGCTGTACGACCGTGAGGCGCTCGTGGAGGAGATCAACAGCGAGTTTACCGTGCTGAGTGACTGGATCAAGGCGCAGCCGATGCTGACGAGTGACAAGGCGCTCCGCACGACGGCGGCTGTCAGCGCGGTGTACACCATGTTCGACACGCTGGACGGCAATCAGGATTACAAGGTCAACGCCACGCTGAACGTACTCAGCGATGGAAAGAGCACCGAAATGAACGCCACGCTCGATCTGCGTACGCTGGCCGAGCTGATGGTGGGCGAGGATGCACCGGAGAACATCACGACGGCGGCTGCGCTGGCAACGCTGAAGAGTGTGCTCAGTCATGTCACGATCGATGTCATTCTCGATGGCGAGAACGGCGGCCTGTATCTGCGCTGCCCGGCGCTGGCAAAGGTGCTGCTGGTGGACGACGACGGCGATGATGTCTACGCCGATGTACGCAAGCTGGCAAATGGCAGCTGGCTGCATATCGATCTGGAGGATCTGGGCATAAGCGAGCTGTTCGGCGTACTGACCGGCTCGAACAGCCAGATACCGTACACCTCGGTGGGCGAGAGCCTTGTTGCCGCCCGGGAGAAGCAGGCGCAGAACAGCGACTGGTTCGACTGGGAGGACTTCTGCGATCTCGTGCAGAACGAGAGAGAAAGCCTCGGTCAGATAGTGGGCGACAGCGTGTTCACCAAGAGCGGCACGCGCTATACGGCCAAGCTCGATGAGGATGACGGCTGGGGTACGACCACCAAGGGCAGCTACACGCTGAACACAGCGGACGGGTCGTTCTCGGGCTCGGTCGTGAACCGCACGGATACATGGGGTGAGGCGACTCAGATCACCATGACGTTCTCCGGCACGCTGCGGAGCGGCAAGTACAAGCTGACACTCCACCGCAAGAACGAGAGCGAGATAACGTTCGAGATTACGCTCGGCACCGCCGAAAGCGCGGATGCACCGAAGAATGCGCCGCCGGAGGGCAGCACCATCGTGGAGTGGACCTACGAGGGCAGCTCGGACGAGTATCCGGACTGGATGTACAACGAGGACGGTTCGCTCGGTTAAGGAACAGCAAAAAAGAGCAGATGCTTTGCATCTTCTCTCAGGCTGTCGCGAAACTACAGTTTCGCCGACAAGCAGGAACGGACCGTGGGCCGTTCCAAAGTCGTCCAAAAGTTCCCATACGGAAACTTTTTCCCTCTCAGGGTATAAAAAGGCAGCGCTATCCTTGCGCGGATTCTTGTCCGCGCTGCGCGGTACACGCCCTGTCTTTTTATGAATTTGCACGGCAAATTCTATTTAACGTGCGCTGCCGCGCGATATGATGAAATTGGTTCAATACCGACTTTTTCGACAAGAAAAGAGCAGATGCAAAGCATCTGCTCTTTTCTTATGCATTTGCGGAGCCTTAGCCGCGCAGCTGTGCGCCGAACTCGGTTTCGAGTGCGGTGATAGCGGCACGCATGGCCTTGTCGCACTCCTCATCGGTGAGGGTGCGGTCGGGTGCGCGCATGGACAGCGAGTAAGCCACGGACTTCTTGCCCTCCGGGATGCCCTTGCCCTTGTAAACGTCGAACAGCTTGACGGATTCGAGCAGCTTGCCGGCGGCCTTCTCAACAGCGGCCTGCATGGAAGCTGCCGGAACGGCATCATCGACAAGAACGGCGATGTCGCGGGTGGAAGCCGGGAACTTGGGCAGCGGATGATAGAGCTTCTCCGGGTCGATGGCGGCCAGCAGCGCATCCATCTGGAGCTCGGCGGCAAGTACCTCGCCGGACAGGCCGTAACGGTCTGCAACGGTCGGGTGGATGGTGCCGAATACGCCGATCTCCTTGCCGTCGATCAGCACCTTGGCGCAGCGGCCCGGGTGATAGGACGGATTGGACTTCTCGGGAGCGAACGATGCGCCCTTGATGTTCAGCTCACGCAGCAGCGCCTCGATCGCGCCCTTGAACTGGAAGAACGACAGACGGCCGTAGGAACCGAGGGTCAGGATCTTCTCCTCGTGCGGCAGTACGTCCGGGTCAGCCTTGCCGTCCTTGACGGTCGGGGTGTAGATGGTGCCCAGCTCGTACAGCGAAGCGGTCGGGTTGCGGTGCGCGTGGTTGTGCGCCAGATTATCCAGCATGGACGGCAGAACGGTGGTGCGCATCACGCTGAAATCCTCACCGAGCGGATTGAGAATGGTGGTGGAGATACGGCGCGGGTCGTTCTCGTCCCAGCCGATCATGTCGTAGAACTTCGGGGAGATGAACGAGTGGCTCATGGACTCGTCAAAGCCCGCCTCGCGGCAGACCAGTGCAGCGGCGCGCTCGGCCTGCTGGGACGGGGTGAACTCGCCCTGTACCATCTCGCCGGCGTACAGCGTGGTCGGGATCTTGTCGTAGCCGTACATACGGGCCACTTCCTCGGCCACATCGCACATACGGTTGATGTCGGTGCGGAAGAACGGCACAATGACCTCGTTGTTCTCGATCTGGAAGTCCAGCTTCTCGAGCAGCTTCTTCTGCTCCTCGGCGGACAGGTCGAGGCCGAGCAGTGCGTTCATCTTGTCCGGCTCGAACGGCAGACGCTTGTGGTTCGGGTCGGAGTTGTCAACGTCAATGATGCCGTCAACGACCTCGCCTGCGCCGAGCATCTCGATCAGCTCGCACGCACGGTTGACCGCATCGAGGGTCATGCGCGGGTCAAGGCCCTTCTCGAAGCGGCCGGAAGCCTCGGTACGCATACCGAGCGCCTTTGCGGTGATGCGGACAGTCGCGCCGTGGAAGTTCGCGGATTCGAAAACGACAGTCTTGGTGTCGTCCATGATCTCGGAGTTTGCGCCGCCCATAACGCCTGCAACAGCGACCGGCTTGTCGTTGTCGCAGATGGCGAGCATCTTGTCGTTCAGGTCGTGGTCCACACCATCGAGGGTCTGGATGGACTCACCGTTGCGGGCACGGCGGACAACGATGCGGCCGTCAGACAGGCACTTGTAGTCGAATGCGTGCATCGGCTGGCCGTACTCGAGCATAACGTAGTTGGTGATGTCAACGATGTTGTTGATCGGGCGAACGCCGCAGGCGTGCAGACGCTCACGCATCCACGCCGGAGACGGCTCGATCTTGATATTCTTGACAATGCGGGCGGTGTAGCGCGGGCACAGATCGGTGTCCTTGACCTCAACCGACATATACTTGTTGATGTCGTCGCCCACGCCCTTGACCTCCGGGGTCTTGACCGAGAACGGACGGTCGAAGGTAGCTGCGGTTTCGCGGGCAAGGCCGATCACGCTCAGGCAGTCCGGACGGTTCGAGGTGATCTCGAAGTCGGAGACCCAGTCGTCCAGACCGAGTACCTTTTTGATGTCCTCGCCGACCGGAGTGCCGGCCGGCAGGAACAGGATGCCGTTCTCGCAGGCATACGGCACGCAGCCGTGGGACAGACCCAGCTCCTGGAACGAGCACATCATGCCATTGGACGGCACGCCGCGCAGCTTGCCCTTGGTAATCTTTACGCCGCCCGGCAGGGTGGACTTGTGCAGGCAGACCGGGCAGATCTCGCCAACGGACGCAGGCGTTACATTGGGTGCGCCGGTGACGATCTGCACCGGCTCCTCCTTGCCGACATCGAGCTGGCAGATCTTCAGATGGTCGGAGTCCGGATGGTCGACAACGGACAGGATCTTGCCGGTCACAACGTTTTCGATCTCTGCGCCGAGGTAGTAGACCTCCTCGACCTTGGAGCCGGACATGGTCAGCTTGGCATCATACTCCTTCGGGGTGATGCCGGTCATATCGGTGTAATCCGAAAGCCAAGATAATGGCAGTTTCATTGATAGGAACACTCCTTTTGGTGTTATTGTTGTCCGTAGGGCGCGACGACTCGGCGCGCCGTATTTGCCGCCTGCATATACTTACGAGCGGCGCGCCGGGGTCGTCGCGCCCTACGATAATACGTATCGCTTGTAATATGCGGGAGAGTGCGGCGGGATGAGGTCATCCCGCCCTACGGGTGCAGGTTTAGAACTGGTGCAGGAATCGAACGTCGTTCTCATAGAACAGGCGAATATCGTCAATCTTGAAGCGGCCCATGACCATACGCTCGAGGCCGATGCCGAAGGCGTAGCCGGAGTATTCGTTCGGGTCGATGCCGCTCATTTCGAGCACCTTGGGGTGAACCATGCCGCAGCCGAGGATCTCGATCCAGCCCTCGCCCTTGCAGAGCGGGCAGCCCTCGCCGTGGCAGCGGTAGCACTGAATATCCATCTCGGCGCTCGGCTCGGTGAACGGGAAGTGGTGCGGACGGAAACGAACAACCGTGTCCTCGCCGTACAGCTTCTTTGCGAACAGCTCGAGGATGCCCTTGAGGTCGCTCATGCGGATGTCCTTGTCAACGACCAGACCCTCGATCTGATGGAACAGCGGGGAATGGGTGGCGTCAACGGCATCCGAACGGTAAACGCGGCCCGGTGCGATGATGCGGATCGGCGGCTTGCGCTTTTCCATCGTGCGGACCTGCATCGGAGAGGTCTGGGTGCGGAGCACAACGTTATCCGAGATATAGAACGTATCCTGCGTGTCGCGGGCCGGATGGTCCTTCGGGATGTTCAGCGCCTCGAAGTTGTAGTGGTCGAGCTCGACCTCCGGGCCCTCTGCGATGGAGAAGCCCAGACCGAGGAAAATTTCCTTGAACTCGTCGAGCACGATGTTCAGCGGATGCTTTTTGCCGATGACAACGTCCTCACCCGGCAGGGTAACGTCGATGGTTTCGGACTCGAGCTTTTTCTCGAGAGCGGCCTGCTCGAGCAGCTTCTTCTGCTTTTCGATGATGGCTTCGATCTCGGAACGCACATCGTTGATGAGCTGGCCGACTACCGGGCGCTCCTCAGCGGCAACGTCCTTCATGCCCTTGAGCAGCGCAGTCAGCTCGCCCTTTTTGCCGAGGAACTTAACGCGGGCCTCGTCCAGCGCGCGCGAATCCTTCGCAGCGGCGAGCTGCTCTTTCGCGGTCTGCAAAATGCCTTGCAGCTTTTCTTTCATACCAATTCTCCTTTGGAATGTGATTTTGTGATAGGGTGAGGGCGGATAGTTCGTAGGGCGTGACGACCTCGGCACGCCGTCTGAAATCATCAGCTGCCGTTCGATGCGGCGCGCCGAGTCGTCGCGCCCTACGGGTATCATCCATTACAGTGGTAATAAAAAACGCCTTTCATCCCATAGAATAGGGACGAAAGGCGTAAAACTTCCGTGGTACCACCCTGATTCCCGAATTTTCGGGCACTCATTGAACGCCGGTAACGGGGCGTTACATCGTCTGCGCCTACTGTGCGTTCAGCGCGGATGCTCACAGGGGAACTTCGCGCCCGGCCTCTATGATCGGCTTGCAGCCCTGACCGATCTCTCTGCTAAAGAGGGGATAGACGTTACTTTTCCTGTTCATCGCATTGGAATATTCATAACAGAACTATTAAACCACATTTTCCGCAAAAAATCAAGGTGTAAATGGAAAAATGGAGAATGAAAAGCAAACTTTCCATTCTCCATTTGCAGTTATTTACTGAAGCGCTGCGATGGACTCCTCCAGCTTTGCCAGATGTTCCTTGAGCTTTTCAGCCTTTTCACGCTCGGCGGCAACGACCTTTTCCGGGGCCTTGTCTACGAACTTGGGGTTATTGAGCTTTTTCATGACGAAGTCGATGTCGGCCTCGACCTTGCTCTTTTCCTTGCCGAGGCGGGCGCGCTCGGCCTCAAAGTCGATGAGGTCGCCCATCGGCATATAGAGCTGTGCATCGCCGGTGACAACAGAGGCCATCTTGGCGGCATCCGCCGGAACGGTGTCGATGAGCTCAATCTCAGATGCATACGCCAGCTTGGGGAAGAAGCCCGCACCGGCGGCAAAGGTGTCCTTTTTCTCGGTCAGGATGAGCACCTTGGCCTTCTTGGAGGGCGGTACGTTCATCTCGGCACGGCGGTTGCGGATAGCGCGGACGGCATCCATCAGGCTCTCCATCTGCGCCTCCTCAGCGGCAAAGTGGAGCTCCTCCTTGTATTCCGGCCATGCGGATACCATGACGGACGGGCCCTCATGCGGCAGCGCCTGCCAGATGGTTTCCGTGATGAACGGCATGAACGGGTGCAGCAGCTGCATCGCGCCGGACAGAACGTAGCACAGCACCTTCTGTACGTTCTCGTCGCCGGTCTGGAGGCGGGTCTTTGCGATCTCGATATACCAGTCGCAGAAGCTCTCCCAGATAAAGTCGTTCAGCTTTGCGGCAGCCAGACCCAGCTCGTACTGGTCGATGTTGCGGGTAACGTCAGCTACCAGCGTGTTGAACTTGGAAAGGCTCCACTTGTCCTCGATGGCGAGGTCAGCCGGCAGCTCGACAGCCTTGTCCTTGTCGATGGTCAGGTTCATCTGGATGAAGCGGGATGCGTTCCAGATCTTGTTGCAGAAGTTGCGGGAAGCCTGTACGCGCTCGTCCGAGAAACGCATATCGTTTCCGGGGCTGTTGCCCGTTGCGAGGGTGAAGCGCAGCGCATCCGCGCCGTACTGGTCGATGACCTCGAGCGGGTCGATGCCGTTGCCGAGCGACTTGGACATCTTGCGGCCCTGCGCGTCGCGCACCAGACCGTGGATATAGACCGTCTTGAACGGGGTCTCACCCATGTGCTCCACGCCGGAGAAGATCATGCGGGCAACCCAGAAGAAGATGATGTCGTAGCCAGTAACGAGAGTGGAAGTCGGATAGAAGTAGTCCAGCTCCGGGGTCTTGTCCGGCCAGCCGAGCGTGGAGAACGGCCACAGTGCGGACGAGAACCAGGTATCGAGAACATCCTCCTCCTGACGGATATGCGTACCGCCGCACTTCGGGCAGGTGTGCACATCGGTCTTGGAGACGGTCATCTCGCCGCAGTCGTCGCAGTAGAACGCCGGAATGCGGTGACCCCACCACAGCTGACGCGAAATACACCAGTCGTGTACGTTTTCCATCCAGCGCAGGTAGGTCTTGGAGAAGCGGTCGGGCACGAACTTGGTCTTGCCCTCGTTTACAACGTCCATAGCGGGCTTTGCGAGCGGCGCCATCTTGACGAACCACTGCGCCGAGGTCATCGGCTCAACAGTCGTGCCGCAGCGGTAGCAGGTGCCGACGTTGTGTTCGTGGTCCTCGATCTTAACCAAGTAGCCGCCTTCCTCGAGGTCCTTTACAACCGCCTTGCGGCACTCGTAGCGATCCATGCCCTCGTACTTGCCGCCGTTTGCGTTGACGGTTGCGTCCTCGTTGAACACGAGGATCTGCTCGAGGTTGTGGCGCTGACCCATCTCGAAGTCGTTCGGGTCGTGGCACGGCGTGACCTTGACGCAGCCGGTGCCGAACTCCATGTCAACGTACTCGTCGCCGAAGATCGGGATCTCGCGGTTCATGATCGGGAGGATGCAGGTCTTGCCGATGAGATGCTTGTAGCGCTCGTCGTTCGGGTTGACCGCAACGCCGGTATCGCCCATGAAGGTCTCCGGACGGGTGGTCGCAACGACCAGATCGCCCGAGCCGTCTGCGAGCGGATAGCGGATGTGCCACAGCTTGCCCGGCTGGGTCTCGTACTCAACCTCGGCGTCGGAAAGCGCGGTCGCGCAGTGCGGACACCAGTTGATGATGCGGTGGCCCTTGTAGATCAGGCCCTTGTTGTACAGGTTTACGAAAACTTCCCGGACTGCCTTGGAGCAGCCCTCGTCCATCGTGAAGCGCTCGCGCTCCCAGTCACAGGACGAGCCGAGCTTTTTCAGCTGGCTGATGATACGGTTGCCGAACTTGTGCTTCCAGTCCCAGACACGCTTCAGAAACTCCTCGCGGCCGAGGTCATAACGGGTCTTGCCCTCCTCCTTGCGGAGGTTCTCCTCGACCTTGATCTGGGTTGCGATGCCGGCGTGGTCGGTGCCCGGCATCCACAGAGCCTCGTAGCCCTGCATGCGCTTGGTGCGGATGAGGATATCCTGCAGGGTCTCATCGAATGCGTGGCCCATGTGCAGCTGGCCGGTAACATTCGGAGGCGGGATAACGATGGTGTAAGGTTTCTTGTCCGGATTGACCTCGGCGTGGAAGAAGCCGGAGTCTACCCAGAACTTGTACAGCTTGTCCTCGACCGATTTCGGGTCGTAGGTCTTAGGCAGTTCGCTCATAATATTCTCCTTATAAATTTAGTCGTTTGCCAGTTAGGAGGTAGAAGTTAGGAGGTAGGAGTTGATATAATCGTAACGTTATCCGTAGGGCGGGCTGCCCACAGCCCGCCGCATTTAACGGTGAGCAGAGGGCTGCACGGCGGGGTGAGGGCACCCCGCCCTACGGGACTGATAAACCGTTACTAAAACTCCTATCTCCTACCTCCTCACTCCTAACTAAAAAGGAGCATACTATGATCCTTTTTACAGGACGAAGTATGCTCCGTGGTACCACCTGAATTCGCGTAAGATACGCGCACTCGTTGACCTGTAACGCGGGTCAGACGGAACAGCTTGACTGATTCGGCTGTTCTGCTCCAAAGCGACCTTCTTTTTCCCTGCCGAGGTGCTCGCACCGACCGCACCTTCTCTAAACGCGCAACAGGAAAAATACTCCTCTTTTTCTTGGCATTTGTGTATTAACTTAGATAGTATAGACGAAAATCCGTGTTTTGTCAAGCAACTGCGCGCAAAATAGCGGGAATACCTGCGCGGCGGGCCCGTCTTCGTGCGGCGGGAACAAAAATGGTGCAAACTCGGAAAAATTGTGCTATACTAATTTCACAACATAAAAAACGATAGAGGAGCAGCAAATGAAAGGAATCATACTTGCGGCGGGCAAAGGCTCGCGCCTGTACCCGATGACACGACCGGTATGCAAACCGCTGCTGCCGGTATACGACAAGCCGATGATCTATTATCCGCTGGCAGTGCTTTTGCAGGCCGGCATCCGGGATATTCTCATCATTATCCCGCCCGGAGAGGAGGGCCCGTTCTACCGTCTGCTCGGTTCGGGCGGCCGCTTCGGCGTGAACATCACCTACGAGGTGCAGGAGGTCGCCCGCGGCATCGCGGATGCGCTGCTGATCGGTTCGCAGTTCATCGGGGACGACTCGGTGTGCCTTGTGCTGGGCGACAATATCTTCTATGCGCCCAGTTTTCAGGATCACCTCGACCGCGTGATGCAGCAGCGGGACGGCGCGTGCGTGTTCGGCTACTATGTGGACGATCCGCGTGCGTTCGGCGTTGTGGAGTTTGATAATCAGGGCCGCGCCATCTCCATCGAGGAGAAGCCGCGCTACCCGAAGTCCAATTACATCATCCCGGGCCTGTATTTTTACGATAATTCGGTCATGGACATCGCGCGCGGGCTCAAGCCCTCGGCACGCGGTGAGCTCGAGATCACGGATGTGAATCTGGAATACATGAAGCGCGGACAGCTCCGCGTCGAGAAACTCGACCGGGATTTCGTCTGGCTGGATGCCGGTACGGCCGAAAATCTGCTGGAATCCGCACAGGTCGTGCGCCGTGTGCAGGATGATACCGGCCGTTATATCGCGTGCCTCGAGGAGATCGCGTACCAGCGCGGCTACATCAGCCGCCAGACACTGCTGCGCCACGCCGCAGACCTCGATAAAACTCTGTATGGCCGCTATCTGGAGTGCCTCTAAAGGAGAACGGAAAAATGCCTGTTTATACGGAAACCAAAACCTATAAGACCAAGGCCCACATGGGCATGATCGACGTTACCGACGACTTTCGCGCAGCGGTGCAGAACGCCTGCCGCAAGACCGGCATGAAGTCCGGCACGATCACCGGCTTTACCACCGGCGGCGTGGCCGGTCTGACTACGCTCGAGTTCGAGCCGGGCATGGTCTACCACGACCTCAAGGCCGCGATGGATGTCTTTTCGCCTTACCGCGATGAGCAGGGAAACGTCATTTACTATCACCATCACGATACATGGCACGATGACAACGGTTCGTCGCATATCAAGGCGGCGCTGCTCAGCCCGTTCATCGTTATCCCGTTTGTGAACGGCGAGATCACCATCGGCCCGTGGCAGAATCTCACCCTCGTTGAGTGCGATACGCGCAATCGAGTAAGAGATATTGTTTTTCAGGTGATGGGTGAGTAATTCCTGTGAATTAGGAATTTGTGCAGTGTTTTCACTGTGTTTGCGGATGATAGAAGCCCCGGCTTTGTCACTTGACAAAGCCGGGGCTTCTGCGCTATAATATAGCTACAAACGGCGGCTCGGTGCAACGAGCGGTCGTTCCTTAAGTCGATTTTTAGTCGAGAAGAAGCCGCTCTCTCACACCCGGAGAGCGGTTATTTCTTCTTTAAGTATCCGAGAATACCGAAGACAATCGTGCAGAGCAAGTCAAGCAGTGCAAAGACTTCAAGAGTTGTCATGCCGATCACCTCCCTCGTTTTGGGAGGAACAACCTTTTTCACCGTTTGCTGTTTTGATTATATCATATTGTTTTATGTCAATCAACCGCTTTTCAAGCGGTTTTTGTTCTATTATAATGCGAGAAGAGGCGAACCAACAGGTTCGCCTCTTCGTTTTCAATTCAGGTCGGTTTAGTTAAAGTAAACAATATCTTCCTTGGCCTTTTCGGCGGGCTCGACAGAAATGGCGTGGAGCACCGGGCCGGGACCGCGATACTGCGGCAGTTCCTCGACCGTGATGGAGGCCGTGACCTTTACCCAGTCGCGGTTATGCAGCTGGTCGCGCTTGTCGTAGCGGCAGATGAAGCCGAGGAACGTTACATCGTCCGCGCAGCACACCATGCCGAAGCGGCCGGGCACGAAAGCGTTCGGCGGAACGTCCTTGCCGACGTAGGCCTGCGCGAGGAAGCAGACGGTCTTGCCGTCGTACTTCTCGGGTTCGCTGGTGGCATCGATGTACCACAGGCCGTAGTCCTCAGGCTGGATGTCGATGATGTCCGCATCAATATCGAACGGCAGCGGCATATTGCGCGAGTAGTCCTCGGAATTGCCGTTCACATCATCCAGATAGATCGCTGCACGCGGGTTCATCGCCTTGATGTTCTTTTTGTACAGCATCTCCTTGAGCTCATCCGTGCAGCGGTTGAACACAACAAGGTCAGCGGTGGTGATATGCTCGAACATCATCGGGCCGATGTTGTTGGAATACAGCTCGAACGTGGTCGCATCGACCGTCGTGACGATCTGATACAGCTCCCAGCGGGCCGGGAAAGCCTGCATCAGCTTTTCCAGCTTCCACATACCGTTGTACTCAACAAGGATGCGGTCGGGCTGGTACTTCTGCTCTACGCGCTTGAGGATATTCGGTGTCAGACGATCCTCGGACTCGATGGGCACGAGCGCGGTGCCGTAATGCAGCAGCCACTTCTCGTCGTACTCCTCGATGCCTTCCTCGCAGAGCAGCAGGGCAGTGCGCTCATTTTCGGTGAAATTGGGGTCGGCAAGGATGTCCTGAATGAACTTGGTCTTGCCGCTCTCCAGAAAACCGGTAAAGACGTATACCGGAATGGGATTGTTAGCCATGCGGGTTCCTCCCTTAGTTTACGCCGAACAGAGAAGCGATGCGCTCCTCATCCAGCTCGGAGCCGATAACGCACAGACGGCCGGTATAATCGGCAGCGCCGCGGCGGATCTCGGGTGCGCCCGGAACGTAGTCAAAGTGCAGCCACTCGCCGCCGTCTGCACACGGAACGATGCCCTTTGCACGCAGTACGGTGCCGAGCGTAACATCGCCGAGCGCGGTAAGCGC
This sequence comes from uncultured Agathobaculum sp., assembly GCA_934504345.1. GTDB lineage: Bacteria > Bacillota > Clostridia > Oscillospirales > Butyricicoccaceae > Agathobaculum. The sequence continues at coordinate 31,826 of CAKSVR010000001.1, read as the reverse complement.
GGCGTTGAGCTCTGCCTCGGTGTACTTGCGGGTCGTTTCCTTACCCCAGGAGGTGAATACCTCATCGGCATCGTGGTCGTGGCCGCAGCAGCAGTGACCGTCATGGTCGTGATGATGGTGCTCGTGCTCATGGTCGTGGTGGTGTTCGTGCTCATGGTCATGGCAGCCACAGGTGCAGTTTTCACCATGCTCGTGATGGTGGTCGTGATCCTCGTGGTCGTGCTCATCGTGATCGTGATGATGCTCATGCTCATGCTCATGGTCGTGCTCGTCATGGTCGTGGTGGTGATGATGATGCTCGTGATGCGGCTCGTGCGCGATCTCCTCGAGCACCTCGGCAACCAGATCACGGCTGCCCTCCATGGTGGCGAGCAGCTGGTCGCCGGTCAGATCCTTCCACGGCGTGGTGACGATGCGGGCGTGCTCGTTCAGGCCGCGCAGCATCGCAACGGTGTCATCGAGGCGCTTCTCCGGGCACTCGGCGGTGCGGGAGAGCAGGATGGCACCGGCATGGGCTACCTGATTCTCGAAGAATTCGCCGAAATTCTTGAGGTACATCTTGGCCTTGAGCGCATCAACCACGGTGACGAAGCTGTTCAGCTGTACATCGAGGTGTGCGTTCTGCACAGCGGAGATAACGTCGCTCAGCTTGCCGACACCGGACGGCTCGATGAGGATGCGGTCCGGGTGGTACTGGTCAACAACGTCGTGCAGCGCCTTGCCGAAGTCGCCAACCAGCGAGCAGCAGATGCAGCCCGCGTTCATTTCGTTGACAACGATGCCTGCATCCTTGAGGAAGCCGCCGTCAATGCCGATCTCACCGAACTCGTTCTCGATCAGGACGACCTGTTCGCCCTTGAGTGCATCGGCCAGCAGACGCTTGATAAGGGTCGTCTTGCCGGCACCCAGAAAACCGGAAATAATATCAATTTTAGTCATGCTTGTCGCTCCATTTCCATGCACGGCGGGATATGCCGCGCCGTACTCAAATTTTTCGAACATTTATATTATATCACATTTATCGAAAAAAGAAAAGTTATTTGGTTAGCGGAAGCTAATCTTTCGGGAGGAGCGGAGAGAAAGCAAAACCCCGGCTTTGTCACTTGACAGAACCGGGGCTGCTTGAGTATAATATACCCAAGAGGACACTGTTCAGCAGTCAGACCCTCTGGTTATCATGTTAAACTTATGATGACCGTTCGTGTGTCAGACGAGCGGTCATCGCGCATTTATGCAGAAAATGCACAGCACAATAGCTGCACACACAAAAAGCTGAAAAGCCTTTTTACGCACTCGCGCCGCCTCCCTCCTGCCGCAGACTGCGGGAAAGGAATGGAGGGTCTGACCGCTAATGAACTTGTCCGCTTCGATTATAGCATGGATAGTTGAAATCTGTCAATAAACCGCCTGCAAAGGCGGTTTTTTGTTGCCTAAATAAAAGCACTGACCGCTCGAATTAGGCCTCGAACGGTCAGTGACTAAAAATCGCTAATCAATTAGGGTCTGACTGCGTGAGCAGCATCCCTTGGGTATATACATATTATACCCAGGCAGCCCCGGTTTTGTCAAGCGGCAGAACCGGGGTTTTGCTATGTCTGGCGGAAAAACAGCGTTCCCCGCCGCGAGGGACGCGGCGGGGAACAGGGACAAAGGGGGGATACAGACGATTCATAAACTCCATGAACGTCTTTTGAAAGACAGGTGACGGCTTGAGGGATTAGCCAATGCCACCGTACATAACGCCGAGGATCAGTGCAAGAACTGCACAGATAACGTATACCCACTTGCCGAGCGGGAAGAACCAGCCGCCGATCGGCTTCTTAGCGCCTTCGTTAACAGCAGCAACTGCCTTTTCCTTGCCCAGTACCCAGAAGAACATAATGCCAGCCAGAGCAGCGCCGAGCGGGCAGATGTAAATGGAAACAACGTCCATCCACTGAGAGGTCCACGGCTGGATTGCGATGGAAACGACCAGACCGATCACACCGATGGTGCCAACGGCTGCTGCGCGCTTGAACTTGAACTGCTCCTGCAGGAAAGCGATCGGTGCTTCGTACAGGTTTACGATGGAGGATACGCCTGCGAACAGTACGCAGATGTAGAAGATCGCGCCGATGATACGGCCGGCAGGCATTGCGTTGAATACGTTTACGAGGTAAACGAACATCAGGCCGGGGCCGCCGGTTACGTCGCGGATGCCTTCGCCCAGAACAACTGCCATTGCCGGAATGATAACGATTGCTGCCAGCAGAGCTGCCAGGGTATCAAATACTGCAACGTTGCGTGCGGAGGACGGGATATCCTCGCTCTTGGACAGGTAGGAACCGTAGATTACAGAACCGTTGCCTGCAACGGACAGGGAGAAGAACGCCTGACCGAATGCAAATACCCACAGGTCGGGCTTAGCCAGACCAGCCGGATTCAGGGTCAGAATGTACTTATAGCCTTCGGATGCGCCGGGCAGAGTGCCGATGTAGACTGCCAGTACGAGGAACAGACCGAACAGAACCGGCATCATGACCTTGTTAGCCTTCTCAATGCCGCCTGCAACGCCCATTACCATGATCGCAAGGGAAACGACCAGTGCAACGATCTGCCATACGCCGTTGCCGATGCCGAAGAAGCCGGCCGACGCCATTGCCTTGAGGGCTTCGGGAAGCGTTTCTGCCTCCGGAGCGGTCGCGCCGAACGTGCCGCCGATAGCGCCCATGTCCGTGCCGAGGCCGAACAGGCTGCCGGAGAGGGACATGAAGGTGTACTTGAAGATCCAGCCGAGAACGACCGTGTAGCCGATGGCCAGCATCAATGCGCCGATGATCGGGATCGCGCCGATGGCCTTACCGGTTTTTTCATTGCCGCTGCGCTCACGGGTACACATACCAAACGCACCAACCGGACCTGCGGCTGCACGGCGGCCGAGAGCGAACTCTTCGATAACGCCGGTACTGCCGATCAAAATTACAAAGATGAAATAGGGAAGCAGGAAAGTCATGCCGCCGTACTTCTGCACCATGATCGGGAATCGCCAGATGTTGCCCATGCCGACCGCAGAACCGATGCAGGCAAGGATGAATCCCCACTTACTCTGGAAACCATCTCTCTGTTCTTCCAATTTAGGCTGTTTACTCATTTTTTACACCCCTTTTTTGTGTATAAAACGTGAAATGCTAAAAATGAAGTTCCCCGCAGAAACTGTTAAGTTTTCCACGGGGAACGCCATTGTTCTGTGTCCTGCGCTCTTTCCACGCGGCGCAGGTTACGCCCTAATTATAGATAGGTGGAATATGAATCACCTGTTGACCCATGCCGCGGCGCCGTTGCCGCGGCATGATTGACGAAAGGATGAACAGGGATTATTTCTCTTCGTTAGCGTACGGCTCCAGGAATGCGTGGAAGTGACGCATCGGCAGGTTGTGGCCCCAAACGATACGCATATTCGGGATGTTCTCGCGGTCCTCGTACAGAGCCTTAACAGCTGCGATAACGTAGTCGAGGTGCTCCTTGGTCAGACGGCTGCGGTCGATCGCGAAGCGAACTACGTTGCAGACTTCTGCCTGCTGCTCCGGAGTCTTGAGGTCATACTCCATGGAGTAGTCGCCCAGCTCGGAAACACGGATGCCGTAGCGGCGGATCAGCTCGAGCGAGAAGCCCTCACCAGCAAAGGTGTCATGGCCGCGCTTGCCGTCGAAGAACTCATCCATGTTGATGTAAACAGCGTGGCCGCCTGCCGGCAGTACAACGCCCTTAACGCCAGCGTCATAGAAGCCCTCAGCCAGATAGTTGCACTGTGCAACGCGCTCGTTCATATAGTTGAAGTCGCAGGACTCGTACAGGCCAACTGCCAGAGCCATGATGTCACGGCCGGACATGCCGCCGTAGGAGTCGTTGCCGTAGCAGGAGATCTGCTTAACCTTCAGCAGAACGCCAACGTCGGTCTTAACAGTGCCGTCTTCGTTGAAGTCGGAGAAGTTCTTCCAGAACAGGCCCTTATCGCGGAATGCCAGCATGCCGCCCATGTTAGCGTGGCCGTCCTTCTTAGCGGACATGGTGAATGCATCGCAGTAAGAGAACATCTCGGTAGCGATCTCAGCGATGGACTTGTCAGCGTAGCCTTCTTCGTTCATCTTGATGAAGTAAGCGTTCTCAGCCCAGCGAGCGGTATCGAATACCAGCGGGATGTTGTACTTATGTGCAACGCGGTTGATCTCCTTCAGGTTGCCCATGGAAACGGCCTGGCCGCAAACCGGGTTGTTGGTGATGCAGGTGAAGATCAGCGGAACGTTCTCCGGACCTACGCCCTGAATCAGCTGCTCCAGCTTCTCGATGTCCATGTTGCCCTTGAACGGGTTCTTCTCGTAACGGCCGCCTTCCGGAGTCTCCCACAGGAGAGTCTTGTTGTACAGGTTACGCGGAATGGAACCCATCTGCTTGATGTTGCCTTCGGTGGTGTCGAAGTGACCATTCGACGGAATGGTGAACTTCTTGCCCGGGTGACGCTTAGCAAGGATGTTGCGAACGATCTCCATCAGAACGGACTCAGCTGCACGGCCCTGCTGGATGATGAATGCGTTCGGGCGCTCCATCTGCGCTGCGCCGCCATTGAACAGGCCGCCTTCGTACTCGCACAGATAAACTTCGTCCATCATCTTCTCAACGTCGCGGCAATCGGTGCGAACGAGGTCGATGATCTTCTTCCAGTTCTTCTCGCCGCCGCGCTCGAAGATGTCGCGGAAGGTGTCGAGCAGAACGTAATAACCGGTGTTGCGGCCGTATGCCTCGTCGCCGAGGAACAGGCTTGCCCACTGATGATTGGTCATTGCAGTGGTACCGGAGTCGGACAGCATATCAACGGTCAGCATGCCGGACGGGAATGCGAACTCGTTCCAGTGCGTTGCGTTCAGTGCGCGCTCGCGCTGCTCAACGGTTACTTCCGGAAGATCACGAACTGCGTAAGTAAAATGATGGGGTGCGGCTACGTTCAGCGGATACTGCTTGCTCATAATAAATTACCTCCATTTGTGGCGTTTGCGCCGTTTGTGTTTTGGAGGTACCCCGGTTGTCAAAGCCGGTTTTCCGATTCCGGCCTTGCTTAGCGGACAGCACCTTTCTTTTTGCTGTTTTCTTTTCTTTTCTCGGTTTGCCTTACGGCAGGAGAGCGGTTACCTCAATCTCGACGAGAGCGTCCTTGGGAAGTCTTGCAACCTCCACTGCGGAGCGGGCCGGATAGCTGCCCTCACCGAAGAACGTGGCATAAACCTCGTTCATCGCGCCGAAATTGTTCATGTCGCTCAGGAAAACGGTTGTCTTGATGACCTGATCCATGCCGGTGCCCGCCTCAGCGAGAATGGCCTTCACATTGGTCAGCGACTGCTTGGTCTGTGCTGCGATCCCCTCCGGAAAAGCGCCGGTAGCGGGATCGATCGGAAGCTGACCCGAAGTAAACACCATACCGTTTACGGCGATTGCCTGTGCATACGGGCCGATGGCTGCGGGTGCATGTTCCGAACAGATAACGTTTTTCATTTCCTGCTCAGCCTCCTTTCGTCCTTTCGTGAGATAAATTTATCACTTTTCAAATTCTTTGTCAAGATGTATTTGTGCAGTTTGGATGAATGAATAAAAAAATCTCGTGGTTTTATCTATATTATCAACAACCCTTGTGAGATATGTTAATTTTGAACTGGCTTTTTGTCTAAAAATACTGCGTAAAATATTTACTTTTTTCGTTGGGCACTTAAAAAGTTTTCTTAAATTACAATATATGTCAAGAAAATTTGTGAAAAGTGCAAAAATTTTGTTATCTCAGCAAAAATAATGGGATACAGGGCGCGCAAAGAATCGCAAAAGAGGGCATGGGAACCGTGTACGGTGAGAAAAAGCTGTTTGCAGCGTGAGAAGCCAATAGTTGCAGCCGGAAAGCAGTTTTTTCTCAGCAGCCGCCCTCCGGGGCACACGAGGCGCGTGAGCACTCGCCGTGGCTGGGCGGCAGCCCATTCCTCGGCAGCCTTTATATGGTGCACACGAGTTGCGTTAGCAATACGCCGTTTCCGGGCGGGGATTTCGCGCTCTGCGGAGCGCGGGAGCGGGCGCGCCGCCCCGGCGCTGGGGCAAAAAGGGAGGGACACCTACGGTTTCCCTCCCTCTTTGAACTCCTACCTTTCCCTCAGCAGCCTCGCGAACGAGCCTTACGGCTCTACTTCATAAGTAACTCGCATATAGGAACGGGTATCGGCTTCCGTTTTCCGCGTTGCCGCGGCGTGTTCACGGCAGATTGCACGAGTTTTGCGTAAAGTCAGTGTAGCAGACCGTTAACGGCTTGAGCGTAGCCGTGGGAGGAATGGTCGGCGTTAAGCCGAGCCTACGAGCTGGTAACGGTACTGCCGTTCCTTTTTCGGTCCCGAGCACAAATAGGAACGGCAAAGCCGTTCCGTGCGCCGACTTAGGAACAAAGGGAAAAGGGGAGCTTCCTAAGAGGGTGGAAAACCGTAGGTTGTCTACCCTCTTAGGCCCCGCGCGGGAGCGCCGTTCTCCCGCCGCCCGCAGGCGGCGAAATCCCCAGCCCGGAAAGGACGTATTGCTTCGCAACTCGGCTGCACCATGTAAAGGGTGCAGGAAAATGGGCTGCCGCCCAGCAACGGCGTATCGCTCACGCGACTCGTGTGCCCCGGAGAACGGCTGCCGCAGAATGAAAGACGTTGGTGTTTACTCTTCAAATGCAGGCTCGCCTATGCTATAATGGATACGATTCGTTTTTTGCAAAGGAGGCTCTGCCATGGCGGACGAACAACTGACCGCCTATCACGGCGGAAAAGCCCTCCGGCGCGGCTGGACGACCGGGTCGTGCGCGGCGGCGGCCTCACAGGCGGCGGCTGTGCTGCTGCTGACCGGCATCGCGCCGCCGGAGATCCATCTGCACACGCCGGGCGGCGTGACGTTCACCCTGCCGGTCGAGGCGGCGCACATGGACGGCGAAAGCGCGGTCTGCACCGTGCGGAAAGACTCCGGCGATGACCCGGACATCACCAACGGTGTCCGCATCACGGCCTCGGTGTGCAGAGCGGACAGCGGCGCTGCCATCGAGGGCGGCGTTGGTGTCGGGCGCGTAACGCGCCCCGGACTGGCCATGCCGGTCGGTGAGGCGGCTATCAATCCCGGCCCGCGGGCGCAGATCAAGGCGGCGGTCGAGCGTGCCGCAGAGCAGAACGGCTATAATGGAGGCTTTTCTGTCACCATTTCGGTGGAGGACGGCGAAGCGCTGGCCGCACAGACCTACAACGGCCATCTCGGCATTGTCGGCGGCATCTCTATTCTCGGCACGAGCGGCATCGTCGAGCCGATGAGCGAGAAAGCGCTGGTGGACACCATCCGCCTCGAGCTGGACAGCCTGTACGCACAGGGTCAGCGCATCGCATTTCTGTGCCCGGGCAACTACGGCGCAGATTTCGCGCGGGATACGCTCGGGCTCGACCTCGAACGCGCGGTCAAGTGCTCCAACTTCATTGGGGAAGCGTTCGACCACGCGGCCTATCGCGGCTATCCGGAGATCCTCCTCATCGGGCACGCGGGCAAGCTGGTGAAGATGGCCGCCGGCGTGATGAATACACATTCGTCGGTCGCGGATGCGCGGCAGGAGATCTTCACGGCGCACGCGGCGCTCTGCGGCGCACCGCACGACACGCTCGCAGGGCTGATGGAGGCCATTTCGGTGGATGCGTGCATCGACCTGCTGGACGAGGCCGGTCTGCGCGGGCCGGTCCTCGCCCGCATTGGCAAAGAGATGGAAAAACGCATCGCCCTGCGGATGAAAGGCCGGGCGCGCGTGGAATTTATCATGTTTACGGGAAAATACGGCGTGCTGGCGGAGTCCGCCGGTGCGCGGGAACTCTGCGAGAGGTTAAAACAGCAATGAGCGAGGGAAGATTATATGGAGTGGGTGTCGGTCCGGGCGACCCGGAATTGATGACAGCCAAGGCCATCCGGCTGCTGCGTGCGTGCGATATTGTTGCCGCGCCGCAGTCCACGGGCGGCAGACAGACCGCGCTGGACATCGCCGCGCCGTACATCGCAGAGGACAAGCCGGTGCGGCTGTTCGATATGCCGATGACGCACGACAAACAGGCGCGGAACGCCAGCCACGATGCGGCGGCGGAGGCTATCTGCGCGCTGCTCGAGGAGGGCAAGACCGTGGTGTTCCTCACGCTGGGCGACCCGACGGTGTATTCCACTTACTGGTATGTGCATCGGCGCGTTGCCGAGCGCGGCTATGAGGCCGAGCTGGTGCCCGGCGTGCCCTCGTTCTGTGCGGCGGCCGCCGCGATGGGCCGCGCGCTGTGCGAGGACGGCGAAATGCTGCACATCATCCCGGCCACGCACGGCAGAGCGGAGGAGGGACTGTCGCTCTCCGGCAGCAAGGTGCTGATGAAGACCGGAAAGAGCGTGCTCGAGGTGCGCGAACTGCTCCGGCGGCGCGGCGAGTTGGCGAATGCGGCGCTCGTTGAACGGGTCGGTATGGACGATCAGCGACTGGTGGAGGATTTGGATGAGATGACCGAGGCTTCAGGATATTTCTCTATTATATTAGTAAAGGAGCAAAGCGAATGATCTACTTTGTGGGTGCGGGATCGGGTGCGCCCGACCTTATCACGGTGCGCGGCGCGCGCCTGCTGCGCGAGGCAGATGTGATCGTTTACGCGGGTTCGCTGGTCAATCCCGCACTTTTAGAGTACAAAAAGGACGGCTGCGAGGTGTATAACAGCGCGAAGATGACGCTCGAGGAGGTCATTGCGGTGATGGCGCCTGCCGCGAGAGCCGGAAAGACCGTTGTGCGTTTGCACACCGGCGATCCGTGTGTTTACGGCGCGCATCGCGAACAGATGGACGAGCTGGACAGGCTCGGGCTGGAATATGAGGTCTGCCCGGGCGTTTCCTCGTTCTGCGGCGCGGCGGCGGCGCTCAAAGCCGAGTACACGCTCCCGAACGTCAGCCAGTCAGTCATCCTCACACGGATGGAGGGCCGCACGCCGGTGCCCGAAAAAGAGCAGATCGAGGCGTTCGCGGCGCATGGCGCGACCATGGTGATCTTCCTGTCGGCGGGTCAGCTCGAGCGGCTGTCCGAGCGGCTGATCGCGGGCGGCTACGCGCCGGAAACACCCGCGGCCATCGTGTACAAGGCAACGTGGCCGGACGAAAAGGTCGTGCGGACAACGGTCGGCGGGCTGGCCGAAGCCGGAGCGCGTGAGGGCATCACCAAGACTGCGCTCATCACGGTCGGCGGTTTCCTCGGCACAGAGTACGAGCGCTCCAAGCTGTACGACCCGGCTTTTACGACGGAATTTCGTGAGGCCAGCCGATGAAGCACGCGAAGTTTGTATCGTTTACGCTGTGCGGCGCACAGACTGTGCAAAAGGCGGTGCGGTGTCTGCCGGATTTTCGGTGTGAGCGCTACGCCCGCACGGTGGATGCATCGCTGTCGGGCACGGGCTTGAAGCGTTTCGCCCAGCAGGCGATGGTGGACTGCGATCTCCTTGTGTTCGTGGGCGCGGCCGGTATCGCGGTGCGGGCCGTCGCGCCGTATCTGATGGGAAAAGCCTACGATCCGGCGGTTATCGTCATTGACGAGCAGGGAAAGTTCGTGATACCGCTCCTGTCGGGGCATCTCGGCGGCGCGAATGCGCTGGCCGTGCGGCTGGCTGAGGGACTGGGTGCGGTGCCTGTGCTCACCACTGCGACCGACGGGCGGCAGGTGTTCGCGGTGGACACATGGGCAAAAGCACATGACTGTGCAGTCGTCGAGCCGCACTATATTAAATATGTATCCGGTGCGCTGCTCAGAGGCGAAAAGGTGGGGGTTCGCTCGGACTTTCCGGTAGACGGGCTGCTGCCCGCGCATATCGACCTGAAACGGGATGCCGAGAGCGGCTTTGTCCTCTCGCTTCGCACAGAAGCACAGCCGTTTGCACATACGCTGCATCTGGTGCCGCGCATTGCGTGTCTGGGTATCGGCTGCCGCAAGGGCACGAGCGCGGAGGCGATCGAAGCGACGGTTCAGGCGGCGCTGGCGGCGGAAAAGCTGCCGTGGGAGGCCATTTGCAGCGTTTCCAGCATCGACATCAAGCAGAATGAGCCGGGATTGCTGCTGTTTTGCCGGAAATACGGTCTGCCGTTCAGCACCTACACGGCGGAGGAGCTGCAGAACGCCAAGGGTGAATTTGCACCGTCCGCATTCGTGCAGCAGACGGTCGGCGTGGATAATGTGTGCGAACGCGCGGCTGTGTGCGCGGCACAGAACGGAACACTTATCTTGCACAAATTCGCGCAGAACGGCGTGACGGCGGCCATCGCCGTGCCGGACTGGCGCGTGACGTTCGAAGAACAGGAGGGCGAAGCATGAAGCTGTATTGCATCGGCATCGGGCCGGGCGGCGAGGAGCAGATGACGCTCCGCGCGGTGCGTGCGCTGGAAAAATGTGACTGCGTGGCGGGGTACGGACTGTACCTTGATCTCATCGAAAACCTCATCGCGGGCAAGGAGCGCATCGAGTCCGGCATGACGCGCGAGGTGCTGCGCTGCACGGCGGCGGTCGAGGCGGCCAAGCAGGGAAAAACGGTCGCGGTCGTGTCCTCGGGTGATGCGGGCGTGTACGGCATGGCCGGTCTGCTGCTCGAGCTCTGCGAGCACGAGTCCGACCTCGAGGTCGAGGTGATTCCGGGCATCACGGCGGCGTGTTCGGGCGGCGCGGTGCTCGGTTCGCCGCTCACCTGTGATTTTGCGTGCATCAGCCTGTCCGACCTGCTCACGCCGTGGGAAAAGATCGAGCAGCGCCTGCGCGGCGCGGCGGCGGGAGATTTCTGCATCGCGCTGTACAACCCGTCGAGCAAAAAACGCACCGGTCATCTGCGCCGAGCCTGCGAAATTCTGCTTGAAATCATATCGCCGGAAACCGTGTGCGGGCTGGTGCGGAACATCGGCCGTGAGGGCGAATCGTTCACACTCACCACGCTGGGCGCGCTGCTCGATACGCCGGTCGATATGCTCACGACTGTGTTCATCGGAAACAGCCTGACCCGTGTGATGGACGGCCGCATGGTGACACCGCGGGGGTATCGTGGCGTATGAAGATGATGATTTTCTCCGGCACGACCGAGGGACATGAATTGTGCCGTTTTCTATCGAAAAACAGTGTACAGGCGGAGGTTTTTGTTGCAACAGAGTATGGCGCTACGGTGATGGAGCCGATGGACGGCATCACGATCCATGAGGGCCGACTGGACGAGAAAGAGATTGCGGAAAGATTGACTTCTGACACGCTGCTCATCGATGCCACACACCCGTATGCGGCTGCGGTCACGGACAATCTGCGGGCAGCGTGCGCCGAGGCCGGTGCGCGGTACGAGCGCCTGCTGCGGCCCGCTTTACCTTTCGAAAACTGCGAAATCGTGCTGGATACAGCCGCTGCGGTTGACTGGCTGAACGCGCATCCGGGCAGGGTGCTGCTCACCACAGGCAGTAAGGAACTGGAAGCCTACACGGCGGTGCAGGACTACCGAGAGCGCGTGTTCCCGCGCGTATTGCCGACCGCCTCGGTGCTCGAAAAGTGCTCTGTGCTCGGCTTTCCGGGTGCACATATCATCGCGATGCAGGGCCCGTTCTCGCAGGCGATGAACGCGGCGCTGCTGCGCGAAATCGGCGCGGACATCCTCGTAACAAAGGATACAGGCGCATCCGGCGGCTTCGCGGAAAAGGTGGCGGCGGCGAAAGAGATCAGCGCGAAAGTGCTGGTCATCGCTCGTCCGCGTGAGGAACAGGGCAGAAATCAGGCGAAAATGCAGGAATTTCTCACGGATTTGCTCGGTTTACAGCCGAAAAAAGTGCAGCGCAAATTCACCATCATCGGGGCGGGCATGGGCGCGATGGATACCCTCACGGGCGAAGCGGTTCGCGCGTTGGAAACGGCGGAGGCGGTGTTCGCGACAAAACGGCTGGCGGCACTGTCGCCCAAGGCGAAGGTCTGCGCGTTTTCTGAGCTGGCTGAGCAGGCAATACAGTGCACAGAAAAGCACATATTGCTGCTCGTTTCGGGCGATGTGGGATTTTTCAGCGCGGCAGGCAAGCTGCGCGAACGCCTTCTGCCGCACGGCAAGGTGCAGCTTGTGCCGGGATTGTCCAGTATGCAGTATATGTGTGCAAAATGCGGGATTTCATATGAAAATCTGTGTTTTAAGAGTCTGCACGGGCGTTCTAGGAGTATTCTTGGGGCGGTCAGCTACCACGAAGCTACATTCGCGTTGACTGGCGGCGAGAACAACGCGCAGACGGTCTGCAAGTGTCTGACCGAGGCGGGATTGGGCGATTTACCTGTTCACCTCGGTGAAAATCTCGGCGCGGAGAACGAGCGTGTGCTGCACAGCACAGCCGCAGAGCTGGCAGAACTTTCGTGCGCCGATTTGGCTGTTTTGCTGGTCGAAAACCCATGTGCAGTGAACAAAAATGAGCCGATTAGGGACGAAATGCTTACCCGTGCGAAAGTGCCGATGACGAAAGAAGAGGTGCGCTGGGTGTCGGTAAATCGGCTGGCCGTCCGACCGTCCGACACGGTCTGGGATATTGGCGCGGGCACGGGTGCGGTCACGCTCGAGCTGGCGCGAAAGGCGTATGACGGCACCGTTTATGCCGTTGAGTACAAGTCGGAGGCGGCTGTGCTTTTGCACGGAAATCGTACAAAGTTAGGCGGTTATAATGTAAATATTATTGAGGGACACGCACCGGAGGTGCTGGAAAATCTGCCTGCGCCGGACTGTGTGTTTGTCGGCGGCAGCGGCGGCGAGCTGCGGGAGATTCTCGCGCTGGCCAAGGCGAAAAACCCCGCCGTGCGCGTGGTCGTGAACGCGATCGCGCTCGAAACGCTGTTCGCAGCGCAGTCCGCTTTGCAGGAACTGGGATTTAATGACATACAGATAACGCAGCTCGCGGCTACGCGCGGCAGGTCGGTCGGTGCGTACACTATGCTGACTGCGAACAATCCGGTGTTTATTTTGTCGGGAAGGAGCATAAATGAGGGGAAATAGTGCACCGCGCGTGCTGTTTGCGGGCACGGGGAGCGGCTGCGGCAAGACGACCGTTACGACCGCTGTTCTGCGGGCGCTCCAGCGGCGCGGCGAAAACCTCCGTGCGTTCAAGTGCGGCCCGGACTATATCGATCCGATGTTTCACACGGTGGTTCTGGACGTGCCGAGCCGCAATCTCGACCTGTTTTTCGAGGACGAAATCGGTGTGTGCAATCAGCTGGCGCGGCACATACCAGCGGACGGGATCGGCATCATCGAGGGCGTGATGGGCTTTTACGACGGCGTTTCCGGCACGACCGACACCGCTTCGGCGGCGCATCTCGCGCGAGCGACCGGCACGCCTGCCGTGCTCATCATGCGCCCGAAAGGGCAGTCGCTGTCGCTTGCCGCGGAGCTTTACGGGTTCCGCACATTTGCAAAAAACACGCTTTCAGGCGTGATATTGAATGGTATTTCAGCGGGAATGTATCAATTTTACAAACAAATTGCGGAAAAAGCGGGATTGCCCGTGCTGGGCTTTCTGCCGCCTGTGCCGGAGGCTGAGATACCCGACCGCCACCTCGGATTGGTGACGGCGGCGGAGCTTTCCGACCTGCGCGAGAAGATCGACCGACTGGCCGATGCAGCGGAGCAGGGCATCGATCTCGATGCTGTATGTGCATTAGCACGGACAGCGAAGCCGCTGACGGACAAGCGTTCGCCGCTCCTGCGCGTGACGGAAACGCCGGTACGCATCGCGGTGGCAAAAGATCGTGCGTTCTGTTTCTATTATGAGGATAATTTCGATGTTTTACGCGAATTAGGCGCGGAAATTGTACCGTTTTCTCCTGTTGATGACGAGAAGCTGCCGGAGGACATTGACGGATTATATCTCGGCGGCGGCTATCCGGAATTGTACAAAAAACAGCTAGAAAATAATAAAAATATGCGTGAATCAGTCAAAAATGCAATCCAAAGCGGATTGCCGACTATCGCGGAGTGCGGCGGCTTCCTGTATCTGCTGGAATCACTCGACGGTGCGGCAATGGCGGGCGTGCTGCCTGCAAAAGCACACATGATGCACAGATTGCAGCCGTTCGGCTATGTCACGCTCACCGCAAACTGTGATAATCTGCTGTGCAAAGCCGGCGAAAATTTTCCGGCGCATGAGTTTCATTATGCACAGGCTGTGGACAGCGGCGCGGATTTTCGAGCGGTCAAACCCAACAGCCGCACATGGGATTGCGGCTTTTCCAGCGATACGCTTTATGCGGGATTTCCGCACCTGTATTTTCGCGCGAAACCAGAGATTGCGGCGAATTTTATTCGAAAATGTGCAGAAAGGAACATGAAATGACACTCGAACAGACCATTGCAGCCATCCGTCCACTTGACGAAAAAAGCATGGCGGCAGCGCGGGAGCGCTTCGCCAACATCGCGATGCCGCTCGGCGGACTTGGCCTGCTGCAGGATGCCATCGTGCAGCTGGCGGGCGTGCTTGGACAGCCTGTTCCTGATATTTCGTGTCGTGCAGCGGTAGTTTTCTGCGCGGATAACGGCGTGGTAGCCGAGGGCGTGACACAGTGCGGGCAGGATATAACAGCTACGGTCACGGAGAACATGGGCCGCGGTGACTCTACTGTGTGCCTGATGGCAAAACACCTTAAAATAGACGTATTTCCGGTAGATATTGGTGTTGCGCGCAAAATACAGAATGAAAAAGTGCTGCAATATAATGTTCGCCGCGGCACAGCAGATTTCGCACACGAGCCTGCCATGACATGGGACGAAGCCGTAAAAGCAATCGAAATCGGCATAAATATGGCAGAAATGTGCGCTGAAAAGGGATATTCTCTATTGATTGGCGGAGAAATGGGTATCGGAAACACAACAACAAGTGCGGCAGTCACAGCGGCGCTGACCGGCGCGCCGGTTGCCGCAGTGACAGGTCGCGGCGCAGGTTTATCCTCGGAAAAACTGAAGCATAAAATCGCAGTTATCGAAGCAGCGCTGTTGCTGCACAGACCCAATCCGCACGATCCGATCGACATTTTGCACAAAGTCGGTGGGCTGGACATCGCCGGACTGTGTGGGCTGTATCTCGGCGCGGCGGCGCGGCGCGTGCCGGTCGTGCTGGACGGCGTGATCTCATGCGCGGCGGCGCTCCTCGCGGCGCGATTGTGTCCACAGGCTGTGGATTTCATGGTCGCGGCGCACCGATCGGACGAGCCGGCGAGCGTCCTGCTGTTGGAAAAACTCGGAAAGCGACCGTTCCTTATGGCGGGAATGCATCTCGGCGAGGGTACCGGCGCGGCGGCAGGCGTGGCGCTGCTCGATCTTGCGCTCGCACCATATCGCGAAATGGTCAGCTTCGCGGACATCGGCATGGAGGCGTACACGCCGCAAAAATAAAAAGCACCGAGCGATAACTCGGTGCTTAACAGGCAGAAAAGTTAGCATTTCAGCGCTTCATCCTCGATATTTGCGGTGATTCTATCGTAGAAAGTATGCTTCTGTTCATCGCTCTCGAACGCAGCAAACGGTACGATGACAGCGGAAAACTCGTCCACAAAAATATAGTAGTGCTTGTCGTCGGTCGCGGTACGCTGAACGGCGGCATACTGGTAAATCGTGTCCTCATTCTCGCCGGTCAGTTCGAACTCAGTGTCACGAAGCGTGAGTGTTTTCGGGCCGCAGAGCTGTTTATTCTTCGCATTGCGGAGGATTCGCTCGGTATTTTTCACGACTTTGTGCTGCATATAGCGCGGCGTGCCGAAAAAGCAGACCGCCGCCAGAGCAAGATACACCAGCATAGAAACCGGCGTGAGGGCGTGCAGCCAGTACATCAGGGCGCTGCCGCCGAGAATGACGATCGCCACGGTGGCGATACGCATGGTGCGGATGCTGCGCTGCACAACGGCGTTATTATTGAAATAATTCAAGTTAAAATCAATGTAATCCTGTTTGGTGATTTCGTAATGCAGTTCCATTTTTCCTTACTCCTGTTTACTTAGATAAGGCTATTGTATCGGAAACCACGGCAGATTGCAAGAGAAAGGGGCGAATAAATGCTGATTTTAGTGACAGGCGGGGCTGCCTCGGGCAAATCCGAACACGGTGAGCGTATCATGTGTGAAAAAGCACAGAAATGCCTGTATCTTGCCACTATGCAACCGTTTGGCAGGGCCGCAGAGGCGCGCATCGCGCGGCATCGGGCACTGCGGGCGGGCAAAGGCTTCGACACGGTGGAGCGCACGCTCGATTTGGCACATCTCGCACTCTCTCAGCGATATGACGGAATTTTGCTCGAGGATTTGGGCAATCTGCTGGCAAATGAGCTGTTTGCACCCGAGGGTGCGGGAGAAAAAACAGCGTTCGACACGATTCTTGCAGGCGTGGAAAATCTGCAAAAATACTGTGAAATTCTGGTGATTGTTTCCAACGAAATCTTCTCGGACGGTGTACCGTACCCGCCGGAAACCCTGCAATATATCAAGATATTAGGCGAACTGCATCAGGCGCTGACCGAACAGGCGGATGCGGTATATGAATCGGTATGCGGCATTTTACTGCCGATAAAGGAGGGAAAACAGCCTTGAAAAGTGTGATCAGCGGCCTTTTAGTGGCGTTTTCGATGTATTCAGCGATACCCGTGCCGCAGGTGAAATGGGAAAAGCAGACCATGCGCTGGGCGCTGGGCTTCCTGCCGCTCATCGGTGTGCTGATCGGCGGTTTGGAGTGGATTTGGTTCGCGTTTTGTATGCATTTCGGCGCGGTGGGCGTGTTTTATGCTGTGATCGCGGCGATTATCCCGCTGGCAGTATCGGGCGGCATCCACCTCGACGGTCTGTGCGACACCTGCGATGCGCTGTGCTCGTTCGGCGATCGCGAAAAGCGCCTCGCCATCCTCAAAGACCCGCACGTCGGCGCGTTCGGGCCGCTGTGGCTGATGGCGTTCCTGTTGGTGGAGGTCGGCTGCTTCGCGCAGATCTACGACCGTCCTGTGCTTTTGCCGCTGGCGTGCACAGGATTTGCTTTTGCACGGACGATGGGCGGCCGCAAGGTAGTAGCATCGCCGTGCGCGAAAGACAGCGGTCTGGCACATATCTTTGCGGAAAACAGCGATAAACGTGCAGTATCTACTATGTTGATTGCTGAATTTGTGCTGTTTTCGGTGCTGATCGGTTTGTGGGCGTATCGCGTGCCGCACGCGCTGACAGCAGCGAAAGCGCTGGTCATTGGGCTCGTTGTGTGGTATGCTGTGCATGAGCACATCAGCCGCCGCGTGTTCGGCGGTGTCACCGGAGATTTAGCGGGCTTCTGCATCTCGGTTTCCGAGCTGCTCGCGCTCGTATTTGCAGCCGTGGGAGGGCTGATTTTATGACGGTACTCATTATCGGCGGTGCGTATCAGGGAAAACGTATGCTTGCTGAAAAACTGTATCAAAACCTGCCGAAAATTGAAAATCTGCACGAAATTGTGCATGAAATGCTGCGGGAAAACCGCGATCCGCAATCGCTGCTGGACGAGCTGCGCGGCCATGCTGTTACCTGTGACGAGATCGGCTGCGGCGTGGTCCCCATCGACCGTGCGGACGAAAACTGGCGCGAAGCAGTCGGACGGCTGTGCTGTGCATTGGCACAGGAAGCGGATGCAGTCGTGCGCGTGACTGCAGGCGTGCCGCAATTCATCAAAGGAGAAAAACCATGACGATAACCTTTGCCGTTCTGCTCGGCTTCGCACTCGACTGGCTGCTCGGCGACCCGAAAAAATTGCCGCATCCGGTCTGTGCGGTCGGAAAACTCATTTCAACGACTGAAAAAGTGCTGCGGAGGATATTTCCCGCAACGCCTGCGGCATTGACATTCGCTGGAATTTTGCTGTGGCTCATCACCTGCGGCGTGAGCTTTTCTGTGCCGTTTTTTGTGCTGCGCTGGCTGCGCGGCGTGAACTTCTGGCTCGGATTTGCAGCCGAAACGCTGCTCTGTTGGCTGATTTTCGCACGAAAAAGCCTTGCAGATGCGGGATACCATGTCTACGGCGCGGTCAAACAGTCGCTCGAGGAGGGCCGCAAGGCCATCGCGTGGTACGTCGGCCGTGACACGGCCGAGCTGACCGAGGAGGGCGTCATCAAGGCTGCCGTCGAAACCGTGGCCGAGAATCTGACCGACGGCGTGGTGTCGCCGCTCATGTTCATGCTCATCGGCGGTGCGCCGCTCGGAATGCTGTACAAGGCGGTCAACACGCTGGATTCCATGGTCGGCTATCACAACGATAAATACGAATATTTGGGCAAGTTTTCCGCGAAAATGGACGATATTTTTAACTTTATCCCGGCCAGACTGTCCGCGCTGTGCATGATCGCCGGAGCTGGAATGCTGCGCCTCGACAACCGCAACGCGCTCCGCATCTACCGCCGCGACCGCAATAAGCACAAGAGCCCGAACGCCGGCCAGACCGAATCTGTGTGCGCGGGCGCATTGCACATTCAGCTTGGCGGCGATGCCAGCTACTTCGGAAAAATCGTCAAAAAAGCCGCATTTGGCGACCCAATGCGCCGCGTAGACCGCACAGATATTCTCGCGACGGTCGATCTGATGACGGCGGCAAGCGTGCTTGCGCTGGTTTTGTGCTGTGCGGTTCGGCTGATTGTTCAGAATTCGCTTCCGTAGGGCGTGACGACCCCGGCACGCCGTTTGTGCGGTAGCAGGGATGCATATGCGGCGCGCCGAGTCGTCGCGTCCTACGAGTGCCACATATCTACCATTAGAAAGGGTGAAATCATTGCCAACCTACGTCCATGGCGGCGATATTCAGACCTATATCGACCGCTACGGTGCAGCGCCGCTCGACCTGTCCGCGAACATCAATCCGTTCGGTATTCCGGAGGTGGTGTGTGCGGCAATGCACAGGGCTGTGGATGATTGCACACAGTATCCCGATCCGTTCTGCCGCGCGGCGCGGCGGGCTATCGGTGCGCGAGAGGGTGTGAACCCGGATTTTCTGTACTGCGGCAACGGTGCGGCGGATGTGCTCGACCGGCTGGCGGCGGTGCTGAAGCCTCGAAAAGTGCTGCTCACCGCGCCAACGTTCGCGGAGTACGAGCGCACACTGTCCGGCACAGAGATTTGCGTACATTATCTGCGCGAAACCGACGGATTTGCGTTGAAAGAACGCATTTTTGAGGATATTTCACCGGATTTTGATGCTGTGTATCTCTGCAATCCGAACAACCCGACCGGACGGACCGCAGAGCCGTCCCTGATGCGGGAACTTGTCCGAAAATGCGCGGAAAACGGCATAATACTGGTCGTTGACGAGTGCTTTAACGACTTTTTGCTCGATGCAGATCGCCACACGCTCAAAGACCTGCTGGAATCCTGTCCCAGCCTTATCATCCTGCGGGCGTACACCAAGATGTATGCCGTGCCGGGCATTCGTTTCGGCTGGTGCATGACAGCGGACACGGCGCTCATCGAGGCGCTCTACCGCGCGGGACAGCCGTGGAACGTGTCTGTGCCTGCACAGGCGTGTGCTGTTGCGGCGGCGAATGCACAGGACTGGGCGATCGAAACCGCAAAGCGCATCGCGGAGGAGCGAACGTTTTTATCCGACGGACTTGCAGCCCACGGATTGCAGGTCTTTCCGGGGGAGGCCAACTTCCTGCTGTTCCGCTCGAATGACACCAAACTGCACGAAAAACTCGCCGCAAAGGGCGTAATGATACGAAATTGCAGCAATTATCGCGGGCTTTCAGAGGGATATTACCGCGTTGCGGTCAAAACAAGAGAAGCAAGCGAGCAGCTTTTGCGAGTACTGAACCCGTAGGGCGCGACGACTCGGCGCGCCGCTGTAAATCGAATGCTGTCGGCATAAACGGCGCGCCGGGGTCGTCGCGCCCTACGATATAATGTGAATGATAGGGAGGGGAATATGGCTAAAACAATCATGATACAGGGCACCTGCTCAAATGCCGGAAAAAGCCTGCTGTGTGCGGCTTTGTGCCGCATTTTCCGGCAGAATGGCTACAAAGTTGCGCCGTTCAAGTCGCAGAATATGGCGCTCAACTCGTTCATCACGGCGGACGGCAAAGAGATGGGCCGCGCACAGGTCGTGCAGGCCGAGGCGGCGGGCATCGCGCCCGATGTGCGGATGAACCCGATCCTGCTCAAGCCCACGAGCGACGTCGGTTCGCAGGTCATCATCATGGGCGAGGCACAGGGCAACCGCACCGCCCGCGAATACTGGGGACACAAAAAGGCGCTGCTTCCTATTATAAAGGAGGCGTTCGACAGCCTCGCCGCCGAGAACGACATCATCGTCATCGAGGGCGCGGGCAGTCCGGCGGAGATCAACCTGAAGCAGGATGATATTGTCAACATGGGCCTTGCGAAGCTGGTGGATGCGCCCGTTCTGCTGGTAGGCGACATCGACCGCGGCGGCGTGTTCGCCTCGCTGTACGGCACGGTCAAGCTGCTCGAGGAGGACGAACAGGCGCGGATCAAGGGCCTTATCATCAACAAATTCCGCGGCGATGTGGAGATACTGCGGCCGGGTCTGGCCCAGCTCGAGGCGCTGACCGGCAAGCCGGTGCTCGGCGTGGTGCCTTACGGCCATTTCGACATCGACGATGAGGACAGCCTTTCCGAGCGGCTGGACACAAAGGCTGCTCCCGCACTGGTGAACATTGCGGTGGTAAAGCTGCCGCGACTGTCCAATTTCACCGACTTTTCCGCACTTTCGCGCGTTCCGGGTGTGGGTGTCGCGTATGCGGACAGACCCGCGCAGCTCGCTGGCGCCGACCTCATCATCCTGCCGGGCACGAAATCCACGCTGGCCGATTTGCGCTGGCTGCGCGAGAGCGGCATGGAGGCGCAGATACTCAAAGCCCACGCGGCGGGCACGCCTGTTTTCGGCATCTGCGGCGGCTACCAGATGATGGGCCGCACGGTGTCCGACCCGGAGAACACCGAGGGCGGCGGCAGTCTGCGCGGGATGGGTCTGCTGCCCATCGACACGGTGTTCCGCCCGCACAAGACCACCACGCAGACACGCGGCACGGTGCTCGAGGTGCGCGGCGTGCTGGCGGGACTTTCCGGGCTGGCCGTTGCGGGCTACGAGATACACATGGGCGAAACCGTGCGTGACGAGGGCGCGGCGGCGTTCGTGCAGACGGGCAGCGGCGCGGACGGCTGTCAGGCGGAGAACGCCTGCGGAACCTATCTGCACGGCGTGTTCGATGCGCCCGAGGCGGCCCAGCGGCTGGCACAGGCGCTGGCTGAGCGAAAGGGTGTCACGCTCACCGGCGAGGTGCTCGACACGGCCGCCTATAAGGAGCAGCAGTATGATAAACTGGCGGATTCGGTGCGGAAATCGCTCGATATGGAGCGTATTTACCGCGTGATGGAGGGCGAAGAATGACAGGACTGGTTCACCTTTACTGCGGAGAGGGCAAGGGAAAAACGACGGCGGCGGTCGGACTGACCGTGCGCTGTGCGGGTCACGGCGGCAAGGTCGTGTTCGCGCAATTCCTCAAGGACGGGACCTCGGGCGAATGCCGCGTGCTGGCAAAGCTGCCTGAGGTAACGCTGCTGGCGGCCAATCCGGTCGGCAAATTCTCGTTCCGCATGACGGACGAGGAGAAGCGGCAGACGGCGGAGGCGCTCTCGCGGACATTCGCGGCGGCAGCCGGCTTCGCTGTGCGGGCGCAGGCGCGGCTGCTCGTGCTGGATGAGGTGTGCGCGGCGATCTCATGCGGGTTTCTGGATGAGAAAACCGTCACCGACTTTCTCGAAACCAGGCCGGATGCGCTCGAAGTCGTGCTGACCGGACGGAATCCGTCGGAGAATCTGCGGGCGCACGCGGATTATATCACCGAAATGACAATGCGGCGGCACCCGTATGAAAAGGGCATCGCCGCGCGGGAGGGAATCGAATTTTGAACGGATACATGAAGCCGCAGGACATCGAGAAGCGGTCTTTTGAGATCATCACCGCCGAACTGGGCGACCGTACATTTCCGGCGGGCATCGCGGAGGTGGTCAAGCGCGTTATCCATACCACGGCGGATTTCGACTATGCGGATAACCTCGCGTTCTCGCCGGACGTGATCGACAAGGCAAAGGCGGCGCTGGCGGCAGGCGCGACGGTCGTGACGGATACCAATATGGCGCTCTCCGGCGTGAGCAAGGCCACGCTCGCGAAGCTGGGCGGCAAAGCACTCTGCCTGATGGCGGACGAGCAGGTCGCCAAGGAGGCCAAGTCGCGCGGCGTGACCCGCGCCGTGGTGTCGATGGAGCACGCCGCCAAATTCGACGGGCCGCTCATCTTCGCCATCGGCAACGCGCCGACCGCGCTCATCCGTCTGTACGAGCTGATAAACGAGGGTGTTGTCGCGCCCGCGCTCGTCATCGGCGTGCCGGTCGGGTTTGTCAACGTGGTCGAGGCGAAAGAGCTGTTCATCGGCGGAAAAACACCGTATATCATCGCAAGAGGCCGCAAAGGCGGCTCGAATGTTGCCGCATCCATCGTCAATGCGCTGCTGTACCAGATGGTACACCGTGAGGGCTTCTAAAAAAGAGGGAGTTTCGTGAGAAACTCCCTCTTTTGCATGAATTGTGATTGGTGAAGCCGGTTTCCGCGTATCGATAAATCAAAATTTACCCCAGAAATCCAAGGTGCTCCAGCAGGATCTTCAGTCCCATGAGAATGAGAACACAGCCGCCGAACAGCTCTGCGCGGGACTTGTATTTCGTGCCGAACACATGGCCGATCTTCACGCCGATGCACGACAGCGTGAACGTGGTCGCGCCGATGAACGTCACCGCCGGAACGATATTGACCTGCAAAAACGCGAATGTGACGCCGACAGCCAGCGCATCGATGCTTGTCGCGACGGCCAGCGGCAGCATGGTCATAAAGCGGAACGAATCACTGACGTTTTCACTATCCTGCTCGCGCGACTCGCGCACCATGTTCGCGCCGATGAGCGCCAGCAGCACAAATGCGATCCAGTGGTCGATGCTCGTGATGAGAGACTGGAAGCGAACGCCCAGCGCAAAGCCGATCAGCGGCATCAGCATCTGAAATCCGCCGAAATACAGGCCGCAGATGAGGGCGTGCTTCGGCCGCAGCGTGCGTACGCTCAGACCCTTGCAGATCGACACCGCAAACGCATCCATCGACAGTCCCACCGCAATCAAAAATAACTCCAGAAAACCCATTTCTTGTCCTCCTCAATCGTTTGTGCGGCAGAAATAAGGCACAAAAAAAGACCCATCTGCCGCGTAGAACAGATAAGTCTCGTCATTTCATGCAAAACCAGAGGAGCGTCCTCCTCAGTATGTTGGCTCTGCCGCGCGGCGGAACATCCGCGCCGACTACTCCCTTATTGCGCTTTATCATAACATATGCACACCGGAAAGTCAATATGTACGCCGGATTGTTGCCTTTGGCAAACCGATTTGCAGTTGAGTTTATATAAACTCGAGTAATGTGTTGACCTTATATAAACTCGATGCTATAATAGAAGCATAAAGGGTGGCGCTGCCGGAAAAACGGTCAGTCCCCATAGCGAATTACAAAGAAGTAACCGCGTGGTTTGCAGACGAGGCGGTTACTTCTTCGCGTTTATCTGAATGAACAGATCACAGATTCCAATGATTACTAAGCAAAGCTGTAATACTTCGGATGTACTCATGGAACATACCCCCTTTCAAACAGGGGGCAGGAAGCACCCCTGACGAGTCAGGGGACTAACCGCTTTTTCCGTGTCCGGCAGCGCCACATACAGCATAACATAGAAATCGACAATACGCAACCGCTGAGGGATATGCGTGTTGTCGATTTTCTTTCTTGTGCTGAACGGAAAAATGCGATATACTTACTACATATGACTTGAAAAAGAGGTTAGAGCAATGAAACTCCAAACCAGACTGGCGGTGCTGGTGTGCAAGGCATCGGGCGCTGTCCTGCGAAAGCTGGGACGCGGCGGCACCAACCTGCCGGGCAAGCTGGCGCTGAAGATCGATAAGGACATCCTCGGCGAGCTGTCGCGCGGCGTAAAGGTCACGGTCGTGACCGGCACCAACGGCAAGACCACCACCTCCCGCATGATCGAGCAGGCGTTTGCCGATGCGGGACTCAAATATTTCTCCAACAAGTCCGGCGCGAACCTGCTGACCGGCATCATCGCGGTATTTGCACAGCATTCCACGCTGTCCGGCAAATGCCCGTATACGCACGCGCTCATCGAGTGCGATGAGGCCGCATTCCGCCGCACGAGCGAATATCTCCCGGTCGAGTGCCTTGTCGTCAACAACATTTTCCGCGACCAGCTCGACCGCTACGGCGAGATCACGCACACGCTGGGCGCGATCCGCGAGGGCATCACGCACGTTCCGGATGCAACGCTGTGCCTGAATGCGGACTGCTCGCTGACTGCCTCGCTGGCGGACAACGTGCCGAACAAGATCGTCTGGTTCGGCGTGAACGGCCCGATCTACAAGGAGATCGCGCACGAGCTGTCGGACGCGCCGTACTGCATCCACTGCAAGACCGAGTACGAGTACGACTACATCACCTACGGCCATCTCGGCGGCTTCCGCTGCCCGAAGTGCGGCTATCACCGCCAGACCCCGCAGGTCGCTGTCACCAAGGTGCTGTCCACCGGCGCAGATTCGTCCGACATCGTGCTGAACATTTTCGGCCATGAACACGAGGTACACGTTAATCTGCCGGGCGGCTACAACATCTATAACGCCGCCGCAGAGGCCGCTGTCGCGCACGTTGTCGGCATCGACGAGCAGACCGCCGTCAGCGCGCTTTCGCAGTTCGAGTGCGGCTTCGGCCGCGCCGAGCAGTTCACGCTCGGACAGGCGCAGGCCCGCATGATGCTGGTCAAGAATCCGGCGGGCTTCAATCAGGTCATCAACCTCATCGCGCACGACGAGGGCTGCTGCAAGCTGGCATTCCTGCTCAACGACCGCTTCGCGGACGGCACGGACATCAGCTGGATCTGGGACGTTGACTTCGAGGCGCTTGCCGAGCAGCAGGACCGCTTCACGCGCATCCTTGTTTCCGGCGTGCGCGCGGATGATATGGCGCTGCGCCTGAAATACGCGGGCTTCACGCCCGACCGCATCGAGGTCATCCGCGCATATGACAAGCTGCTGACCGAGATCGCCTCGGACGGGACACCGGCGTTCCTCATGCCGACCTACACCGCCATGTTCGACCTGCGCGGCGAGATCAGCAAGCACACGGACGTTAAGGCGTTCTACGAATAAGGGAGGGGACAAAAATGGAACTCAATATCTGCCATCTGTACCCCGACATCCTCAATCTGTATGGTGACCGGGGCAATATCATCACGATGAAGCGCCGTCTGGAGAGCCGCGGCATCAAGGTCAACGTGGACGAGTGCTCGATCGGCCAGCCGCTCGATGCGAACAAATACGACATCTTTTTCATCGGCGGCGGACAGGATTTCGAGCAGGAGGTGCTGCTGCGCGACCTCGGTTCGGGCAAGGGCAAGGACATCTGCTCGGCAGTTGAGGACAACAAGGTGTTCCTCGCCATCTGCGGCGGCTATCAGATGCTGGGTCAGTATTACAAAACGTGGGACGGCGTGCAGCTCGACTTCATCGGCGCGATCAACGTCCACACCATCGGCGCGAAAGAGCGCATGATCGGCAACTATATGTACCGCACCACGCCCGAGAGCAGCGGCTCGATCGTGGTCGGTTTCGAGAATCACTCGGGTAAGACCTATCTCGGTGAGGATGTCGCGCCGCTCGGCATGATGATAAAGGGCTACGGCAACAACGGCGAGGATCAGACCGAGGGCGCACGCTACAACAATGTGTTCGCGACTTACTCGCACGGTTCGCTGCTGCCGAAGAACCCGGTTTTGTGTGATTTCATTTTGCAGACCGCACTCGAGCAGCGTTACGGCAGGGTGGAGCCGCTCGCGCCGCTCGATGATACGATTGAGCTGAACGCACACAATTACATGGAGCAGCGGCTGAACAAATAATTCAATAAAATACAGAAAAAGGCATTCTCTGCGGAGGATGCCTTTTTAACTGCCGTGAGAAGTTGCAGGACGGCCGAATATGTGCTAAAATGTGCTTGCATCCGGGGAGCTGCTCCGGGCGGAGAGAAAAGAGAGATTCCGGGGAAAGGAAGTCTGAACCATGAACAAGAGAAGAATGGTGGCGATGCTGGCCGGAATGCTGTGTCTGACGGGACTGACCGCGTGCGGCGGACAGGACAGCGCGGGCGCGGACACCGGTGAGGTGTACCACATCGCGATGATCGTCAAGCACACGGACGAGCATTTCAAAAAGGTCGTCGCGGGCGCGGAAGCGTATGCGGCAGAGCACGGAAACGTGCAGGTCGATGTGCAGTCACCGACCTCGGCAACGGCGTATGACGAGCAGATGAACATGATCGAAACCGTTCTGCACAATGACGGCGTGGATGCCGCAGTCGTGGCGCCCTTGCAGTCGGATTCGGCGGCAACGCTGGTATCGACGGCGGAAAAGCCGGTCATCGCGCTGGATACGGACTTTACCTCGGATAAAAAGGCGGCGTTTGTCGGCACGGGCAATGAAGCGGCCGCCAAGGACGGCGGTGATGTCTCGATGGAGCAGGCCAGAGCCAACGGCGCGGACAAGCCGCAGGTCGTTATCCTGACCGGCGCACAGGGCGATGAAACCCACGAAGCCCGTCTGCGCGGCTACCGCAGCGCCGTGGCAGAGGCAGACGGAACCGTGCTCGAGGTGCAGTATTGCGATGCCCAGCCGGACCGCGCCGCCGCCGCGATGGAGGCCGTCATGCAGAAGTATCCGCAGGGTGTGGATGCCGTGCTCGTCACGGGTGACGACATGGCGCTCTCGGTCATCAAGGTCATCGAGGACAGCGGCAATGCGGCATATGCCAAGGCGGTCATCTGCGGCTTTGACGGCAACCGCGCGGCAGTCGAGGCGCTCGAGCGCGGCGAACTGACCGTCGATATTGCCCAGCAGGGCTACGATATGGGCTATAAGGCCATCGAGGCCGCCGTCGATGCGCTGGAGGGCTATAAGGTGGAAACGGTTATCGATTCCGGCTCGAAGATCCTGAACGCGGACAATATCGAGGATTACATCGCGGATATGAAGGCAAAGGGTTTGTGGGAGTAAGTGCGACCATTCGCAATACCGTTTCCGTAGGGCGTGACGACCTCGGCACGCCGATGTACACGTTTTATTTCGTTTGACCACGGCGCGCCGAGTCGTCGCGCCCTACGATTTATGTATTCATCAATGGTTGCGGTATAAAAAAGGCTTCGGATACCATCCGAAGCCTTTTTGCATACACCTTTGCGCGGAGCTTACTCCGCAGCCGCCTGCACGCCTGCCATATCCTGCACGGTCTTGCAGGTCAGCTCCTTGCTGATCTTGCCCGCAAAGCCGGTCAGCGTCTTGCCGGGGCCGATCTCGCACGCCGAGGTCAGGCCCGCCGCCATGCCGTTCTTGACGAGCTGGGTCCAGCGCACCGGAGAAACCATGTGCTGCTCGAGGTGTGCGGGCAGGTCGGAGCAGTCGTAGACCTTGCCGTCCAGATTGGAGTAAATATCCATCTTGGGTGCGGAGAACGTGAAATCGGAAACGTAAGCACGCAGCTCTGCCGCAGCCTTTGCCATCAGCGGGGTGTGGAACGCGCCGGATACCGCGAGCGGGAGCGCGCGGCGTGCGCCTGCGGCCTTGCAGTTCTCGATGGCCTCTGCCAGAGCGGCCTTTTCGCCTGCGATAACGAGCTGACCCGGGCAGTTGTAGTTTACCGGACGAACGACACCGGAGGTCACCTTTGCACAGGCTTCTTCGATAACCGAATCCTCCAGACCGAGGATGGCCGCCATGCCGCCGTCGATGGAATCCGCCGCCTGCTGCATCAGCTTGCCGCGCATGGAAACGATCTTCACGCCGTCCGCAAGGGAAACAACGCCGGCTGCTGCCAGTGCGGTGTATTCGCCGAGCGAGAAGCCGGCCGCTGCCTGAAATTCCACGCCTGCTTCCTTTAATGCAGCCCATGCTGCCATGGAATGCGTGAAAATGGCGATCTGGCTGTTCTCGGTGCGGGAGAGCACTGCCTTGTCGCTCTCGAAGCACAGCTTGGCTACATCCAGACCCGCGCCGTCGCTCGCCTCCTCAAAGACCAGCTTGGCCGCCTGAGAGTTCTCAAAAAGATCCTTGCCCATGCCCGGCGCCTGTGCGCCCTGACCGGGGAAAAATGCAAAACCGTAGTTCACGTTTGGTTCCTCCCAAATAATCATCAAATTTAGACGGCATAGAACGTTAACGCATATTTCTGTGCGAAGTGTTGCGAAATATGCCGCGCCGCCTTGACATTTTCCTGTGCTTTTATTATAATAGTCGGAGAATACTTTGTCAATCAAACTATTGTCGCTTTTCCACGCTTTTTGGGAGAGCGATTTGGACTTTTTAGGAGCGTGGAGATCATCAACAGTAAACTGATCGGCACGGGCGCGTGCATCCCGGACTTTGTCCTTACAAACGCCATGCTGGAAAAAATGGTAGATACCAACGATGAGTGGATCGTGCAGCGCACCGGCGTGCGCGAACGCCGCATCGCGAAGAACACCCATACATGGGAGCTGGCGCTCGGCGCGGCGCAGGATGCGCTGGCTGACGCGGGCATCTCGGCGGAGGAGCTCGACCTGATCCTGGTGAGCACCTGCACGCCGGATACCAACACGCCGAATACCGCCGCCATCGTGCAGGACAAGCTGGGCGCACGGCAGGTCGGCGCGTTCGACATCAACAACGCCTGCACCGGCTTTGTTTCCGCGACGGACATCGCGGACAGCTATATCAAATCGGGCAAGGCAAAGACCGTGCTCGTCGTGTCGGCGGAAACGCTGTCGCGCATTGTGGACTACACCGACCGCTCGACCTGCATCCTGTTCGGTGACGGCGCGGCGGCGGCCATCTATCAGGCGACCGAGGACGAAACAACGGGCATCCTGTCCACGTTCAGCGCGGCGGACGGCTCGGGCGGCGAATACCTGCAAATGCAGGCGCTCCCGGTCGAGGACCCGTTCGCGGAGGAACGTCCGGTAGATCCGAAGGCGCGTTTCCTTAAAATGCAGGGCGCACCGGTCGTGCGCTTCACCGCAAGAGCGGTCCCGCTGGCCATCGACACCGCACTCAAGCGGGCGGGCGTTTCGGCGGACGACATCGACTGGGTGGTGCCGCATCAGGCCAACCTGCGTATCCTGGATGTCATCGCCAAGCGCTACCATCTGCCGAAAGAGAAGATTTACGTCAATATGGACCGTTTCGGCAATACCTCGTCGGCCAGCGTGCCCATCTGCCTGAACGAAATGCGGAAGAACGGCCTGCTGCATGAGGGCCAGACCATCGTCTGCACCGGCTTTGGCGGCGGACTTACTTACGGCGCTTTTGTACTCAAGCTGTAATTACAGTACAATGTTCAACGAAAATGTACGATACCGGATATTCAGTGCAATAACATTGGGTTACATTTCGTGAAAAATATGCTATAATAATTTGATGGATTTAGAATTACAAGAAATTACCTATATAAAAGGGGAGAATGACCTATGAAAACCAAGATCACAGAACTTCTCGGTATCGAATACCCGATCGTGCAGGGCGCGATGGCGTGGATCGCAGAGCATCATCTTGCGGCTGCGGTTTCCAAGGCAGGCGGTCTGGGCATCATTGCGGGCGGCGCGGCTCCGGTGGATTACATCCGCGAGGAGATCCACAAGGCGCGTGCCATCACGGACAAGCCGCTCGGCATGAACATCATGCTGCTCTCCCCGAATGCGGACGATCTGGCGCAGCTTGCCATCGATGAGAAGATCGAGGTGCTGACCACCGGCGCGGGCAATCCGGGCAAGTATATCGCGGACTGGAAGAATGCAGGCATCAAGGTCATGCCGGTCGTCGCTTCCGTTGCGCTGGCAAAGCGCATGGAGCGCGCCGGTGCGGATGCCGTTATCGCAGAGGGCATGGAAGGCGGCGGCCACATCGGTGAGCTGACCACCATGCCGCTCGTTCCGCAGGTCGTTGATGCGCTGAGCATTCCGGTCATCGCCGCAGGCGGCATCGCGGACGGCCGCGGCATGGCAGCTGCCATGATGCTGGGCGCTGAGGGCGTACAGTGCGGCACCGTGTTCCTCGCCTCCAACGAATGTTATATCTCGGATAAGTACAAGGAGCTCGTCCTCAAGGCGACCGACATTTCGACCGTTGTTACCGGCCGTCCGTCCGGTCATCCGGTGCGTTCGCTCAAGACCCCGATGGCGCGCAAGTGCCTCGAGCTCGAGAAGCAGAACACCGATGCCTCGCTCGAGGAGCTTGAGAAGGCTACCGCTGGTTCTCTGCGTAAGGCCGTGCAGGACGGCAACTATGAGGAGGGCACGTTCATGTCCGGCCAGATCGCGGGTATGCTCAAGGAGCTGCATCCGTGCGAGGAAATCCTCAAGGGCATGACCGCACAGGCAGAGGATTTGCTCAAGAACGCTTACAAGAGATTTGAATAAGAGTGGAGAGTGAAGAGTGGAGAGTGAAGAGTGGAGAGTGAAGAGTTGCGAAAACTCCTCACTCCTACCTCCTAACTCCTACCTGTGTATAGAATGGAGTAAACAATGAGTTTAGCAATCGTTACCGGCGGTTCCCGCGGCATTGGCGCGGCGATCGCGGAAAAGCTGGCGCAGGACGGCTTCGATGTCCTCATCAACTGTGCCTCCTCGGTGGAAAAGGCCGAGGCTGTGGCCGAAAAGTGCCGCGCACATGGCGTTCAGGCTTATGTGAAGCAGTGGGATGTTGCGGATTATGATGCCTGCAATACTGCGCTGAAAGAAATTAAGGAAGAGATCGGCGTGCCGTATGTCCTCGTCAACAACGCGGGCATCACCCGCGACGGTCTGATGGTCCGCATGAAGGAGGACCAGTTCGACGACGTTATCCGTACCAACCTCAAGGGCGCATTCAATATGCTCAGCCTGTGCGGTGCGATGATGATGCGCGCCAAGCAGGGCCGTATCATCAACATCACCTCGGTTTCGGCGTTCACCGGCAACTACGGCCAGATCAACTACACTGCGGCAAAGGCCGGCATGGTCGGCATGACCAAGACCGCCGCCAAGGAGCTGGGCGCACGCGGCATCACGGTAAATGCTGTCGCACCGGGCTGGATCGCCACCGAGATGAGCGACAAGGTGCCGGAGGACATCCGCGAGAATGCCAAGAAGCAGATCGCGCTCGGTCGTTTCGGCAAGCCGGAGGAGATCGCGGGCGTTGTCGCGTTTCTCGCATCGGACGCGGCAAGCTATATTTCCGGCCAGACCATCATCGCGGACGGCGGACTCTACTAAGATTTGACACTGTGCAGTGGCTGCACAGTTACGATACTGGAATGAAGGAGCAAATATATGGAACGTGTAGTAATCACCGGCATGGGTGCCATCACTCCGGTCGGTAATGATGTGCCGACGTTTTGGGAATCGCTCAAGACCGGCAAATGCGGCATCGGTCCCATCACCAAGTTTGATGTATCCGATTTTAAGGTAAAGCTGGGCGCAGAGGTCAAGGACTTCGACCCGACCCAGTATATGGAGAAGCGTGAGGCGCGCCGCGCAGATGCAAATGTGCATTACGCAATGGCGGCAGCGATTCAGGCTGTCGAGCAGGCGGGCCTCAAGGAAGGCAATTTCGATCCCTATCGCACGGGCGTTATCTTCGGCTC